>JAHRWT010000016.1 GCA_019105045.1 Sterolibacterium sp.
CAGCGCCTGGTCGAGCAGTTCGATGACGTAGGCGGCATTCTCACGCGCCAGCTGCCCCGGCTGGCTGGGCGCGCAGAGCGGCACGTGGCGGATTTCGCAGCGCGCTTCGAGTTGCTTCAGGTCCGAGTCCAGGTCTGCGCCGATCAGCCGCGCCCGCTCGGCGAGCAGATTGCGGTCGGCGAGTATGACCAGGCGGACCGGGAAATCATGCCGGGCCAGCGTCAGGCACAGCTCGGGGCCGATGCCGGCCGGCTCGCCGCTGGTGATGACGATCTGCGGGCCTGCCGGCATCAACGCTCATCCAGACGGATTTCGACGTGAGCCGCATCGCGGATCTGGCGTATCCAGTCCTGATAGGCCTCATCCAGCCGGCTTTCGCGGAGGGCCTGGCGGGCGGCCAGACGCTGGCGCTCGACGGAGGTGGTTTCGATGCGCCGGCCGAGCACCTGGATGATGTGCCAGCCAAAAGGCGATTTGATGGGTGCGCTGATTTCATCCACGCTCAAGGCATTCATGGCCCGCTCGAATTCAGGCACGGTATCGCCTTCATACAGCCAGCCCAGATCGCCCCCTTTGGCGGCGGACAGATCATTGGAATTGCTGCGCGCAATTTCCGCAAAATCCGCCCCCTTGTCGAGACGCTCCTTGAGCAGCTGGGCTTTGCGCTTGGCTTCGGCATCCGGCACCAGCTCATTGACCTTGATGAGGATGTGGCGGGCGTGGGTCTGGCGCAAGGCGGGAATCGACTTGCCGGCTGCACTGCGGTCGATCAGCTTGATGATGTGATAGCCGGCTGGACTTTGCAGGATGGGGCTCACCTGACCGGCCTGCAGGTTGCGCAGGGCGTCGGCATACAGCGGCGGCAGACGATCGAGGGGGCGTGGCCCCAGCACGCCGCCGTTCATCGCATCGGGGGCATCGGAATAGCTGGCCGCCACCTGGGCGAAATCATCACCGCGCTGCAGCTGGGTCAGCGCCTGTTCAGCCCGGCCGCGCGCCAGCATCAGCTGCTCCGGACCGGTGCGATCCGCCACGCGGATGAGGATGTGAGCCACGTTGTAATCTTCTCCACCCGCTGAACTGGCGGCCGGCGTGGCCAGATAATCATCGACTTCGGCATCGGAAATCACCAGTCGACTATCGACTTCACGATCGCGGATGCGGCCTATGGTCATTTCATCGCGCACTTCGTCGCGGAATTTGCTCCAGATGATGCCATCCTGCTCCAGATTGTGGCGGAATTCGGCCAGACTCAGTTGATTGGATTCGGCAATCCGCCGCAGATAGCTGTCCAGCTGCACATCATCGACACGGATTGCACTTTCCTTGGCCAGCTGCAGCTGGATGCGATCCGTGATCATGCGTTCCAGCAGCTGTTTTTGCAGGATGTCCCGGGGCGGCGTGGCTATGTTTTGCGCACGCAGCTGGCGTTCGACAGTTTGCAGCCGGTCATGAAGCTCATTGGCCGTAATGGCTTCTTCATTGACCACGGCAACAATGCGATCGATCAACTGCGGCTTGGCCGTGGCCGCGATGGCATTGGGAATGAGCATGGCCAGCAACAAGGCGTGGAACAGCGAGGCAAGAATAGCTTTCATGGGCATGTCGAATGAAGTGGGGGAGTAAACCATCAGACCATAGAACCATCAGGCCATCAGTACAGTGCGGCTCATGGCGCCGCCGATGAGTTGCTGCGGGTGTTGCGGTTGTAGCGGTCATAGCCCGGGATGCTGCGTTTCAACAGATCCAGCGGATTGGAGCCGATACTGGAAAAACCGTTCAATTCGAGCTGGATGAAAAACGCCGTGCTCGAATCTCCCGTGGCCGTGGCGATGCGCTGCAGCACGAAACGCGAAGTCCAACAATCGGCATGATATTCCAGACCGCCGATGCTTTCGATGATGCGATGGTCGGCCAGCGAATAGTTGTAGCGCACCACGCCGCTCCAGCCGCCGGTCAAAGGCCATTGCGCGGCCAGATCGATCTGGCGCAAATTGTTGGCAGAAGTGGATTGGATCAGGTCGCGGTTGTAGCGATAGCTGGCGGCCAGCACTTTGCCGGGCGCGGGTTGATAGCGTCCGCCCAGCGACAAACGGTTGATGCGGTTGTCGCGCGGACTGTACTGCAAGGCCGAATCCAGCATCAGGTAGGAGCGCACTTCACCCGATACGGCGGCCAGCAGATCCGCGCTGCGGGAAGTGCGGGCCACTTCGCCGGGCAAAGTGACGGTCTGATCCTGGAAGTAATAGCGCTGGCCAAAAGCCGCGCGCAACAGCTCGGCTCCCGTGGCGGGATTGATGAAGCGCGAAGTCACCGCCACTGTCAGCTGGTTTGCATCATTGATGCGGTCCGAGCCGCTGTAGCGGTTTTCCGAAAAAATCTGGGCGAAATTGAAGTCGGTCAGCCCGCTGTCAAAAACCGGAATGTCTTGCTGATCGCGTGTGGGCACGCGCAAGTAATAAAACCGGGGCTCCAGCGTTTGCGTCAGTTCGCGCTCGAACCACTGGACGGGCCGCTCGAACACTACGCCGCCATCGAGGCTGAACAAAGGCACATTGCGGCTGATGCGCTCGCGCTGGCCGGGGAGCGGATTATCGAGGCGATACGTTGTCGTATGCAGAGCGATTTTGGGCGTCAGGTTGAAAGCGGCCGTCTGCAGCGGCAACGACAGCTGCGGATAGAGCACGCTGCGCGCGCCTTCAATTTGCGTCGGATGGGCAAACTTGACGAATTCACCCTGAAAGTCGAACTGCACCCCCATGGGCAGGTCCGCGCGGCTTGCCCGCAGATTCAGCTGTGGCAGCCGCCTGTAAGGCATGCCGACTGGCGGCAGGGCTGGATCCTGCAAGGTCTGGAAACTTTGCGCCAGCAAAGTCGCGCTCCACCAGTTGCTGGCATAACCCACCGAGCCTTGGCGAACCAGATTGTTCTGCGCGATCTTGGTCATCCGCGATGAAAGATCGCTGAAATAGGTATCGTCGGAAACGCCGTTCAACTCCAGATTGCCGCTGAAACCACGACCGAAGTTCTGGTTGTGCATGAAGTTGTAACTGCTGCGGCGACGATGGGCCAGACGGTCATCGGGCAGGACATCGCTTTGCAGGCTGCCGTTGTAATTGGCGTCCAGGTAACGGATTTCGCTGCCCAGGGCGACACCGCGCTTGGTCATCAGCCGCGGCGTCAAGGTCATGTCCAGATTCGGCGCAATCGCCCAGTAATAGGGCACGGAGATTTCAAAACCGCTTTTGCTGGTGGTGCCCAAAGTCGGTGCCAGCACACCGCTTTTGCGCCGGTTGTTGAGCGAGAACGTGAGCCAGGGCGAATACAGCATGGGCACGTCCTTGAATACCAGCGTGGCCGAATGCGCATCCCCCGTTTCCGTGTCGTAATCGAGCTGGATTTCACTGGCGCGGGCATACCAGGCCGGATCGGTCGGGCCACAGGTGCTGTACGTGGCATTGAACAGGCGATAGTGATTCTTGCCCTCGAAATCGATGCGCCCGGCCTGGCCGCTGCCCACGGTCATTTGCTGGGGGGCCGCCGGATCGACATGGCTGGGCTGACGCTGGATGCTGTAGTGCGGCTGATCGAAATACCCCAGGTTGTCGGACAGCCGTAGCTTCAGGTAGGGGCCCCGGATGACTTCGCCTTCCTGACGCAGTTCCACTTGACCCATCGCTTCGACTTCATCATCGCGCTGACGGTAAATGAGCTTGTCGGTCGTCAGTATGCTGTCGGCCTTACGCAGCAATACATTGCCTTCGGCGGTCGTTTCGACATCGCTTTGCCCGGTAATGTGGTCGGCATCGATCAGCGTGGGGATGCGGGCTGCGCTCGCCTGGGTTTTCGCATGGCTCTGAGTCGTCAAACTGAACGCCGCCAAGGTCAACAGGCAAAGCGGTCGCAACAGCGGACGGGACGTTGCGGGATGCACTACAGGGCAGATAGCGGGGTTACGCCGGGTAAAGCGCATGGGGATCCGATCGGAAAGACGGGTCAGCGGCCAGAAGGCGGCTGGAGCGAATGCTAGAATCGGTCGATTTTAACTTGCCTGGCCTGGGATTTTCCCAAAAAGCTTCCATGGAACGCCAACAACTGATTAGCCGCTGGCTCGAACAGCTTTATCCGCAGCAGCGTTTTGAGCTCGATCCGGCCTCTAGCGATGCCAGTTTTCGTCGCTATTTTCGCGTCAGTTTCGACGATGGCCGCACGGCCATCGTCATGGATGCTCCGCCCAGCCACGAAGACTGCACACCCTGGTTGCGCATCCGCGCGCTGTTTGCCCAGGCCGGGGTGCATGTGCCCGAATTGCTTGCCGAAGATCTGGAACGCGGTTTTCTGCTGATTTCCGATCTGGGCAGCACGACCTATCTGGCCGCCTTGCAAGCCGACCCCGGCCAGGCACGCCCGCTGTACGAGGCTGCCGGACGCGCTTTGGTGCACATCCAGCTGGCCAGCCGGCCGGGCGTATTGCCCGACTACGATCACGCGCTGCTCGAACGCGAGCTGATGCTGTTCCCCGACTGGTATCTGGCCCGTCATCTGGGCGTGGAACTCAGCCCTGATCAATGCAATGTCATGCAGCAGACGTTTGCCCGCATCCTGCAAGTCAATCTCGCCGAGCCGCGCGTTTTTGTGCATCGCGACTATCACTCGCGCAATCTGATGCGGCAGACGACGGCAGAGACCAACCCCGGCATCATCGATTTCCAGGACGCCGTCTATGGCCCGCTCAGCTATGACCTGGTTTCGCTGTTCAAGGACGCCTATATCGAATGGGATGAGGAGCAGACGCTGGACTGGCTGATCCGCTACTGGGAAGCCGCCCGTCGTGCAGGCGTGCCGGTGCGCAGTGATTTTGGCGAATTCCATCGCGATTACGAATGGATGGGCGTGCAGCGGCACATCAAGGTGCTGGGCATTTTTGCCCGCCTTTATCACCGCGACGGCAAGGAAAACTATCTCAAGGACATGCCGCTGGTGATGAAACACCTGCGCACGGCCTGCGATCGCTACCGGGAACTGGGGCCTTTCCTCAAACTGCTGGACGAAGTGGAAGCCCGTCCGCTTGAAGTGGGCTATACGTTCTGAGCGTCCTGCACTTTCAGCCTCACCCTGGCCGTTTTGCTGCAGGCGTTTTGACATTTGCTGCTGACATGGGAGCAAATGCGGTTACCATGTAAAGCCCGCATACAACGACAAGGAGCCAGGCATGGACGTCAATGCACTGTGGAACTCATTGCAGAACACACTGGGTGGGCAGATTCCCTATCTTCTGGGCGCGCTGGTGATTTTCGTCATCGGCTGGGTCATCGCCGTATCCTTGCGTGCCGGCGTGCGCCTTGGACTGTCCAGGCTGGGCATCAACCAGCACTTCCAGAGCCTGACGGGCTATCGCCTGGATATCGAAGGCATCATCGCCATCCTGCTGTTCTGGACCGTCATCCTGCTGGTGCTGATCGGTATCTTCAATTCCCTGGGGCTGACGGTGATTTCAGCGCCCTTCTCGGCGCTGGCCAATGAAATTTTCCAGTATGCGCCGCGTCTGCTGAGCGCCACCCTGCTGGCACTGGTGGCCTGGCTGCTGGCCAGCATCGTGCGCACCCTGGTGATCAAAGGGCTGGATCGTACCCAGCTCGATGAAAGCCTGGCCGAACACGCCAGAATGCCGCCGATTGCCGAAAGCCTGGCTCAGGCCCTGTTCTGGCTGGTGATCCTGCTGTTTCTGCCGGCCATCCTCGGCACGCTGCAAATGGAAGGTCTGCTCGACCCGCTGCGCGACATGGTCGCCCGCGTGCTCGACATGCTGCCCAATGCCGTGGGAGCGCTGGTCATCGGCGGTGTCGGCTGGATCGTGGCCACGGTGCTGAAGAACATCGTCATCAACCTTACGCACACCGCCGGCATCGATGGTCTGGGCAATTTCGCCGGCTTGAACGAAAACACCCGCTTGTCGCGCATCCTCGGTGTGCTGGTGTTTCTGGTGGTGTTCATTCCTTCGCTGATCTCCGCACTCGACGCTTTGAAAATCGAAGCGATTTCACGCCCGGCCACCGACATGCTGTCGATGATTATGCTTTCCATCCCGGACATCATCGCCGCCGCCCTGATACTCACCGTCACTTGGCTGGTGGCCAGCTTTGCCAGCAAACTGCTGGCCGGCCTGCTGGCAACCATGGGCTTTGATCAATTGCCTGAACGCATCAATCTGGCTCCTGCTTTTGCCAGGACGTCGGCTTCGATGTTTGCCGGCCGCCTGGTGTTCTTCTTCGCCATGCTGTTCGCCTGTGTAGAAGCCGCTTCGCAACTGGGTTTCGACCAGGTCAGCGACATCGTCACCACGTTCATCCGTTTTGCCGGTGACATCTTGCTGGGCGGCGTGATTTTTGTCGTCGGCTACTGGCTGGCCAATGTCGCCTGTGAAGCGATCGACCAGGCCAGCGGCGAGCACAGCAAAGGTCTGGCGCGGATTGCCCGCTATGCCATCCTGGCGCTGGTCACCGCCATGGGGCTGCGCGCCATGGGGATTGCCGATGACATCGTGAATCTCGCCTTCGGCCTGACGCTGGGCTCGATTGCCGTTGCCGTTGCCCTCTCCTTTGGCCTGGGCGGTCGTGAAGCCGCCGGCAAACTGATGGAACACTGGCTGGCCAAGCTGCGCCGCGGCGAGTAAGCTTCTCCCCACCCATGCCACTGGCCCACCCATGCGGTGGGCCAGTGTGTTTGGAGTCTGGCCCCCGTCTGACTCCTGCCTGTAATCTCTGTTACTGCCTGCCATGAAAGCCATGCTGCTCGCCGCCGGTCGCGGCAACCGCATGCGGCCCCTGAGTGACCGCCTGCCCAAACCTTTGCTGCCTGTGGCCGGCAAGCCTTTGATCGTCTGGCAGATCGAACGTCTGGCAGCGGCAGGCATTACCGAACTGGTGATCAATCACGCGCATCTGGGCGAATACCTGCTTGCCGCCCTGGGCGATGGACGACAGTGGGGCGTAAGCATCCAGTGGTCAGCCGAACAGGAAGCGCTGGAGACCGCCGGCGGCATCCGCCAGGCGCTGCCGCTGCTGGGCGATGCGCCTTTTCTGGTGGTGAGCAGCGACATCTATTGCGATTGCGATTACCGCCAGCTGCTGGCCCAGGCCCGGCTGGCACCGGAGGCCGACGCCTTGATGTGGATGGTGGCCAACCCGGCTTGGCACCCCGATGGCGATTTCGCTCTGGTGGATGGTTATTTGCAGCTGGCCGGCGAGCCGCGCCTGACCTATGCCAACTTCGGCATGTTCCGGCCGCAAATGTTTGCCCGCCTGGCAGCCAATCAGAAACTGCCTTTGCGTCCCCTGCTCGACCAGCTCATTCCCCAGGGCCGCATCCAGGGCGCGCGTCTGGACGCACTGTGGGAAAATCTGGGTACGCCCGAACAACTGGCCGCCCTGGATCGCCGTCTGACCCCAAGTCCGGCGCAGCCCTGAAGGCCGCGCACACCATGAACATCCAGCCTTGCCTTGCCCGCCGCCAACGCCTGCTCGACCTGATGCACGCCCAAGGCGGCGGTGTGGCCATCCTGCCGACGGCGCCTGAGCGCCTGCGCAATCGCGACACCGCCTATCCCTACCGGCCGGATAGCTACTTTCACTACCTGAGCCAGTTCGATGAGCCTGATGCGGTCCTGGTGCTGATCGCGGCAACGGCAACCGGGCCTGCGCAAAGTCTGCTGTTCTGCCGTGACAAGGATGTCGAGCGCGAAATCTGGGATGGTCACCGCTGGGGCCCCGAGGCCGCCCGGGAAGCTTTTGGTTTCGAAGCCGCCTACAGCATCCACGAATTCGACGAACGTCTGGCCGAGCTGCTCACCCATCAGCCGACCCTGTGGTACAGCCTGGGCCATGAGACTGCCTGGGATCAGCGTCTGCTGCGGGCTTTGAACAAGCTGCGCCAGCAGGCACGCAGCGGCGCGCAGGTGCCGGCCCGTATCCATGATCTGCGCCAGCTGCTCGACGGCATGCGTCTGATCAAGGACGAGGACGAAATCGCCAAGCTCCGCCAGGCAGCCACAATCAGCGCCGCGGCTCATCGTCGCGCCATGCGGGCCTGTCGGCCGGGTCTGTACGAATACGCCATCGAAGCCGAACTGCTGCACGAATTCCGTCGTCAAGCCTGCGTCGCACCGGCCTATCCCAGCATCGTGGCAGGCGGTGCCAATGCCTGCATCCTGCACTATGTTGCCAACGATCAGCCGCTCGGGGATGGCGAGCTGCTGCTGATCGATGCGGGCGGCGAATACCAGGGTTATGCGGGCGACATCACCCGCACTTTCCCGGTCAATGGTCGTTTTACGGCCGCGCAAGCCGACGTCTATCAGCTGGTTCTGGCCGCGCAGCAAGCCGCCATCGACAGCATCCGGCCCGGCGCCAGTTTCATGGCCCCCCATGAAGCGGCCGTGCGCGTCCTGGCCCAGGGCTTGCTGGATCTGAAACTGCTGCAAGGCAGTCTTGATGGCATCATCGAAAGCGAAGCCTACAAACGTTACTACATGCATCGCACGGGCCACTGGCTGGGGCGCGATGTGCATGACGCCGGTGATTACAAGCAAGGCGAAGATTGGCTGAACCTGCAGGCCGGCATGGTGCTGACGGTGGAACCTGGCTGCTACATCCGCGCGGCCGACGACATACCCGCCGCTTTTCACGACATCGGCGTGCGCATCGAAGACGATGCTCTGGTCACGGCGGCAGGTTGCGACATCCTGACCCATGAAGCGCCGAAAACCATCGCGGCCATCGAAGCCCTGATGGCCGCCGGCCGGGAGCAGGCCTGATGGTCCAGCCTATGTATTTCAGTACGCAACTGGCGAATCCGCCCGCTTTTGCCCCTCAGGAGACCTCACCGCAGATCACCATCATCGGCGGTGGCCCCAGCGGCATGACTCTGGCACTGGCGCTTGCGCGCCGCCGTATCAAATGCCGCCTGCTCGATGCGCGCCCACGTGGCGCTGCCAGCCAGGATGCGCGCGTGCTGGCCTTGTCCCATGGTTCCCAGCTCAGCCTGCAATGGCTGGGGGTGTGGGAAGCCCTGGCCAGACAGGCCAGTCCGATTGCCAGCATCCATATTTCCCAGCAGGGCGGTTTTGGCCGCAGCCTGATGCAGGCCCATGAAGAGCAGGTACCCGCATTGGGTCAGGTGCTGCCGCTGTCGGCGCTGGTCAAGGTCCTCGATGCTGCCATGACGCCTGAAATTGCAGCGGGCTGGATCGATTATCAGGCGCAAACCCGCATCGCCCATCTCAACCATGACGCCCGGCAGGTCTGGCTGCAAGCTGTATCGGGCTACCATTGCTCGGCCCGGCTGGTGGTGTATGCCGAAGGCACGTCCTGGAATGCCGATCAGGAGACCATCAAAGTGCGCGATTACGGTCAGCATGGTCTGGTCGCCACCGTGCGCAGCCTTGAGCCGCATAGCCAGCAGGCCTGGGAGCGTTTTACTCCTCACGGCCCGGTCGCCTTGCTGCCCCTGCAGGAGCCGCACAGCTACAATCTGGTCTATAGCTGCGCTTCCGCCAAGGTTGATGAGCTGCTGGCGCTGGATGATGCCGCCTTCATCCAGCAACTGCAGGCCGGATTTGGTCAGCGTCTGCAGTTCGTGAGCGACGTCCCGGTTCCCCGACAGGCTTTTCCCCTGCAACTGCGCTACCGGTCTGAGCCGGTGGCCGAGCGCTGCGTCTGGCTGGGCAATGCCGCCCAGACCCTGCACCCCGTCGCCGGCCAGGGCTTCAACCTGGGTTTGCGCGATGTCATGACGCTGACGCAGACCCTGGCCGAGCTGCCGGCCGGCAGTGACCCCGGTGCCCGCCCGGTATTGCAAGGCTACGCCCGCCGCAGGCAGTTCGATCGGCGTGCCCTGATAGGCTTCACCGATGGCCTGGTGCGTCTGTTCAGCAACGATCAAACGCTATTGCGTCGCGGCCGTGGCCTGGGCCTGCTTGCCCTCGATCTGCTGCCGGGCCTGCGACATGGTCTGAGCCGACGGTTGATGTACGGTCTGCGCGGCTGACCCCACAGATCCCCTGCCGCCCAGGGCCGGAACAGGCTCAAAAGCACCTTCCTCACTTCAGGGGCAGGACGCTCATCCACGGTTTGCGGTAAAATTCGCGGTTCCGTTGTTTGAGGCCGCGACAGTCCATGGAATTTCTTGGTTACACGCTCAGGAACAATCTGTTCGTGGCTCCCATGGCCGGGGTGACCGACCGGCCGTTTCGCCAGCTGTGCAAGCAGTTGGGCGCGGGCCTGGCGGTTTCCGAAATGGTGACGTCCAACTCGCTGCTCTACGGCAGTGCCAAGACGCTGCGCCGGGCGAATCACGACGGCGAGGTCGAGCCGATCTCGGTGCAGATCGCCGGCGCCGATCCGCAGATGATGGCCGAGGCGGCGAAACACAACGTCGATCATGGCGCCCAGATCATCGACATCAACATGGGCTGCCCGGCGAAGAAAGTCTGCAATGTCATGGCCGGCTCGGCCCTGATGCAGGACGAAGCGCTGGTGGCGAAGATCCTCGAAGCCGTGGTCGATGCCGTGCCGCAGACGCCGGTGACGCTGAAATTCCGCACCGGCTGGAATCGCGAAAACAAGAATGCCCCGGCCATCGCGCGCATCGCCGAAGACAGCGGCGTGCGCGCCATTGCCATCCATGGCCGCACCCGCGCCGACCAGTACCGGGGCGCGGCCGAGTACGACACCATTGCCCTGGTGAAGTCGCGGGTGCGCATCCCGGTCATCGCCAATGGCGACATCGGCACGCCGCAGCAGGCCCGTTGCGTTCTCGATTACACGAAGGCCGACGGCCTGATGATCGGCCGCGCCGCCCAGGGCCGGCCCTGGCTGTTCCGCGAGATCGAGCATTACCTGAACACCGGCGAGCTCCTGCCGGCGCCGTCGGTGAGCGAGATTCATCGCATCCTGCGCCAGCACCTGGCCGACCTGTATGCGTTCTACGGCGAAGACACGGGGGTGAAAATCGCCCGCAAGCACATCGCCTGGTACACCAGGGGCATCGCCGGCGCGGCGACTTTCCGCCATGCCATGAATCAACTGGGCAACGTGCGCGACCAGTTGCAGGCCACCGACGATTTCTTCCTCGCCCATGCCCAGACGCATGAGCGTTTCGAGCACGAAGCCGCTGCCACGCTTCCTGCATTTTCCGCCGCTGCCGACGAGGTTCTTGCCGCATGAGTTCGAATGATCTGGCCAATTGCGTGCGCCGCACCCTGAATCGTTACTTCCGCGACCTGGAGGGCGAGAAGCCGCACGACATCCACGCCATGGTGGTTTCGAATGTCGAGCGCGCGATGCTGGAAACGGTGCTGAAGCAGGCCGACGGCAACCAGACCGTGGCCGCCGAAATGCTCGGCATCAACCGCAACACCCTGCGCCGCAAGCTTACCGAATACCAGTTGCTGTAACCCACCCATCACTTCACTCACTTCCCACCCCTCACTCATGGCAAACATCACCCAGGCCCTGATCAGCGTTTCCGACAAGCGCGGCGCCGTCGAACTGGCCCGCGAACTGCACGCGCTCGGCATCAAGCTGCTGTCTACTGGCGGCTCGGCGAAACTCCTGCGCGATGCCGGCCTGCCGGTCACCGAAGTTTCGGACTACACCGGCTTCCCGGAAATGCTCGATGGCCGCGTCAAAACCCTGCATCCCAAAGTCCATGGCGGCATCCTCGGCCGCCGCGATCTGCCCGAGCATCTGCAGACCATGGCCGAGCACGGCATCGAGCGCATCGACCTGGTGGTGGTGAATCTCTATCCTTTCGCCCAGACCGTCGCCAAGCCCGGCTGCACGCTGGAAGACGCCATCGAGAACATCGACATCGGCGGCCCGACCATGGTGCGCGCGGCGGCGAAGAATCATGGCAACGAACAGGGCGGCGTGGGCATCGTCACCGATCCGGAAGATTACGCCGGCATCGTCGCGGAACTGAAAGCCAATGCCGGCGCGCTCGGCCATGCCACGCGCTTTGCCCTGGCGAAAAAGGCATTCGTGCACACGGCCCGCTACGACGGCATGATCGGCAACTGGCTGACCAGCCTGGACGAACGGAACCAGCCCGGCCCGTACGCGGAGCGTCTGCACCTGGCTTTCGACCGGGTGGACACCCTGCGCTATGGCGAGAACCCGCACCAGTCGGCGGCGTTCTACCGCGAGCCGCAGGCCGCCGCCGGCAGCATCGCCACCTACCAGCAGCTGCAGGGCAAGGAGCTCTCCTACAACAACATCGCCGACGCCGATGCTGCCTGGGAGTGCGTCAAGGCTTTCAACGCAGGCAGCCAGGCCGCCTGCGTCATCGTCAAGCACGCCAACCCCTGTGGCGTGGCGCTGGCTGCCACGGCAGAGGCAGCCTACCGCAAGGCCTTCAAGACCGATCCGACCTCGGCCTTCGGCGGCATCATCGCCTTCAACGTGGCGATCGACAAAGCGGCCGCCGAAGCGGTGGCCGGGCAGTTCGCCGAAGTCATCATCGCCCCGGAAATCACCGACGAAGCCCGCGCCGTGTTCGCCGCCAAGCAGAACCTGCGCGTCATGCTGGTGCCGCTGGCGGGAGCGGCCCAACCGAATGCGGCCACTGCTTTCGATTACAAGCGCGTCGGCGGCGGCCTGCTGGTGCAGACGGCCGACAGCGCGGTGATCAACCAGAACGAGCTCAAGATCGTCACCCAGCGCGCGCCCACGCCCACGGAAATGGCCGACCTGCTGTTCGCCTGGCGGGTCGCCAAATACGTCAAGTCGAATGCCATCGTCTATTGCAAGGACGGCATGACCACCGGGGTGGGCGCGGGACAGATGAGCCGCGTCGATTCCGCCCGCATCGCCGCCATCAAGGCCGAGAACAACGGCCTGACGGTGGCCGGCTCGGTGGTGGCATCGGACGCCTTCTTCCCTTTCCGCGACGGCCTCGACGTGCTCGCCCAGGCCGGCGCCACGGCGGTGATCCAGCCTGGCGGCTCGGTGCGCGACGAAGAAGTCATCGCGGCAGCCAACGAGCAGAACGTCGCCATGGTATTCACCGGCTTCCGTCATTTCCGGCATTGATCCCGTGAGGAGTAAGTTGTGAGGGGTAAGGCGCGAGACGTGGCCACTCCCCACTCCCCACTGCCCACATCTACCTCCTCACACCTCACCCGTTACTCCTCACGCATATGAAACTCCTCGTCATCGGTTCCGGCGGTCGTGAACATGCCCTGGCCTGGCGTCTGGCGCAGGCGCCGGAGGTGCAGACCATCTATGTGGCCCCCGGCAATGCCGGCACGGCGCGCGATTGCGAGTTGAGGAACCTGCCGCTCGCCGATCCGCTCGCCCTGGCCGAATTCGCCAGCCGCGAGAACGTGCATTTCACCCTCGTCGGCCCGGAAGCGCCGCTGGCAGCGGGCATCGTCGATCTGTTCCGCAGCCGTGGCCTGCGCATTTTCGGCCCCACCCAGGCGGCGGCGCAGCTGGAAAGTTCCAAGGATTACGCCAAGAATTTCATGGCCCGCCACGGCATCCCGACGGCGAAGTTCCAGACCTTTGCCGACGCCCAGGCCGCCCACGCCTACGTCGCTGCCGAAGGTGCGCCCATCGTCGTCAAGGCCGACGGCCTGGCCGCCGGCAAGGGCGTGGTGGTGGCGATGAACCTGGCCGAAGCCCACGCCGCCATCGACATGATGCTGCTCGACAACAGGATGGGCGATGCCGGCGCGCGGGTGGTGATCGAGGAATTCCTCGACGGCGAGGAAGCCAGCTTCATCGTCATGGCCGACGGCACCC
>JAHRWT010000055.1 GCA_019105045.1 Sterolibacterium sp.
CAAGGATGCTGAGAAGCGTGGCATCAAGGATGGTGACATGATCCGCGTGCATAACCATCATGGTGAGTTCGAGTGCATGGTCAAGGTTTCGGCGATCACCATGCCGGGTGAAATCATCGTTTATCACGCCTGGGAGCCTTACCAGCACAAGGACTGGAAAGGTCAGCAAGAGCCGGTGGAAGCCCCGTGGAAGGCGCTGCACCTGGCCGGTGGCTACCATCAGATTCACTACCGTATGTACTACGGCGCGCCCAGCCATGCCCCGCGTGGCGCACCGGTGGAAGTGAGCAAGGCCTGATGGCGGGTTGCCTCGGTCGCTACGGGATGATCGGGGGCAGTCTGTAAAAAAGGGCGTCGCAAGACACCCTTTTTGTATTTGCATACCGGGTGCGGAGTGTGGGCTGTGGGCTGCGGCTGCGGCTGGATTGGGCTGCCTGCATCGGACGTGCCCGGTGTGGCATCTGCATATGGGCCGCCTCGGCTGCTGCAGCGGGTGCTCAGTGTTCAGTGTTTTCAGTGTTCACTGAGTGCTGCTATTTCCCGCGCTTTGGCCAGCGCTGCGATGCTGCCTTGCGTTACGCACCGGGCATCCAGACCGCAGACCCGACTGCTTGCCTCCAGATCGTCGGCATGAGGGGCTTCCGCTGCAATGGCCAGATTCAGCGCATTGCGATAAGGCCCCGACTTGCCGAGCAATGCCTCATGCACGGGCTGAGGCAGATGCGCCTGATCGAGGATGCTGATCAAGGGCTGGCCGATCAGCAAATCCAGCATGGAAAACAGACCCAGCAGGAACAGTTCGTCGCCATCCCTGGGCAATTGCCCCTGGCCGGCCAGCGTTTCCAGAAAAAAAGCGCGCGTCAGTGCCTGTTCGATCAAGACCCGTTCGCGATAGCCTGGCGCCTTGACGTCGAACAACAGCAACGAAAGCCAGCGGTAGAAGCGTGAACGGCCCAGTATCACCAAAGCCTTGTCCATGGTGGCCACCGGCGTTTGTAGCCCCATCGCCGCCGAGTTCAGGTAGCGCAGCAGCTTGAAGCTCAGTACCGGATCGCTGGTCAGCTGCGGGGCGATGAGATTCAGTTCAGTGTCGCTGCGCAGCAGATTGAGCAGCTTGATGACCAGCAGGCGGTTGATGTCGCTTTTGGGTGGGTGCCAGTTGTCGCGGCGGCTGATGAAATCACCCTGGAAAAAATCAAAGCCGCTTTGGAAGCACAGGTTGAATTCGTCGAAGCTGGCCAGTCCGTCTGCCGTCAGTTGCAGTCTGGGCAGATTAGTCGGGCGATTGTCGTTGAGCAGTTTGATCAGCGTCTTGATCTCCACGCCGTCGAAATCCGCTGTCTGAAACTGCACATGATCCGCCTGGCTGGCCAGCGTCAGCAGCGCCTGTTGCGCAACCAGCGTTTGCTTGCGCAACAGCCAGCCATGTCGCAGGCCGCGTTGGCGCAGTGCATCAATGTGTGCTTGCAGGGCCGCCGCCGAAACAGGCGGACTGTCTGCCAGCGAGAGCATCAGGACGGTGTTTTGCGCAGGCAGCTGCTCGATCAGCGGATGGCCCAGCGCGGCCGCCGAAAGATGCACGAAAGCCAGGCGCTTACCGAGCAGCTCGTGCAGGTCGAGCTGGCTCAGGCTGCGCAGCAAGGCATCGCCATAGGCGCGCTGCAGCGTTGTCGCGGCGTTCGTTTCCGTGTCTGCATGTGTCGCCTGCAGGCGCTGGCGCAGTTTTCTGGGCAGATCAAAGGCATGGCCGGCAATCTGTTGCTGACGATCGAGTATCAGCTCACGGCAGATGAAACCGGACTTGCCAACAGCATTTTCTGTTGATCCGGCTGCTGCGGCAGGGGCAGCAGCTTGAACAAAGTGAGTCGGCTGACTCTGGCCGACGCCGGCAAGTGGTGCGGGCGCGACGTGCGCAGTGGTGGCTGTCCGGGTCGAGGGAGTGTTTCTGTCCCGACCCAGCAGTCGATGCAGGAAATCGAAGATTCCGCTCATCGGCTCATGCCCTCATTCACGCATCCACTTTTGATCATGCAGTCTGACGATGCCGGGTGGCACGGGAGTGCCTGCCAGTTCAGAAATTCAGCGCAAGCTGTGGTTGCAGCGTGCGCAGGGCCTGACGGAATTCTTCTTGTATGCGCTGCAAGACCAGGGTCGAATCGGCTTCGAAGCGCAGCACGACCACGGGGGTGGTGTTGGAGGCGCGCACCAGGCCGAAGCCATCAGCGTATTCGGCGCGTACGCCGTCGATGCAGCTCAGTTCCACCGCGCCGGGAAACAGGCGTACGCTGTCTTTGATCAGTTTGGCTACCAGCTTGTGGGGCTGGCCTTCTTGCATCTTGATGTTGAGTTCCGGCGTGGCGATGGCGTTGGGCAGGTTTTTCAGCGGCCAGTTGGCGTCTTTCCAGCGCGAGACGATTTCCAGCAGCCGGGCGCCGGTATAAAGGCCGTCATCAAAGCCGTACCAGCGTTCCTTGAAGAACATGTGGCCGCTCATCTCGCCAGCCAGGGGGGCGCCGGTTTCCTTCAGTTTGGCCTTGATGATGGCATGGCCGGTTTGCCACATCAGCGGCTGGCCGCCTTGATGACGCACAGAGAGCGCGACATTGCGCGAGCATTTCACGTCATAGATGATTTGGGCGCCCGGTTCACGGGTGAGGATGTCGGCAGCAAACAGCATCAACTGGCGATCGGGAAAGATGATTTCGCCATCCTTGGTGACGACTCCCAGGCGGTCGCCGTCGCCATCGAAAGCCAGGCCCAGCTCGGCATCGGTGGTCTGCAGTGCATGGATCAAGTCCTGCAGGTTTTCCGGCTTGGAAGGGTCGGGATGATGATTGGGAAAGCGGCCATCGATTTCGCAATACAGGGGCAGTACTTCGCAACCCATGCGGCGGAACAGTTCGGGCGCCAGCTCACCGGCCACGCCGTTACCGCAATCAACGACGATTTTCATCGGTCGGCTCAGTTTGACATCGCTGACGATGCGTTCGAGATAGGCTTCGCGCACATCGGCTGTTTTGGTCTTGCCGGGCTTCCTGGCGGTGAGCAAATCACCGTTTTCGATACGCTGGCGCAATGCCTGAATCTGCTCGCCGTACAGGGTATCGCCACCAAGCACCATTTTCAGCCCGTTGTAATCGGGTGGGTTATGACTGCCAGTGACGGAAACTGCGCTGTGGGTGCCCAGCTGAAAAGCAGCGAAATAGGATAGCGGGGTGGGCACGCAGCCGATGTCCAGCACATCGACCCCGGCCAGGTTGAGTCCTTCTGTCAGGGCGGCGACCAGGGCCGGGCCGGACAGACGTCCATCGCGCCCCACGGCCAGGGTTTTTTGCTTGCGGGCGATGGCTTCACTGCCCAGTGCCTGACCGATCAGGCGCACGGCTTGTGGGGTCAGGGTCTTATCAACAATGCCGCGTATGTCGTAAGCCTTGAAGATTTCCTGCGCAGGAGTTTTCATGATGGGTGACCTGTGTTTGCTGATGGGATATTTGTTCAGTCCGGCAAGGACGGGGATGATGATGTGAATACGCGGGAATGGCGCATCCTCTTGTCGCCCGATATTCAAGGCGCCATGCTTGAGCCTCAGTGCAGGGTCTTGATGATTTCTTCGTCGGGCGTGGCCAGGGTGGCGGAGGCGTGGTGCACCAGCAAGCGCCAGCCCACGGCGCTGCGAATGAAGATATTGGTGGCCAGGACTTGTACTGACGAGCCGTCGTTGCGCTCGGCCAGCGTGATGGTTTCATACACGCTATGGACGGTCATCAACATGCCCGGCAGGCTGTGCGTGTTGGTTGGGTTGATGATGAAACGCTGGCCTTCTTCGAGAATGTGCCGCCAGGTTTCGCGGACGTTGGCATAACCCACGATGCGCGGGCCGTTGGGCAGGATGCAGACGATTTCTTCGTCTTCGGCCCAGACGTTCATGAAGGCTTCCAGATCGGCGCGATTCATGGCGTCATACATGGCTTGCTCGGCATCCCTGGGCGTGGCGTAAATGGGCTTTTTCAACGGCATGACGGTTTCAGGTTCAGCGTTCAGATTGCAGATTGCAGATTGCAGTATTCAGTGCGAGGCCCGCACGCTGGATTTCAGCCATGACCCGCTCTGCCTTCATTTCTTCCATGCACTTGAAATGACCCAGCGGGCAGGCGCGCTTGAAACAGGGGCTGCAATCGACATTGAGCGAAATGATATGCGCTTGTGCAGACAGTGGCGGCGTATAGAGCGGGCTGGAAGAACCATACAGGGCAAACAGGGGGCGGTCCAGCGCGGCGGCCACGTGCATCAGGCCGGAATCATTGCTGACCACCAGCCGTGCGCCGGCGATCAGATCGATGGCCTGTTCCAGCGTGGTGCGGCCACATAGATTGAGCGCCTGGCCTTGCGCCATCTGGGCGATGCCATCGCCCAAGGTGGCATCCTTGGCCGAACCGAGCAGCCAGACGGGAATGTCTGCCGCCGCCAGCAAGCGCGCCAGGGCAGCGAAATGCCGTGAAGGCCAGCGCTTGGCCGGGCCGAATTCGGCGCCGGGACAAAAGATCGCCGGGGTCACGTCCAGCGGCAGATCCAGTGCTTGACGCACGCTGGCTTGCTGTGCGGCAGTGGAGATCAGTCGGCTGCGCAGCCGTGCCGCCGTATTCGACAAAGGTGCGGCAGTGGGGGGCTCGGCCAGTTGCAGATAGCGCTGGGCCAGCTGGGGCATGGCCTGCTTGTCGAGGACATGGCGGCGGTTGAGCAGGCCGACGCGGGCTTCACCGCTGTAGCCGGTGCGCAGTGGAATGCCGGCAAAGAACGGTGAGAGCGCGGATTTCCAGGAGTTGGGCAGGATGATGACTTCGTCGTATTGCTCATTGCGCAGGCTGCGTCCCAGGCGCCAGCGCGCGGCCAGGTTGAATTCGCCGTGGCTGAAAGGATTGTTGAGCACCTTGCGCACTTCCGGCATCCGCGCCAGCAGCGGTGCGGTCCACGCCGGCGCGACGACGTCGAGCGCCAGTCCGGCGTGTTTTTCGTGCAGCCGCATGAACAACGGCTGGGCCAGCAGTGTGTCGCCGATCCAGGAAGGAGCAATGATCAAGATGCGCATGAACGTTCCTGGTGGCGCACTGTGCACGCTGGGCAGGGCATCGCTCAGTGATGCCCCTTGGGTTTTTCACCGCTGAAGTGATATTGCGTGCTGCAATAGGGACAGATGGCCGTGCCGGTTTTCAACACATCGAGAAAGACGCGTGGATGGCGTGACCAGAGCGGGCTGTCCGGCTGTGGGCAGTGCAGCGGCAGATCCTTGGCGGTGACGGTCACTTGACGATCCTTGCTTGCGTTCATGTCGATTTCCTCAGGCAACGGGGGTCAGCCAGTCGGCATGGGCCGGCACCTTGCCGTTGACCACGTCGAAGAACAGGCTTTGCAGTTTTTCGGTGATCGGGCCACGCTTGCCGGCACCGATCTGGCGGCGGTCGAGTTCGCGGATGGGGGTGACTTCCGCCGCCGTGCCGGTGAAGAAAGCCTCATCGGCGATGTAGATGTCATCACGGGTCAGCCGCTTGCTGACGACTTGCAGGCCCAGATCAGCCGCCAGGCTGATGATGGTGGCGCGGGTGATGCCGGACAGCGCGGAAGCGATTTCCGGTTCATAGATCACGCCGTTCTTGATGACGAACAGGTTTTCGCCCGCGCCTTCGGCGACGAAGCCATTGACGTCGAGCAGCAGCGCCTCGTCGTAACCATCGTCGAGGGCTTCCATGTTGGCCAGTATCGAGTTGGCATAGGTCGCAGCCAGCTTGGCGCGCGGCATGGTGGCGTTGATGTGGTGGCGGGTATAGGACGAGGTGCGGATGCGGATACCTTTTTCCATGCCATCGGCACCCAGATAGGCGCCCCAGGGCCAGGCGGCGATGGCCACATGCACTTTCAGACCGCGCGGCGAAATGCCCATTTTTTCCGAACCGTAAAACGCGATGGGGCGGATGTAGGCGCTGTCCAGATTGTTGGCGCGTACCACTTCCTTTTGCGCTTCCATCAGCGTGTCGACATCCCAGGGCATGTCCATGCGATAGATGTGGGCCGAGGTGAATAGACGCTCGGTATGTTCCCTGAGACGGAAAATGGCCGTGCCATTGACCGTCTTGTAAGCGCGCACGCCTTCAAAGACGGAAAGCCCGTAATGCAGCGAGTGCGTCAGCACATGGGTATTGGCTTCACGCCAGGGAACGAGCTGGCCGTCATACCAGATGAGGCCGTCGCGATCGGACATGGACATTCGTGTCTCTCCGGAGTTCGAGGTTGAGTGAGCGGATTGGGAAAATGTAGAATTTTAGCCGATTTGTGTGCATCGCCGCAGGCTGGACCGGGGTCGACTAGGGCAATCGCATTTACCCCCGAGTAGATAGGCCGAGCAAAGAAGCCCGGTAATCGGGGAGGCGCTCAGCCGTTTTGCGTTTGGATCGCAGGCTGCGTTTTGGGTATTGCTTATCCTGACGGAGCAAGGCGAGAGCGAG
>JAHRWT010000052.1 GCA_019105045.1 Sterolibacterium sp.
CCGGCAAAGGGCACGCCGGAAATCGCCAGCGCAGCGGATGCGCCTATCATCGCCGGGATGTCCGGATCGACTTCCGGATTGCTCGACATGACGGTGATAATCACCTGCACTTCATTGGTGAAGCCTTCCGGAAACAGCGGGCGGATGGGGCGGTCGATGAGACGCGAAGTCAGGGTTTCCTTTTCCGAGGGACGGCCTTCGCGCTTGAAGAAACCGCCCGGAATACGCCCGGCGGCATAGGTCTTCTCGACATAATCGACCGTCAGCGGAAAGAAATCCTGACCGGGCTTGGGGTTCGGCTGGGCAACGACGGTGGCCAACACCACGGTGTCATCCATGTTGACCAGCACGGCACCACCGGCCTGGCGGGCAATTTCTCCGGTTTCCAGGGTGACGGTGTGCGCACCGTAGTTGAATATCTTTTTGGTGGGTTTCAGTTCGAGCAAGGTTCTATCCTTTCATAATCAACAAGCATGGCCACTAATCATCCGATGGACGCTGCCGTCGATCAGACGATGCCTTGCATCCTGCAAGACACCAAAACGCGGCATGCGGCAAACACATGACACAAGGTGAGTCCCCCGGACAATGGGGCATCAGAGCCACTTTCATCAAGCGTCAGAGACCGAGCCATCGGCCCATGAACGACGCCTGAAAAAACAGCAAAAAACAACGACAACAACGAAAAAGCCGACGGCAGCCTATGGCCGCAGTCGGCTGGAGTGTTACAGCTGATGCATTGCAGGCCACGTTCGCTGGCCCTGCATACAGCTCGACGCCAGGAAGCCTGCATTCATCACGTACATAGCGCACATAGCATACCCGGTCATCTGCAAAATACGCCAAAGGGACCTATGCCAAAGGGAAGCCTGCAAAGCACAAGCCCAACGCCCAGGCGTGACCAACAGCGGAGTCGCCAGGGCGCATAGAAAATGATTTGCGCAGGTTTATTTGCGCAGATTCAGGCGGCCCAGCAACTCACGATAACCGTCGGCATTCTTGCGTTTCAGGTAATCGAGCAGCTTGCGGCGCTGGTTCACCATTTTCAGCAGGCCGCGACGCGAGTGATGGTCCTTGACATTGACTTTGAAATGGCCAGTCAACCCATTGATACGGGCAGTCAGCAGAGCGATCTGAACTTCGGGAGACCCCGTATCGCCTTGTGCGCGTTGGAAATCACTGACAATCTTTGCCTTTTCAGCCGTGGTAATAGCCATCTTGTTTCTCTTGGTCTGGTTGCTCGGAAATGGGCAATTATATCTGCAAACCTTCATACCGCTCAAATTTTTGGCGGATGCCTCGACGATTTGACGATTGATTCCAGCCATTGATCACCCGCCTACCATCTCCTCGACCGGGAACATTGCAGTGCACCCAGCCTGTTGCCCGCGGATGACGTGTTAAAATCGGCCGCTTCCAGCCACCGATGCGGCCTGCCGGTATCCTCCTTGCCACTGCACGGAAACCGATACCCCGCTGTTTGTGAAAATGGCCCAGCGACCCGATACCCCAGCGACCCGATGACCCAATGACTATTTCGTTTGCCAAAGAAACCCTGCCGATCAGTCTTGAAGAGGAAATGCGCCACTCCTATCTCGATTACGCCATGAGCGTGATCGTCGGACGTGCGCTTCCCGATGTGCGCGATGGCCTGAAGCCCGTGCATCGCCGCGTGCTCTACGCGATGCACGAGCTGTCCAACGACTGGAACAAACCCTACAAGAAATCGGCGCGCATCGTCGGCGATGTCATCGGTAAGTACCACCCTCACGGCGACATTGCCGTCTATGACACCATCGTGCGCATGGCCCAGGATTTCTCGCTGCGCTACATGCTGGTCGATGGCCAGGGCAACTTCGGCTCGGTCGATGGCGACAGCGCAGCGGCGATGCGCTACACCGAAATCCGCATGGCGCGCATCGGCCACGAGCTGCTCGCCGACCTGGAAAAGGAAACCGTCGATTTCGGCCCCAACTACGATGGTTCCGAAGAGGAACCACTGGTCCTGCCGGCCAAGGTCCCCAACCTGCTGATCAACGGCAGCGCCGGCATCGCCGTGGGCATGGCGACCAACATTCCGCCGCACAACCTCGGCGAGGTGATCGATGGCTGCCTCGCGCTGCTGAACGACCCCGAGCTCACCATCGAGCAGCTGATAGAAATCATTCCTGCGCCGGACTTTCCCACCGCCGGCCTGATCTACGGCATCGCCGGCGTGCGCGAAGGCTATCTGACCGGCCGCGGCCGCGTCATCATGCGCGCCCGTACCCACATCGAGGATCTCGAAAAAGGCGGCAAGCAGGCCATCGTCATCGACGAACTGCCCTACCAGGTCAACAAGAAGACCTTGCTGGAAAAAATCGCCGAGCTGGTCAACGACAAGAAAATCGAAGGCATCACCCACCTGCAGGACGAATCCGACAAGGACGGCATGCGGGTGGTGATCGAACTCAAGCGCGGCGAAATGCCGGATGTGGTATTGAACCACCTCTACAAGCAGACCCAGCTGCAGGACACCTTCGGCATGAACATGGTGGCGCTGGTCGATGGCCGCCCACGTCTACTGAACCTCAAGGAGATGCTGGCGGCTTTCCTGGCCCACCGCCGCGAAGTCATCACCCGCCGCACCATCTTCGAACTGCGCAAGGCGCGCGAGCGCGGCCATATTCTCGAAGGTCTGGCCGTTGCCCTGTCCAATGTCGACGAAATCATCGCCCTGATCAAGGCCGCCCCCACACCGGCCGAAGCCAAGCGCGGACTGATGGAACGCCGCTGGCAATCCACGCTGGTGACCGACATGCTGGCGCGTGCAGTGGCTGACGCCTCCCGCCCCGAAGGCCTGGCAGCCGAATTCGGTCCGGGCCCGGACGGCTACCTGCTCTCCGATGCCCAGGCCCAGGCCATCCTCGAGCTGCGCCTGCAGCGCCTGACCGGCCTGGAGCAGGACAAGATCATCAGCGAATATCGCGAAGTGATGGATCTGATTGCCGATCTCATCGACATCCTGGCCCGCCCCGAGCGGGTCACCGCCATCATCGGCGAAGAGCTCACGGCCATCCGCACGCAGTTCAACGATCCGCGCCGCTCCGAGATCATCATGAGCGCGCACGACATCAACATCGAGGATCTGATCACGCCGCAGGACATGGTGGTCACCCTCTCCCACGGCGGCTACATCAAGTCCCAACCTTTGTCCGAATACAAGGCGCAGAAGCGCGGCGGACGGGGCAAGCAGGCCGCCGCCATGAAGGATGATGATTTCGTCGATCACCTGTTCGTCGCCAACACCCACGATTACATCCTCTGCTTCTCCAACCGCGGCCGGGTGTATTGGCTGAAAGTCTATGAGGCACCGCAAGGCAGTCGTACCAGCCGAGGCAAGCCCATCGTCAATTTGTTCCCGCTGGAAGAAGGTGAAAAGATCACCGCCGTCCTGCCGGTCAAGGAATTCGAC
>JAHRWT010000053.1 GCA_019105045.1 Sterolibacterium sp.
CCGGACCAGGGGTCGGTTGTCGTGATGGACGTGGTCCACGGTCCGATCACGTTCGCGAGCTCGGAGCTCGACGACCTGATCATCGCGCGCTCCGACGGGACGCCGACCTACAACTTCTGCGTGGTGGTCGATGACTGGGACATGGGCATCACTCACGTCATCCGTGGCGATGACCACGTAAATAACACGCCGCGCCAGATCAACGTGTTGCAGGCACTGGGCGCCCAGGTGCCGATCTACGCCCATCTGTCGATGATCCTCGGCGACGATGGCCAGAAACTGTCCAAACGCCACGGCGCGGTGAGCGTCATGCAATACGACGACGAAGGCTATCTGCCCGAAGCCGTGCTCAACTATCTGGCCCGGCTGGGCTGGTCGCATGGCGATGACGAAGTGTTCAGCATGGCGCAGTTCTGCCAGTGGTTCGACCTGGATCACATCACCGCCTCGGCCGCGCAATTCAATACCGAAAAACTCAACTGGCTGAATGCCCACTACCTCAAAGCCACTGCGCCTCTCCGCCTGCGAGCCGAAGTCCAGCGCCGCCTGAATGCACAAGGCGTAGCGCTGGATGAACAACAGGATCTGCAGCCAGCCATCGCCCTGTATCAGGAACGGGTCAGCAACCTCAACGAACTGGCCCAGGCCATGCGGCCTTTCATCGCCGCCCCGCAGCCCAGTGCCGAGCTGCTGGAACAACACCTGACGGCAAGCGCCCAAATCACCCTACGCGCCCTGCGCGACAAACTGGCCGCCCTGTCCACCACCGACTGGCAGGCCAGCCAGCTGAATCAGGCGATCAAGGAGACCACCAAGGAACAGGGCCTGAAAATGCCCCAGGTCGCCATCCCCCTGCGCGTCATCCTGCTGGGTCAAGCACAATCCCCCTCCATCGACACAGTGCTGGCCGTACTCGGCCGGGAAACCGTACTGACACGGCTGGATCAGGCGCTGGCGTGAGTGGCGAAAGAATGTCGTTTGAAAGAATGCCGCCTGACTGATCAGTCAGGCGGTCCAAGATCGTCCTCGTCCTGTTTGGTCTTTGGTCATGATCGCCCGCCAGTCATTGCAGAAATCCTGCGCATGCAGCCTGAATGCCCAATGAAAAGCCGCGCTTTTCAACAAGGAAAAAGCGCAAAACGCAGAAAGAGGTATGCCATTGACGCCGCACCAATCAAACCAATCGCACCACTCACACCAATCGCACCAGCAAGCTGTCCTGACACCGCAGCAAAGTCAGTACATCGCGTGGCTGCTGACGCGCCGTACAGCGGCTGATTCAGTTGAGTCTCTGGCCTCGACGCTGGTCGATTCGCAGGTCGATCTCAACCCGCATCAGGTCGATGCGGCGCTGTTCGCCTGCGCCAATCCTCTCTCGCGCGGGGTCATCCTTGCCGATGAAGTCGGCCTTGGCAAGACCATCGAGGCCGGGCTGGTCATCACTCAGCGCTGGGCCGAGCGCCGCCGCCGGGTGCTCATCATCGTGCCGGCCAATCTGCGCAAGCAGTGGCACCAAGAGCTGCAGGACAAGTTCGGCCTGCAAGGGCTGATCCTGGAATCCAGGAACTATAACGCGGCGCGCAGCCAGGGGCAGTCCAACCCCTTCCAGTTCGAGGCCGGCCCGGTCATCTGCTCCTATCAGTTTGCCAAGCTGAAAGCCAATGACATCCGGGCAATCGCATGGGATCTGGCCGTGCTGGACGAAGCCCACCGCCTGCGCAATGTGTACAAGAAGGGCAATGTCATCGCACGCACGCTGAAGGACGCGCTTGCACACGTTTCATCGAAGGTCTTGCTTACCGCCACGCCGCTGCAGAACTCCCTGCTGGAGCTCTATGGTCTGGTCAGCGTCATCGATGAACGGGTATTCGGCGACCTCGACAGCTTCCGCAGCCAGTTTGCCGTGAATGGACGCAATCCGTCGTTTGCCGGACTGCGCAGCCGCATTGCCCCGATCTGCCAGCGTACCCTGCGCCGGCAGGTGCAGCCCTACGTTTCCTACACCGCACGCAGGGCGATCGTGCAGGAATTCACGCCATCGAACGAAGAACGCGAGCTCTCGCGATTGGTTGCCGACTACCTGCGCCGCCCCAACCTGCAGGCGCTGCCGCAAAGCCAGCGGCAACTGATCTCGCTGGTGCTGTGGAAACTGCTCGCCTCCAGCACACACGCCATCGCCGGCGCGCTGGAGACCATGGCCAATCGTTTGCAGGGCGTGCTGGATGCAGCACCGACTCCCGACCTTGCCGAAGCGCTCGACCAGGACTACGAGACGCTGGACGAGACGGCCGAGGAGGGAGCCGCCGAAGACCCTGCTCTCGATGAGCCGATATCCGCTGCCGCCGGCACCAACCCGGAAGAATGCGCCGCCATCGCCGCCGAAATCGACGAGCTTCGCCACTTCAAGACACTGGCAACCAATATCCGCGAAAACGCCAAGGGCATGGCCTTGCTCACCGCGCTGGATCGCGCCTTCACCGAACTGGATCGACTGGGTGCGGCCAAGAAGGCCATCATCTTCACCGAGTCCCGCCGCACGCAGGATTACCTGCTGAGCCTGCTGGCCGAAACGCCCTATGGCGAGGGCATCGTCCTGTTCAACGGCAGCAACGCGGACGCCGGCGCGCAGGTCATCTACAAAGACTGGCTCAAGCGCCACGAAGGCACCGACCGCATCACCGGCTCCAAAACCGCCGACACCCGCGCCGCCCTGGTCGACTACTTCCGGGAAAGCGGCACCCTGATGATTGCCACCGAAGCCGGCGCCGAGGGTATCAACCTGCAGTTCTGCTCGCTGGTCATCAACTACGACCTGCCCTGGAACCCGCAGCGCATCGAACAGCGCATCGGCCGCTGTCACCGCTACGGCCAGAAGCACGATGTAGTGGTGGTCAACTTCGTCGATCGCAGCAATGAAGCCGACGCCCGCGTCTATGATCTGCTGGAGCAGAAATTCCAGCTCTTCGACGGCGTGTTCGGCGCCAGCGATGAAGTCTTGGGCGCGATTGGCTCTGGCGTGGACTTCGAGCGCCGCATCGCCGACATCTACCGGCACTGCCGCGAACCCAACGAAATCAAGGCCAGCTTCGAACGCCTGCAGCAGGAACTCTCCAGCGAAATCGACGAAGCCATGCTCAAGACCCGGCAGATCCTGCTGGAAAACTTCGACGAAGAAGTGCAAGAAAAGCTGCGCCTGCGCGCCGACGAAGGCAGCCGGGTGCGCGGCAAATACGAGCACATGCTGATGGAACTGACCCGCGCCGAGCTTGCCGGCTGCGCCCGCTTCGACGATGCGAGCTTCACCCTGCACACGCTCCCCGCGCCCATGGGCGGGCAGGCGGGCAACATTCCCCTCGGCCGCTACGAGCTGCCGCGCCGCTCAGGTGATGCCCACCTCTATCGCATCAACCATCCCCTCGCGCAATGGGTCATCGAGCAAGCCAAAGCCCGCACCCACACACCGGCCAGGCTGAGTTTCGACTACACCGCCCACGGCAAGCGCATCAGCACACTGGAGCCCTTTCGTGGCCAATCCGGCCAGCTCACCGTAAAGCTCATCGAGGTAGAAGCGCTCGGCAAGCGCGAACAACACCTGCTGATCGCGGCCATCACTCACGACGGCCAGCCCCTGCAAGAAGATGACCCGGAAAAACTCCTGCGCCTGCCCGCCATCGCACAGGCCACCAGCGTGCCCGAAAACGCAGCTCCCAGCCCCGCCCTCGCCGCCGACATCGACGCCCGCCGCCAAATCCTGCTGCGCGCGATCAACCAGCGCAACCTGGGCTATTTTGAACAGGAAGTGCAGAAGCTGGACGACTGGGCCGATGACCTCAAGCTCGGCCTGGAGCAGCAAATCAAAGACATCGACCGCGAGATCAAGGAAGTGCGCCGCAGCGCCGCCACAGCGCCCACGCTGGAAGATAAACTGGCCTGCCAGAAGCAGCAGCGTGACCTGGAGGCCAAACGCAGCCGGCTGCGCCGTGAGCTGTTCAACCGGCAGGACGAAATCGAAGCGCAGCGCAATACGCTGATCGAACAACTTGAAGAGCAACTGGAACAGCAGATTGAAGAGCGCGCGCTGTTCACCATCGAGTGGGAGCTGAGATGAAACAAACCCCCATGACGCAAACTGATGCACTGGAAACGCTGGCCGGGCAGATCGCCAGCGTCATCGAGCAGGCCCGCAGCCATGTGCGTCAGAGCGTCAATAGCGCGATGGTCGCCAGCTATTGGGAAATTGGCCGTTTGATTGTCGAGCATGAGCAACAAGGCAGCGCCCGCGCCGCCTACGGCCAGCAGCAACTCGCTGTGCTGTCTGCACGGCTCACCACTTTGCTGGGCAAGGGATTTGATGAGCGGAATTTGCGTAATATGCGCTTGTTTTTACTCAGTTTTCCAATTCGGAACGCAGTGCGTACCGAATTGAGCTGGACGCACTACCGCACCCTGCTGCGCGTTGAAAACCCCACCGCTCGCAATTGGTACATGCAAGAAGCCATTAGCCAGCAGTGAAACACGTGCGAGAACGCATAATGCAGCAACTGGCGCAGCAACAGGAATTGAAGGAATGACCAAAAAACAAAAACTAGAACTCACCTGGATCGGCAAGGAGAAGCGCCCCAAGCTGGAGCCGCGCATCCTGCTGGAAGATGCGGAGAAGTCCTATCACGCCAAACAGCGGGTGACGGACAACGATATCTTCGATAACCGGCTGATCTTTGGCGATAACCTGCTGGCACTGAAGGCGCTGGAGCAGGAATTCACCGGCAAGGTGAAGTGTGTGTTCATCGACCCGCCGTACAACACCGGCAGTGCGTTCACGCACTACGACGATGGGCTGGAGCATTCGATCTGGCTGGGGTTGATGCGGGATCGGCTGGAGATCATTCGGCGTTTGTTGTCGGATGATGGATCGCTGTGGATTACGATTGATGATAATGAAGCGCATTATTTGAAGGTGTTATGTGATGAGGTGTTTGGGCGGGGGAATTTTGTTAGGAATATTGTTTGGCAAAAAAAATATACAATTGCTAATGACTCGGTAGGAATACCAGATTCACATGACCATATATTGGTTTATCGTCGTAGCGAGAAATTTGTACGTAATTTACTTCCAAGAACAGATAAACAAAACTCTCTTTATAAGTATGACGATAATGATGGCCGTGGCCCATGGCGTACGGACAACTTGACAGTTAAAAGCTATTCAGAAGCATATGATTACCCAATCAAAAACCCCAACACAGGCAAAGAATATAATCCGTCGAGTGGGCGTTGCTGGCTAACTAGCCAAGAAAGAATAGCTATCCTAATAGCAGAAAATAGGATTTATTGGGGTAAAAAAGGAGATGGTGCACCACAGCTTAAAAGATATTTAAGTGAAGTACAGCAAGGTGTAGTTCCTAATTCGTGGTGGCCACATGAGGATGTTGGTCACAATGATGAATCAAGGAAAGAGCAAAAAGTTTTTTTTGGTTCTTTAGCATTTTCAACGCCGAAGCCAGAAAGATTGCTTAAACAAATAATATCACTCGTCACCAACCCCAACGACCTCGTCCTCGATTCCTTCGCCGGTTCTGGCACCACCGGCGCCGTCGCGCACAAAATGGGCCGCCGCTGGATCATGGTCGAACTCGGCGAGCACTGCCACACCCACATCATCCCGCGCCTGCAAAAAGTGATCGACGGCGAAGATCAAGGCGGCATCTCCAAAGCCGTGAACTGGCAAGGTGGCGGCGGTTTCCGTTACTACAGTCTTGCGCCGTCGCTGATCATCAACGACCGCTGGGGCAACCCCGTCATCAACCCCGAATACAACCCCGCACAACTGGCCGAGGCGCTGTGCAAGCTGGAAGGTTTCAGCTATGCCCCGTCAGAAACGTGCTGGTGGCAGCATGGCCATTCCAGCGAGGCAGATTTCATTTTTGTGACCACACAAAACCTCTCCGCCGAGCAATTGCAGGCGCTGTCCGATGAAGTCGGTAGCATGCAAAGCTTGCTGGTGTGCTGTTCGGCTTTCCGTGGCGTGACGGCGGCGCAGGCAGCGGAACGCTGGCCGAATCTGACGCTGAAGAAAATTCCCAAGATGGTGCTGGCCCGCTGTGAATGGGGGCACGACGACTACAGCCTGAATGTGGCCAACCTGCCGATGGCCGCACCTGAGCCGCAAGCGCTCGCCGTGCCGCCTGCCTCGAAGAAAACAAAAAAAGCCCCACTCATGCCCGATCTGTTTGGTGATATCGAGGACAAGGCATGAGCAAAACACCCGCCACCATTCCCGCTGACTACGCCGCTTGGCTGGCCGGCATCAAAACCCGCGTGCAGGCCGCCCGCAGCCGGGCAGTGCTGGCGGCCAATGCGGAGTTGATTGCGCTTTATTGGCAGATTGGTAAAGACATTCTGCAACGCCAGTCCGCCCAAGGCTGGGGCAGCAAGGTCATCGAGCGGCTGGCGCGTGATTTACGCGAAGCCTTCCCGGAGATGAAGGGATTTTCTGCGCGTAACCTCATGTATATGCGGGATTTTGCCGAAAGCTGGCCGGATGAGGCAATTGTGCAGCAGCTTGCTGCACAATTGCCCTGGTTCCACATCGTGGTGCTGATGATGCGGCTGAAGGACGCTGCCACCCGCGAATGGTATGCCCAAAAAGCCATTGCCGATGGCTGGTCACGCGCGACATTGGAAATTCAGATTCGCAACCGTCTGCATGAGCGCCAAGGCCAGGCCATTACCAATTTCAATCATCGCTTGCCCGTGCCGCAATCCGAATTAGCGCAGGAAACGTTGAAAGATCCCTACCTGTTTGATTTTCTCAGTTTGGGTGACGATGCCCACGAGCGCGAAATTGAAAACGCGCTGGTGCGGCATATCACCCGGTTTCTGCTGGAGTTGGGCAGCGGCTTTGCCTTTATGGGTCGCCAATACCGGCTGGAAGTGGACGGCAGCGAATTTTTTATTGATTTACTGTTCTACCACACGCGGCTCAAATGCTATGTGGTGGTGGAACTGAAGGCTACCGAATTCAAGCCTGAACACGCTGGGCAACTCAACTTTTACCTGACGGCCGTGGATAGGCAGGTCAAAGCGCCCGACGATAATCCAACCATTGGCCTGTTGCTGTGTAAGACCAAGAGCCAGTTGATTGTCGAATATGCGCTATCCGGCATCGAAAAACCGATTGGCGTAGCGGAATACGAACTGGTGCGTGCGCTGCCAGAAACCTTGGCAAGCAACTTGCCGACGGTGGAGGAACTGGAAAGCGAGTTGGGGGCATTCAAGAATGGCGACGAGGAGGAGGCCTAATGGCCAAGAAGAAACAGGAAATCTCCATCGTCCGCTCCTCGGCAGCAGAATACTTGACCTTTGTGGCGGCCAGTGGCGCGGGCGGCGTAGAAGCGGTGTATGCCGATGAGAACGTCTGGCTGACGCAGAAAATGATGGCGACGCTTTACGATGTAGATGTGCGAACCATCAACTATCATCTAAAAAAAGTCTTTGCCGACAGCGAGTTGCAAGAAAACGCAGTTATCCGAAATTTTCGGATAACTGCCGCCGATGGCAAAAACTACGACACCAAACACTACAACCTCGCGGCCATCATCGCCGTGGGTTACAAGGTCAATTCTGAGCGGGCGGTGCAGTTTCGCAAGTGGGCGACGGGCATCGTCGAAGAATTCGCCATCAAAGGTTGGACAATGGATGTGGAGCGCTTGAAGCAAGGCGGCTCTATCCTGACAGATCAATATTTCGAGGAGCAGCTTCAGCGCGTCCGCGAGATACGCCTTTCGGAGCGCAAGTTCTACCAGAAGATCACCGACATCTATGCCACCGCCATCGACTACGATGTGACGGCGCAGGCGACCAAGCGCTTCTTCGCCACAGTGCAGAACAAGCTGCATTGGGCCATTCATGGGCAGACGGCAGCAGAGGTGATCGTTGCGCGCGCCGATGCGGAAAGAGCCAACATGGGGCTGGCCACCTGGAAGGATGCACCGCACGGGAAAATTCAGAAATTTGATGTGGTCGTTGCCAAGAATTACCTCACTGAAGATGAGCTGATGCAGCTATCGCGCTTGGTGAACGCCTATCTGGATATGGCCGAGCTCATGGCGCAGAACAAAATGCCCATGACCATGCAGGATTGGGAAGTGCGGCTGAATCGTTTTCTGGAAATGGTTGATCGCAACGTGTTGCAGGATGCGGGGAAAGTCACCGCCGAGATTGCTCGCGCCCACGCCGAGGCCGAGTTCGAGAAATACCGCATCGTGCAAGATCGCCTGTTTCAGAGTGATTTCGATCGCCTGCTGCTGGAACTGGAAAACAAGAACAAAGAGGCTGGAGACAAATGAGCGCCCGTGTACAAAACCACATTACCGGGCGCCTGTCGCTGCGCCCGCCACAGGCCGAATCGCTGGCCAAACTGAAACAGGCGCTGGATGCGGCGCCAGAGATGCTGGAGCACGCGGGCGAGGATGGCGCACGCGATGTGGCATCCATCCTTGCCACGCTGAAGGCGCAATTCCCGACGCTGGAAGACTTCGAGCGCGAGTTCCCTTCGCTGTGCTTTGCGCTGGCCACGGGTGTGGGCAAGACCCGGCTGATGGGCGCGTTCATCGCCTACCTGCATCTGGCGCACGGCATCAACAATTTCTTCGTGCTCGCGCCCAACCTGACCATCTACAACAAGCTGATCACCGACTTCACCCGGAACACGCCCAAGTACGTTTTCAAGGGCATTGCCGAATTCGCGCAGCAACCGCCCTTGATCATCACCGGTGACAACTACGACCAGACCGGCGCGGCGGTGGACGATCAGCCACAGGGCTTTGTCCACGATGTGCGCATCAACATCTTCAACATCTCCAAGATCAATTCTGAAGTGCGCGGCGGCAAAGAGCCGCGTATCAAGCGGATGCGCGAAGTGCTGGGTGACAGCTACTTCAACCATCTGGCCAATCTGCCCGACCTGGTGCTGTTGATGGACGAATCGCACCGCTACCGGGCGCAAGCCGGCATGCGGGCGATCAACGAACTCCAACCCCTGTTTGGCCTGGAGGTGACGGCCACGCCTTTTGTGGAATCCAGCAAGGGGCAGATACCGTTCAAGAACGTGGTGATGGACTACCCGCTGGCGCGGGCGATGGACGATGGCTTCGTCAAAGAGCCTGCGGTAGTGACCCAGCGCAACTTCGAGGCTAAGGCACACACGCCGGAAGAGGTCGAAAAGATCAAACTGGAAGACGGCGTGCGCTTGCACGAAACCACCAAGGTGGAACTGCTCACCTACGCCCGCGAAAACGGCGTCAATCCGGTCAAACCCTTCATGCTGGTGATTGCACGCGATACCACACACGCGGCGCAGCTCAAGGGCTTGATTGAGTCCGATGCCTTCTACGAAGGCCGGTACGCGGGCAAGGTGATTCAGGTCGACTCCAGCCGCACCGGAGCGGAAGAGGAAGAGATGATCACGCGCCTCCTCGCGGTGGAGAGCGTGGACGAGCCGACCGAGATCGTCATCCACGTCAACATGCTCAAGGAAGGTTGGGACGTAACCAACCTCTACACCATCGTGCCGCTACGGGCTGCCAATGCCCGTACGCTGATCGAGCAGAGCATCGGTCGCGGCCTGCGTCTGCCCTATGGCAAGCGCACCGGCGTAGCGGCAGTGGATCGGCTGAACATCGTCGCCCACGACAAGTTTCAGGAAATCATCGACGAGGCCAACCGGGGCGACTCGCCCATTCGCCTGCAACAATTCATCCTCGATGCGCCTTCTGCCGACGACAAGAAGGTGAGCGTGCAGGTGGGCTCCGGCGCGGCGGCGCGCCTTGGGCTTACGGATACCCCGACCTTGGCAGAACTCAGCAGCGACGGTGACACCGTTCCAGCATCGAAGCCTGTGTTCACCACCGAAGCCGAAAAACAGGCGGCGCGTGTAGTGATGGATGTCATCGCTCAATACGAGGTCAAGCGCGATCGGGTGCCGACCAGCCGTGCGCTGCTTAAACCCGAAGTGCAGAAGGAGATTCTGGCGGAAGTGGCCGAGCGGCTGAAGCCGTTGCAAGGCGACTTGCTGGCAGGTGTGGATGAGGTGGCGCCTACGCTGGATCTGTCTGCCATGTCTTTATCAGAAATCGTGGCCAGGACAACTGAAGTCGTGGTGCAGCAGAGCATCGACATCCCGCGCATCGCGGTGGTGCCGACGGGTGAGGTCACGACGGGATTCCACGCCTTCACGCTGGATCTGAGCCAGCTCCATCTTCAGCCCGGTGAGCGCGAGATCGTGATCCACAACCTGCACACCAACGCGCAAGACACGCTGGCCGCCGAAATTGGCCTCAAGGAACAACGCCCCGAGGATTACATCGTCCACGCGCTGGTGGATTTCGACGACATCGACTATTTCACCCAGGCCGATCTGCTTTACGCGCTGGCCGGGCAAATGGTGGCACACCTGCGCAGCTACCTTTCCGAAGCTGATGCGCTCAACGTGCTGAATGGGCAACGCAAGACCATCGCCAGAGAAATTCACGCGCAGATGATGGCCCACTTCTGGGAAGAGGCAACGGCGTACGAGGTGCAGATCAGTCGCGGTTTCACCGAACTCAAGCCCTGCAACTACACGGCCACGGCGAGTCAATCACCGCGCCATTTTCGTGCAACCGTAGACGACGTCGGTCGCATCAAGTCGATGTTGTTCGGGGGCTTCCAGAAGTGTCTGTACCCGCTGCAAAAATTCGACTCGGACACCGAGCGGCGCTTTGCCGTCATTCTGGAACGCGATGCCCTGAAGTGGTTCAAGCCGGCCAAGGGGCAGTTCCAGATCTACTACAAGCTCGGCACCGAGCAGCCAGAGTACGTGCCGGACTTCGTGGCCGAGACGGACAAGAGCATCTTCATGGTGGAAACCAAGGCGCGCAACGACATCAATACGCAAGAGGTGCAGGCCAAGGCCGCAGCCGCCGTGCAGTGGTGCAAACATGCTTCGAATTTCACCATGAGCGTGGGCGGCAAGCCTTGGCAGTATCTGCTGATCCCGCATGATGAAGTTGAAGAGTCGCGCCAGCTGGCTGATTTTCTGCGATTTGAAGCTAAAGGGGGCCACTGATCAGGCGAAGGCGATGTTTTTCATCCCCCTTGCCGACGCAGCCAAAAGCGTGCTGGATCGACGGCGTGGATGAGGTCGGCTTCCAGCGGCAGGGGTTCGCCGCTGATCTGGCAGGCGAGTAGTTCGGCGGCCAGGGCTGACCAGACCAGGCCACGGGCGCCGAAGCCGCTCAAAAGATAGAGGCCGGGCTGGCGCGGGATTTTTTCCACGCTACCGAGGCGGGCGGCGTTTGCTGTTGCATCGTTGGTCGGCAGGGCGCCAATCAGTGGCAGACGGTCGGGCGTCATGGCGCGCACGGCGGCCCAGCCGGTGCAGTGGGATGCGTCTTGAGCGGCGACGGCCAGCTGCTGGCGGCTGCCAGGCAGGCAGTAATCCAGTTTGGCGAGATTTTCCTGATGCTCTGCCAGACGCACATCCGTACCATCGTCGGCCAACAGAAAACTGGCGCCGAAGCTGAATCCGTCATCATCCGCACCCGCTGGACTGATATGACCCAGGCGGCAGACCACGGCGGCAGGCAGGGGGGCAAGGGCGGTGGCTGGCAGGCGACTCAGCTGGCCACGGGCAGGGCGCAGCGGCAATGTTGCCCCAGCTGCTGCCGTGGTGGTGTCGCCGGCCAGCAAGGCCGGGACGCCGTGGGCATTGGCGAGGATCAGCACCTCGGCGGCCGCCCGCTGTTGGCCATGGGCGTCATACAACTGCCACAGCTCGCCTGTGCGCTGGATGCGGGCAATGGTCGTATCAAAATGGCAGCGCACAGAATCCCCCGCTGCGGCCAGATTGGCTGTGCACAGGCTGGGTAAATCAACCCAGCCGGCGTGCGGAAACCACCAGCCGCCAAACGACAAAGGACGGCCAGCAATCTGGCTGGCGGCGGAGGCATCGAGATATTGCAGATAATCCGCCGGCGTTTGCTGTTCGGCCACAATCACCCTCTGACTGGCCGCATGTTGCGGATCACGGCCCAGATGCAAAACCCCGCAAGTGGCGTGGCGCACGTGATGGCCGCGCTGATCCAGATAACGCAGCTGACGCAGCAGTTGCAGGAAACCGGCGCGGGTCAAACGGGCCAACAGGTTGTCGTCCGGACTGGGCAAAGGCCGCAAAATCGCCTGGCGATTGCCTGAGGCGCCGCTGGCCGTGGCGGCTGCGCTGTCGAACAGCTCGATCTGCCAGCCACGGCGGGCCAGCCGTTCGGCGATGCTGCTGCCGGCCAGGCCGGCGCCGATGATCAGCGCACGGGCGGGGGGGCGTTCTGCCGCGGGGTGGCGGGCGGCACGAAAAACACCGCGCAGCATTTCACGTTTGCCGCCATAGCCGGGGGTTTTCTGCAAAATGAAACCGGCATCCTGCAAAGCCTTGCGCACTTGCCCGGCCACGCACCAGGTTGCCAGCGTCGCAGCCGGCGCGGCCAGGCGGGCCAGGTTGCTGTAAATGCGGCCCGACCATAACGCCGGATTTTTGGCCGGACTGAAGCCATCAAGATAAAACGCATCGACGCGTGCGCGCAGCTTGGGCAGCAGTTGCTGGGCGTCGCCAAAAAACAGCGTCAGCAGCAAACGACCTGCCGCCAGTTCCAGGCGGTGAGCGCCGGGGACAAGCGGTGGCCATTGCGCCCGCAAGGCCGCAGCGTATTCTGCCAGTTCCGGCCAGCGGGCGTGCAGCCGCGCCAGGTCATCGGCCCTGAAAGGATGCTGTTCGAAAGCAATGTAATGCAGGCGCGAACAAGCCTGCGCATCCTGCTGCCAGGCTTGCCAGGTAGCAAGAAAATTCAGCCCCAGACCGAAGCCGGTTTCGACGATGACGAACTGGCTGCGCTGGGCAGACTGCTGCCAACGTGCCGGCGCGGTCGCTGTCGGCAACAGCTGATTGCCGGCCAGAAACACATGCCGCGCCTGGCCCAGGCCGCCGTCGCTGGAATGGTAAATGTCGTCATAGGTGGCCGAATAAGGCGTACCGTCAGCGGCAAATTCCAGGCGGGCGGGGATTAACGGCCAGCAATTGTTGGCCGGAGCAGAAATCGTCGTGGAAGCGCGCTCAGCAGCCATGGTCATGCTCAGATGAAACAGCGAAAGCGCCAGAGTTTAGTGGAATACAGCGAACGACGGTCAGTTGCCCAAGACGATAACTCCAGTCTCGTCTTCGCATCGCGATCAAATTTTGAAATAGCCCACCACTTGATTCAATTGATGCGCAATATCGGCAGATTGCTCGCTACTGGCTTGCGTTTGGTGGGCGGCTTGACTGGCGATTTTGGTTTGGTCAGCGATATGCTGCAGGCGCTCGCTCGCAGCACCAGCCGCCTGTTCTTGCTGCATCACGACTTCAGCCACGGCTTGACTGGTGGTTTTGAGTTGCACAATGGCCGCCCGAATTTGATCAGTCAAAGTGCTGATCTGTTCGCTGTTGCGAGCACTTTCCTGGGTACGGCGATTACCGGTTTCCATGCTTGCTTCTGCTTGCTGGGCAGCGGTTTGCAAACGTTCAATCAGCTCGTGGGTTTCGGTGACGGATTCTTGGGTACGCTGAGCCAGTTTGCGTACCTCATCAGCCACCACGGCAAAACCACGTCCTTGCTCGCCCGCCCGGGCGGCTTCAATGGCGGCATTGAGTGCCAGCAGATTGGTTTGGTCTGCAATTTCACGAATGGTCGACAAGATGCCGCCAACATTCTGGCTATCCTGCACCAACTGGGCAATCACCTGCTTGGCTTCCTGGATGCTGCGCTCCAGAGTATTCATCAATGTGACATTATCAGCCACCTTGCCATGGGCATGCTGCACTTGGCCGTCCGATGCCGTTGCTTCAGTTGCAACCTGGGTGACATGGGTAGTCAAATCACGCGCCAGCTGGTCCAACTGAACCACAGCGGCAGTTGCTTGTTGGGAACTGAGCTGGCTTTGATCCACGCTGGCGGCCGTCTGCTGACTGGCATGGCGTGATGAATCCGCTGCTGTCTGCAAACGCTGCGCCAGTTGCGCCAACTCGCGAAACATCTGCTGTAATTTGTCGAGAAAACTATTGAAATTGGCAGCCAACTGGGCGATTTCATCATTGCCCTGCACATTCAGACGCTGGGTCAAATCACCACCCGCCAAGGCCAATTTACGCGCCGTGCGATCAATTTCTTGGATCGGCCGAATGATGCTGCGGAAAGTTAGCGTACCCGTTGCAATAATGGCCAGGCTGCCCAACACAACCAATACCAAAATGGTTTCCAGCAAACCGGAAAAATACAGGTAGATGGCATAGGCTCCCTGGTTTTCAGCCTTACCCAAAGTGCTGCTCAGCTGTTGCACGGTGGCGACAATCGCCGCTTCTGCCTGCTGCGCAGCCTGAGCTTGACTGACATATTGCCCAGACAGTTCCTGAATGCGCAAATTGGCTTTGAGCGAAGCTTGCGGCAGTCCAGCAAAGGGCGTACCAGCCAGATTGCGTTCATCTTGCCTGACGTTATCAATCAGCAGAGTCAGCATATCTTGCAAAGCTTGTTGCTGGCGCAGATCAGCTTTCAGTTTGAGAAACTGGCTTTGCAGACGCAGACTGGAATCCGTATTGACCATGGCCCCGGCAATCACCAAACGCTCCAGCTGGCCCACGCTTTTTTCCTGTGATGGATCAGCCAGTTTCTGGCTGACTCCTTTGAGAAAATCATTGGACTGTTGCGCTGAAACATTAGTCAGCTCAAAGATTTCCCGCTCAATTTGCTGATTGGCCTGCAGCAAGGTTTCCGCCTGCTTAAGTTGCTGGGTGATGGCCTGGCGCCGATCTTGCAAATCGCGATTCAGGCTGGCTGCTTCTGCCAATTGAGTGAAGGCCGCATCAAAAGCCGCTTGAGTTTCCTGGTGGCTTTTACGGCCATGCAAGTAATCCGTCACCCCAGCGGTAGCCTGCCGCATTTCCTGCAAGACCACACCGATTTGCTGGCTACGGGCCTCCTGTTGCTGAATCGCCCCCCGGCTCTGCCAATAAATAAAAGCAACAACCAATACAAAAATCAATTGGATGATGAGCGGAATCATCAACCGCTGTCTGATCGTCAAGCGAGCAAGAAAACGCATGTACACCTCAGGATATCGTGGTGAATTTGCATACCAACACTATACCTAAAGATAGTAGCAGTATTTATCTGAACAACGTCAATTCATGTATTTATTCAGTTTGGTGAAGCGTCGCATGAGTCAGGCCGGTATCGCTCACTCCGGCCGCATGTGCGGAAAGAGGATCACATCGCGGATGTTGGGGCTGTCGGTGAGCAGCATCACCAGCCGGTCGATGCCGATGCCGCAGCCGCCGGTGGGCGGCAGGCCGTATTCCAGCGCGCGGATGTAGTCGGCATCAAAATACATGGCCTCCTCATCGCCGGCATCCTTGGCCTTGGCCTGTTCGAGAAAGCGCGCGGCCTGGTCTTCGGGGTCGTTCAATTCCGAAAAGCCGTTGGCGATTTCACGACCGACGATGAACAGCTCGAAGCGTTCGGTGATTTGCGGATTGGCGTCGTTGCGCCGCGCCAGGGGGGAGACTTCGGCGGGATAGTCGATGAGGAAAGTCGGCTCCCACAGCAGGGCTTCGGTGCAGGCTTCGAACAGTTGCAGTTGCAGCGAACCGAGACCGCCAGGCTTGACCGATTCATCGAAGTCCTGGATTTTCTGTTTGAGCCAGTCGGCATCGGCCAGTTGTTCAAGTGTGAAACCGGGATGATATTTGCGAACCGCCTCGACGATGGTCAAGCGTGCGAAAGGCTGCGACAGATCCAGCGTGCGCCCCTGATACTGGAAGACTTCCGTGCCCAGCGCCTCGCGCGCCGAGTGGCGCAGCAGGCCTTCGGTGAAATCCATCAGCATCTGGTAGTCCGCGTAGGCTTCGTAGAACTCCATCATGGTGAATTCGGGATTGTGGCGCGGCGAGATGCCCTCGTTGCGGAAGTTGCGGTTCACTTCGAAGACTTTCTCGAAACCGCCAACCACCAGCCGTTTCAGGTACAGCTCCGGCGCGATGCGCAGATACAGCTCCATGTCGAGCGCGTTGTGGTGCGTCTTGAATGGCTTGGCCGAAGCGCCGCCGGGAATGGGGTGCATCATCGGCGTTTCCACTTCGAGAAAACCATGTTCGATCATGTAGCGGCGTATGGCCTGGATCATGCGGCTGCGCGCAACGAAAGTGAAGCGCGTCTGCTCGTTGGTCATCAGATCGAGGTAGCGGGCGCGGTATTTCTGCTCGACGTCGGTCAGGCCATGAAATTTTTCCGGCAGCGGCCGCAGCGATTTGGTGAGCAGGCGGATTTCGCTGGCCTGGATGGTCAATTCGTTGGTCTTGGTGCGAAACAGCGTGCCGGTCACGCCGATGATGTCGCCGTTGTCCCAGCGCTTGAATTCGGCATGGGCGTCCGCGCCCGTCTTGTCGTTGCTGATGAACACCTGGATGCGCCCGGACAGGTCCTGGATAGTGGCGAAGCTGGCCTTGCCCATCACCCGCTTGAGCATGATGCGGCCAGCAACCTGCACCGTGACCGGCAGGGCCTCCAGTTCCTCGCGAGGTTTCTCGCCATACAGTTCGTCAATGCGCCCGGCGGTGTTCTCACGGCGGAAATCATTGGGGAAAGCCTGGCCGGTCTTGCGCCAGTCGGCCAGTTTGGCGCGACGTTCGGCGATGAGACGGTTTTCATCCTGGATGGGCGAGTCGGGCGTGCTGGCAGTCTGATCGGTCATGATGAAATCGGTGCAGGGCTGGAAAACTGCGTATTTTCACTTATCAGGCGGATTTTGAACAGAATATAATTGCCGTTTGCCTGTTTTTGAGCCCGCTGTGAGCACACTACAAAACGAAATCCGCCGCCGCCGCACTTTTGCCATCATTGCTCACCCGGATGCGGGCAAGACCACGCTGACTGAAAAACTGCTCTGGTTTGGGGGCGCCATTCTCATGGCCGGCGCGGTACGGGCGCGCAAATCGGGCAAACATGCCACCTCCGACTGGATGGAGCTGGAAAAACAGCGCGGTATTTCGGTGTCTTCCTCGGTGATGCAGTTTCCCTATCGCGACTGCATGATCAATCTGCTCGATACGCCCGGCCACGAGGGTTTCTCGGAAGACACCTACCGCACGCTGACCGCCGTCGATTCGGCGGTGATGGTGATCGATTCGGTCAAAGGCGTGGAAGAACAGACCATCAAGCTGCTCAATGTCTGCCGTCTGCGCGATACGCCGATCGCCACGTTCATCAACAAGCTCGACCGCGATGGCCGTTCGCCGATCGATCTGCTCGACGAAATCGAATCGGTGCTGAATATAGAATGCGCGCCGATCACCTGGCCCATCGGCATGGGCGAGTTGTTCCGGGGCGTTTATCACCTGGTCGATGACAGCATCACGTTCTTTGATCCCAAGGCCGAAAAAGGCACAGCGGAGATCATCCAGGGACTGGACAATCCGCGTCTCGATGAACTCATCGGCGCGCAGGCCGATGACTTGCGGCTGGATGTCGAACTGGTCCGTGGCGCATCGCATCCCTTTGACCTACAAGCCTATCTGGCTGGCAAGCAATGCCCGGTATTCTTCGGTTCGGCAGCCAACAACTTCGGCGTGCAATCCCTGCTCGATGCCATCGTCGATCATGCGCCCGGGCCGCAGCCCCACGCCACGGAAACACGCAGTGTTGCGCCTGAAGAGGAAAACTTCTCGGGTTTCATCTTCAAGATCCAGGCCAACATGGACCCCAAGCATCGGGACCGCATTGCTTTCCTGCGCATTTGCTCGGGGCGTTTCGAGCGGGGTATGAAGGTCAAACAGGTGGCCGGTGGCAAGACCATGGCGGTGAATAACGCCATCACGTTCATGGCCCAGGATCGCAGCATCATGGACGAGGCCTATGCTGGAGATATCATCGGTATTCCCAACCACGGCACCATCCGTCTGGGGGAGACCTTTACCGAAGGAGAGGATCTGCGTTTCACCGGCATTCCCTCTTTTGCTCCGGAGTTGTTCCAGCGGGCAGTGCTACGCAACCCGCTGAAGCTCAAACAGTTGCAAAAGGGATTGCAGCAACTGGCCGAGGAGGGCGCAACCCAGTTGTTCCGTCCCTTGGGGACCAACGACCTGATCCTCGGCGCCGTGGGGTCCCTGCAGTTCGATGTGGTGGCCAGCCGCCTGGAGAACGAGTATGGCGTGGATGCGATCTTCGAGCCCTACAACGTTTCCACCGCGCGCTGGATCAAGGGCAGCCCGGACCAGATCAAGGCCATTTCCGACAAGTACCCGGTCAATGTGGCCCTGGATGGCGGTGGGGACTACGTCTATCTGGCGTCCAGCCGTGTCAATCTGCAA
>JAHRWT010000090.1 GCA_019105045.1 Sterolibacterium sp.
GACTTGCAGGAAATGCTCGGCAACCTGATCGACAATGCCTGCAAATGGGCGCATTCCCGCGTCACTGTCCGGATCGACGACGAAGAGGAAGGCTTGCGTATTGTGGTGGAGGATGATGGCAGGGGCGTGGCTGACGAACAAAAAACAGCCATCCTCCGGCGCGGCGTGCGCGCCGACGAGCAGGTTCCCGGCACGGGTCTGGGACTGTCCATCGTTGCCGATCTGGCGCAGCTGTATGGCGGAAAGCTGAGGCTGGCGGATTCTCCGCTGGGCGGCTTGCAGGTGCTCCTGAATCTGCCTTCGACGCGCGTCGGTTCTGGCTGACCGTACCTGCCGTGAGGATGGCAGCTTCATCGCGGATGGGCGGCGGCTGAGTCGTCGCAGGAAAATGGCGTACAAGCTCACCGCCGAGGTTTGGCCGACCTGCCGCGTCCTGCCTGCCACCGCTTGCGCTGAACGAGCCGGCGTTCTAGCCGAACAGCACCAGCAGCCAGACCAGCGGCACGTTGAGCAAGGCGATCAACACGGCCGCGCTGGCGATGTCCTTGGCGCGTTTGGCGAGCGGATGGCTTTCCGTGGAAATGTGATCGACGGTGGCTTCGATGGCGGAGTTCAGCAGCTCGACGATCAGGACCAGCAGCAGGCTGGCCGCCAACAAGGCCTTGCCCAGGCCGCTTGCCGGCAGCCACAGCGCCAGCGGCAGCAGCAGGACGACCAGCAGCAGCTCCTGGCGAAAAGCGGCTTCGTGGCGAAAGGCGGCGATCAATCCGTCGCGCGAATGCACGCCGGCTCGCCAAATGCGGCGCAAGCCCGCCAAGCCGCCGGCCTGTCCGCTCCAATCGTTGTGATCCATGTTGCTGTCGTTTTGTCCCATCGTCGCCATCCTCCGCATCCGTATGCGAGAATTCTCGCACGTTAGCCCGGCGGGCCCCTTGTCATGATTGCTGCGCATCCCGACCCCGACGTTCATTCCGCGACCAGCGCCGGTCCTGCCACCTGCCAGCTGCTGGTGGTGGAAGATGATGCGACGATCCTGGCCAATCTGGTCGAATATCTCGAATTGCAGGGACATCAGGTGGATGTCGCCTACGATGGCCTGGCCGCGCAGAATCGGCTGGCTGCCCGCACTTACGATGTCGTCATCCTCGATCTGGGCCTGCCGCGTGCCGACGGCCAGGTGGTGCTGCATCATTTGCGCAATGTCCTGGGATTGGCCACGCCGGTGCTGGTGCTGACAGCTCGCGACGCCCTGGCCAGCAAGCTGGATACCCTGGCGCTGGGTGCCGACGACTATCTGGTCAAGCCTTATGCCCTGGCCGAAGTGGCCATGCGTGTGCAGGTTCTGCATCGACGCGCGCGCGGGGCGGTGGTCAGCGACCTGCTGCAGGCCGGTAGCCTGTGCCTGGACCGGCGTCGGCGCGAAGCGCGCGTGCGCGATCAGCGGTTGCATCTGATGCCGCGCAGCATGCAGATTCTCGAAGCTCTGCTGCTCGATCCGGGGCGTGTGATCAGCCGGCGTGCGCTGGAAAACCTGCTCTGGCCGGACGAAGACGTTGGCACCGATGCCTTGCGCAGCCAGATTCATCTGCTGCGCAAAGCCTTGAGCCAGGCCGGCTACGATGGCCTGGAAACCGTGCATGGCGTTGGCTACCGCCTCAAATGTCCCTGATCTCCATCCCCGTCCGTATCACGTTGCAACGGCGCGTCGCTTGGGCACTGACGCTGTTGGTGGTGCTGTTTGTCGCGTTGCAGGGTGTGCTGGCTTATCTGTCGATGGCCGAACAGGAGGACGCCCTGGTCGATGACCTGGTACAGGCCGAGGCGCTGCGCCTGGCCGCCCTCATCGAGGAGCGCGGCGCAGTGGCGGCCCGGCAACAGTTGCAGCCGCCGACGCTGCGGCAGAATCTGAGCGTCTGGCTGGTGTCAGCCGACACGGCACCGTTGCCAGCGGACATGCCGTCCTACTTGCATCCGTTGGGCGATGGCCCTCACCAGCTGAGTCTGGCCTCTGCTGAGTTGCATATCTATGTGCTGGCAACGCCGGCCGGGCGCCTCTATCTGCAATACGACGCCGCTGTGCATGAAGAGAAGGTGCGCGAATTCGGTCTCTATCTGCTCGGCCTGAGCCTGCTCTGTAGCGCGCTGGCCGGTCTGGCGGCGCGTCAGCTGGCGGTCATCGTGGTCGCGCCCATGGAACGCCTGACCCGGCAGTTGGCCGCCTGGGCGCCGGCAACGCGAAGGGAAGAAGATATTGAGGCACATGATGAGGAAGGCCGCCTGCGCGCTGCCTTCCAGCGCGTGCAGGCACGTTTCGAGGAAGGGCTGGCGCACGAGCGCGAGTTCATGGCCAATGCCCGCCATGAAATCCGTACGCCGCTGACGGCATTGCGCACCGATCTGGAAATGCTGACGTTGCAGGCGGACACTGCGGCCAATCCGCGTTTGCAGCGTGCCTTGGCCGGCGTGGATGAAATCGCCGCCGCGCTCGACTTGGCGCAAAGCCTGGCCCAGAAACGCACCCTGACGACCGAGCAAATCAACCTGGCCGATTGCGTCGATCATGCCTGGAGCAGCCTGGCCGGCACGCCGCGCATTCTGCAGCTGCAATTCGACAACCGCGTGGCGCGAACAGTGAGCGTTTGTGCCGATCGCCATGCGCTGCTCACCATCCTGCGCAACTTGATCCGCAATGTCGCCGAACATGCCGCAGCCAACCGTTGCAGCGTCAGCTACGACGCGCGCGGCATCGCGGTGACGGATGATGGTATCGGCATCCCGGCGGCGGAACGACCACTGGTGTTCGAGCGTCATTACCGTGGGCAACGGCTGGATGTAGCGGGGAAATCGGCGGCTGCGACGGACGTATCCGCGTCGATGAAAACGGCGGATGGCGAAGAAGGTGAAAGTGAACGCGCGTGCGAGCATGAGCCTGAACGTGGCATAGGGCTGGCCATCGCCCGTCAGCTCGCCGAACTGCATGGCTGGCAGTTGACGGTTGAATCCACGGCGACCGGCGGCAGCTGTTTCATGCTTTGGTTGAAGCACGGTTGATCTCCGGATTCGTTGCATTCGCTGTATTTGTTGCATTCGTTGCATTCGTTTTGACGAAACTTCGACATCGCGTTGACGCGATTTTCACACCCTGCTGCGTAGAGTTCCGGGCTGCTCAAGGAATCAGCCCATGTCACTCTCTCCGCGTTTTTTTCGCCATCATTTGCTGTTGATCCCCGGCCTGCTGGCGCTGCTGGCTGCGCTGTCCCAGAGCACCGGGCTGGACGAGGCGCTGGCGCGACTGTTCTATGCCGAGGCCGCGCACGGCTTTCCGGCGCACGGCTGGCCATGGCTGGAGCTGTTCGGCCATCATCTGGCCAAGTCGGCGGTGATGTTGATCTGGCTGTCCTTGTGGGTAGTTGCCATCGCCAGCCAGCGCTGGCCGCAGTGGCAGCCGCAGCTTTCCCGCCAGCGCCCGGCCCTTTGGGCGGCCGTCGTCGGCATGGCCCTGGGACCGTTGCTGGTCGTCTGGCTGAAGGAAATCAACAGCCATCATTGTCCCTGGGATCTGGTCGGATTCGGTGGCGCCGCAGTTTTCAGCAGCGACTGGTTCGTCTCACCTGCCGAGGCCGGGCGCTGCTTTCCCGGCGGTCATGCCGCCAGCGGCTTCAGCCTGATCGCCCTGTATTTTCTGGCGCGCGCGCTGCATCTGCCCCAGGCGCAGCGCTGGTTGTGGCTGGCGCTGGGCGTAGGTGGCGCCTTCAGTTTGATCCGCATGGCCCAGGGTGCCCATTTTCTCAGCCATAACCTGTGGGCGGCGGCAATCTGCTGGTGGCTGGCGGCAGCGAGCTTCAAATGTGCGGCCCTGTTCGAGCAGGGCCATTGCCGTCGGCGCTGGCTTTTCAAACAGCGTACCCAGGCACTTGCCAGGCTGACCGCCGCATTTCGCCAGACGCTCCCGCGCCTGGGCGCATCGCTATTGTTTCCGGCGTCTCTGGGAAAGGGCCGTCGTTTGCAGGCAGAAATCCTGCTGCTGTTGAGCGTGATGTTCATCATGCTCAGTCTCAACGGGCCCTTCTGGCAGGCTTTGCTGGCCGGGCGCAGCTGGCAGGCGTGGGCTACCTGGCGTTTTACCCTGGCCAGTTTTGTCGCTCTGAGCGCCTTGCACTACCTGGTCATCGGCCTGCTGGCCACGCATCTGCTGCTGCGTCCTTTGTTGGCCGTGCTGTTCGTCGCCGCCATGCTGGCCAATTATCACATCCGCCGCTATGGCATCGTCATTGATCCAAGTATGCTGCGCAACGTCATGCAGACGGACTGGCAGGAGGTACGTGAGTTGCTGAATCCGGACCTGTTGCTGTTCATGGCGCTGGCGATCGTTCCGTTGGCTTGGCTCTGGCGCGTGCGTCTTGTCGTCCGGCCGCGCCGCGAGGCCGTGCTGATACGCAGCGTCAGCCTGTTGCTGGCGCTGGTGGTGGGGGTTGCCGCCTTGTTACTGTGTTTTCAGGATTTCGGCTCGGCGATGCGCAGCCACAAAGCGCTACGCTATCAATTGACGCCGGGCAACGTGATCTGGTCGCTGGCCAAGCTGACCGCCGGTACGGCACATGCCCAGGCAGCCGCGCCGCTCGCCCCGGTGCGGCGTTTGCCCGAGCCAGCCGGCGCGCCGCGCAAGCCCTTGCTGCTGGTGATGGTCGTGGGCGAGACGCTGCGCGCGGCGAATTTCGGCCTCAACGGCTATACCCGCATGACCACGCCCGAGCTGGCCCGGCTGAAGGTGATCAATTTCCCTCGGGTCACCGCCTGCGGCACTTCGACCGCCGTCTCGCTGCCCTGCATGTTTTCCGCCGCTGGCCGTGCCGACTACGATGAGGCACAAATCCACAGTCAAGAATCCCTGCTGCAGCTGCTCGCCCGCGCCGGCTATCGGGTCAGCTGGCTGGACAATCAGAGCGGCTGCAAGGGGGTTTGCGCTGGCCTGGAATTCGTCGATCTTGGCCAGCGCCATGATCCCGGGCTGTGCGCGGACGGGCATTGCCAGGATGAAATTCTGCTGACGGGTCTGCAAGAGCAGTTGCAGCAGGACGCGGGCGACAGGGTGCTGCCCGATCGCGTGGTGGTTCTGCATCAGATCGGCAACCATGGCCCAGCCTATCATCGCCGTTATCCAGTGGCATTTGCCCACTACCTGCCGGCTTGCACCGCGGATGATCTGGGCAAATGCACACGGCAGGAGATCGTCAATGCCTACGACAACGCAGTGCGTTATACCGATCACGTCCTGGCCAGCTTGATTGCCTTCCTGCAGACGCAGGCGGCCGAGCGCGACGTGGCCCTGTTGTATGTTTCCGACCATGGCGAATCGTTGGGTGAATATGGCCTTTTTCTGCACGGCATGCCCCAGGCCATCGCGCCGCGCGAGCAACGCGAAGTGCCGATGCTGTGGTGGCTGCCGCCAGCCACTGCCCAGCGCCTGCAACTGGACGCCACCTGTCTGCAGAATCTCACTGCGGGCAACTACAGTCACGACAACCTGTATTCCTCGCTGCTGGATCTGCTGGAGGTGGAGACTGTCGGCTATCGCCGCGAACGCAGCCTCCTGGCGGGCTGCCGCGGCTTGTAGCTTGCTCGATCCTACGTGGGGAGTGCGCTGGATCGGGATCGAAGTGCCGTGTCGTCAGTATCAGCTCACCGAAGCCACGCTGTTGAGCAGCAGGCGCACCAGCATGGTCTGGCGCGTCACGCCGGTTTTCGAAAAGATCGAACGCAGGTGGGCGCGGGCGGTGTTCTTGCGGATGTTGAGTTCGGCGGCGGCCTCGTCCAGCGTCAGGCCGTTGGTGAGCAGCAGCGCCAGGGCGACTTCGGCGGAAGTGAAGCCGAACAGGCGGCGCACCAGTTCATGCGAAGGGGCGGGCTGGTGTTTGGGGTCGCGGATGAAGACGGCGACCTGCGGCCAGTCGTTGCCTTCGGACAGATCATTGCAGGGAATCGAGCGCACCAGCACGCCCAGCTTGGGTTGGCCGGAAGGGCGGGTGAGCGAGATGGCTTCGGTGATGACCGGCGATGTGCTGGTGACATTCGCCAGGCCGTTTTTGATCAGGCGTTGCAACTCGCGGTCTTCGAGGGCGTATTCGGCATGCAGTTTGCCATTGACGACCTGGATGCCGTCCTTTTCGTTGAGTATGCCGTCGGCCACGCTGTTGCTGCGGATGATCAGTCCCTGTTCGTTGAGGACAACCGTACCGATCTGCATGCGATCCATGGCGACGGCATAGAGACGGCGTTCTGATTCGATGCCTTCGACCCGTGAGCGCAGCTTGACCGAGCGTTTCAGGTGAGGCAGCAATTGCTGGCAGAAGGCCTTGTCCTGGGCGCTGAAATCCTTGCCCTTTGCCGGCCGGGTGATGCGCAGCCGGCATTCACCGCCGCCTTCGATGCGCAGATCGGCGCCGATGATGTAGCGGATGTTGTTGGGTTCGATGAACTGCTTGTAGAAATCACCTTCGATCCAGGTACGCACGTCGATCATTTCGTCGATGGCAAGTATCTGGTCGGGCGGCAGGCCGACAAAGGGATCCAGCGAAAAACCCTGAAACTGGTTGTAGGACGCGCCATAGAGGTCTTCGCCATGCTCGCCGGCGCGAACCAGCAGTGCTTGCTGACTGATCGATGCCGGACGCAGGATCAAGGTGACCCAGTTGGCGTTGAGGTATTGCCGTACCAGACGCATGGCGCTGGCCCAAGGCACATCTTCGAGCGGGCCTTCGTAGATCTGGCCGACCAGATTGCTGAACTGCTCGAACGACAGGGACAGACGGCCTGAGCGGGCAGGGGCGGCACGAGCAGACGTTGCCGTGGCCCCGGCGGTTCTGTTGGCGGGAGCGGCTTTGGTGTGGCTGGTTCGGCTTGTCCGGCTTGCTTTAGTCACTCAATCATTGCCCGCTGCAAGAGACGTGAAAGGAGTCTGCTGGCCGGGCCCGGTGTGTCCGTGCTGCGTGTGCTGTGCGTGCAGCAGGCTGTGACACGGTGGGCCCGGTGCTTCAGACGCCGCGATAGACCGGCTTGCGTTTTTCCATGAAAGCCATGGTGCCTTCCTTGGCGTCCGCACTGCCGGCCACGCAAACACCCAGCGTGCCTTCCATTTCGAGCAGCTGGTCGAGCGTCATGTGTTGCGACATGTAGATCAGGCGACGGGCGGCATCGACGGCGACGCTGGCGCGACTGGCCAACATGCGGGCGTATTCGAAGGCGGTTTCGAAATCCTTGCCTTCGGGCACCAGTTCGTCGATCAGGCCCAGTTCCTTGCATTCTTCGGCTTTGAAGACCTTGGCGGTTTCGACCATCATCAAGGCCGTCGGGATGCCGACGATGCGCGGCAGGAAATAGGACATGCCGCAATCCGGCGCCACGCCGACGTTGGTGAAAATCGCCGCCATCTTGGTGGTGCTATCGGCAAAGCGGCGGTCGCAGGCCAGCGCATAGGCAAGACCCGCGCCGACGGCATGACCGTGGATGGCGGCAATGATCGGCTTGTCGACCAGCAGCAGTTGACGGGCGACTTCAAAGAAAGGGCCGCCGGGGGATTTGCGCTGGGTGCGTGGAATCGGCCGCTCGGCGCTGGAAGTGCCCGGCATCGGCCGGTCGCCTTCGCCGGAAAGGAAATCGACATCGCCACCGGCACAGAAGGCGCGGCCTTCGCCCGTCAGCAAGAGGGTGCGTACGCCATCGTCAAAGCGCAGTTTGAGCAGCAAGGCAGCGAGTTCCTCGGCCAGTTCCCAGCTGATGGCATTCAGCTTGTCGGGACGGTTCAAGGTGATGATGCCGACGTTGTCTTCAGTGCGAAAAGTCAGGTATTTGTAGTCTGCGGTCATGGGAGTTCCCGGGAGATACTGTCCGTGTCGTGTCGTGTTGCGTTGCGCCGGACGAGACGGGTAAAGGTAAAACGCCTGTGGCACCGATGATTCCTGCCGGAATCCTGGCGCCACAGGCGATATCTATCAACGGAATTGTGGAATGATTTCCTTGTCGTACCACTCGATCCATTCGAGGCAGGCTTCGAAGGTCGGCAGGCGCGGCGGGCGCACTTGCACGGAAGTCGCACCGGCTTTCTTGAGCGATTCGACTTCACGCAGCACGCTGTCGCGGTCGGCCGAGATGTGCGTTTCACCCTTGTCGATATGAGCGTCATTGACGTTGTAGGCGGTGGTGGTGCACATGAATTCGAAAGTATCTTTCTTTGCCTCGAACTCGGGCAGGCTCTTCATGTACTTGATGCACTCGGGCAGGTCTTCGGCCGTCACCAGCCATGGGATCCAGCCGTCACCGAACTTGGCGGCGCGGCGCATGGCCGGCTTGGAGTTGCCACCGATGAATATCGGTGGATGCGGCTTTTGCACCGGCTTGGGTTCGAAAACAAAATCGCTGAATTCAACGAATTCGCCCTTGAACGACGGCTTGTCGGAAGTCCAGGCTTCCTTCAGGGCGGCGATGTATTCGTCAGCGATCTGGCCGCGTTTTTCAAACGGCACATTGAGCGCCTTGAATTCGTCCTGCAGGTGGCCCACGGCGGTTCCCAGGGTGAAGCGACCGCCGCCGATGAATTCCATGGTGGCAATCTGCTTGGCCAGCATCAGCGGATGGCGATAGGGCAGCACCAGCACGAAGGTCAGCATGTGGATACGTTCCGTCGCGCCCATCAGTACAGAGGCGGCGGTGATGCCTTCGACAAAACGCGTGCCCATGTGCTCGGCCATGGCATTGGGCATGATGACGTGTTCGGGGATGGTCAACCAGTCCCAGGAGAGGCTGTCGGCTTTCTTGGCATAGCGAATGATTTCCTCACGACCGGCGTGCGGTTCCCAGGGGGCCATGGCGGGTGGGTAGTTGTCCATGCCGCTGGCGGCGAGTGCGAATTTCATTGGTTGCTCTCCTGTCTTATGGTTGATTGTTCGTTGCACGTGAATGTCACCGTCGTTTGCCACATTCACCACATTTGTTGTTTTTGCTGCTGAACGGTTGAGTTTAACCCATCAATAGATGATCTGCCGCTTGACCAGATCGTCATAGCGCTCATCCGACATGCCCAGAATGTTCTTGAAAACATGTTCGTTGTTTTCGCCGATCATCGGGCCGGGGCGCACCTCGGGGCCGCCGGCGCTGAGTTTGACGTAGGCACCGTAGAGCGTTTCCTTGAAGCCCAGCGGGTGCTCGACTTCGATATAGGTCTGCCGCGCCTGGTAGTGCGGATCGTGCAGCAGATCGCCGACATTGAGCACCGGCGCGGCCGCCACGCCGTGGCTTTGCAGCAGCGCGGCCAGTTCGCGGTCGTCAAACTGCGCCGTCCATTCGCCGATCAGCTTGTGCAGCGTGTCGATGTGCTTGAGGCGATCCGCCCGCGTGGCGAACTCGGGCACCGTGAGCCATTCGGGATGCTTGAAGGCGGTCAGCAACTGCTGCCATTCTTCATCATGGATGACCACGATGCTGATCCAGCGATCATCGCCCTGGCAGGGGAAGACGCCATGCGGGGCAGCGGCGTTGAGCGGATGTTCGTTGCCCTTGGGCTTGCCGTTGCGGCCGTTGAGCACGTAATCCATGTAAGCCGGGCCGACCATCTGCATCACGGCTTCCTGCTGTGAGAAGTCGATGTGCTGGCCAACACCGGTGTTGCGCCGGTGATTGAGTGCGGTGATGATGGCAAAGGCGCCGAAGATGCCGGCGTAGGGGTCGGAATAGGCGTTTTCGACGGGAATCGGATCTTCGTTCTTGTAGCCGACCAGGCTGTCCAGACCCGTGGTTGAAGTCAGACTGAGACCGTAGGAACGCAGGTCCTTGAGCGGCCCGTAGAGACCGGCGCCAGGCATGGAAAACAGGATGATGTCCGGTTTGAGCTTGGTCAGTTCCTCATAGCCCAGTCCCAGGCGCTCCATCACGCCGGGGCCGAAGTTCTCGACCACCACGTCCGATTCGGCGATCAATTCCTTGACCAGTTGCAGCGCTTCGGGCTCTTTCAGGTTGAGCGATACCGAACCATTGCCGGCCCAGCAGGCATGGTTGGACAGGCTGCGGTTGGGATCGGGCTGGCCTTCGGCAAAAGGCGGCAGGTTGCGGGTGATGTCGATGCGCGCGCGCGATTCGACCTTGAACACTTCGGCACCGAGAAAACCCAGGGTCTGGCCGACTACCGGCCCGGCCCAGACCCAGCCGAAATTGACCACACGAACGCCTTTCAGCGGCAGTGCATGACTCATCTGCCTTCTCCTTTCAGATCACGCCCTGCATGCGCAGGTTTTCGATTTCGGCTGACGACAGCCCCAGCAGGTCGCCGTAGATTTCCGCATTGTGCTGACCCAGCAAGGGAGCCGGCGCACTGGGATTGCCCGGACTGGCCGGCAGTTTGAAGGGCGCTCCCAGATTCTTCAGCTTGCCCAGCTCGGGATGCTCCATATCGACGAAGTAATCACGCGCTTGCAAATGGGGCTGCTCGGCGGCTTCGGCCACGGTATAGACGGCGGTGATTGGGCAGCCGGCGGCCTGGCATTTTTCCTGGATTTCCATCTTGGTGTGTTCCATGGTCCATTCCGCGAGGAAGGAATAGATCACGTCGGCATTCTCGGCGCGGGTTTTCATGTTCTGGAACATATCCAGATCGGCCCATTCCGGGTCGCCCATCACTTTGCGCAGACCGTTCCATTGACCGGGCTCCAGCGCCAGCATCCAGACGTGGCCATCCTTGCAGGGCATGATGGTGGCCGGTGCGCCCTGTGGCATACCCACCCCGGTGCGCTTGTCGAAAATGCCGTCCTGGGCATAGCCGCCGATGTTCTGGCCGCCAACAAAAGCAGCCGCAATGGCTTCGGCGCAGGAGACATCGACCTGCTGGCCACCACCGACCACGCCCCGGCCATACACCGCGGCCATGCCCCAGGCGGCCCCGGTGATGGCGCCGAAATAGTCGGCCGAGAAGGTGCCGTGTTCCAGCGGTATTTCACCGGGCCGGCCGCAATAGCGCGAGCTGGAACCGGTCAGATGATAGGCGTTGAGGTCGTAACCATTCCATTCGCTGTAAGGGCCGGTCTGGCCGTAGGGCGTGATGGAAATCACCACCAGTTGTGGATTTGCCGCTTGCAAGGTGGGGTAGTCCAGTCCCCAGGCGCGCATCTGCTGCGGCAGGTTGTTTTCGATCAGCACATCGGCCCAGCCCAGCAGACGCAGGAACAAGTCGCGGCCGGCTGCAGTGCGCACATCGCAGGTGATGCCGCGCTTGCTGGTGTTGTTGATGAAATAAAGGCCGCTTTTTTCCGCATGGGGCACATCGCCGGGGAAAGGGCCGGTACGGCGGGCGGCATCCCCGGCAGGGGGTTCGACCTTGATCACTTCGGCGCCGTAATCGCCGAACAGTTTGGCGCAATAAGGCGCGGAAACCATCTGGCCGAAGTCGACCACCTTGATGCCGGCCAAGGCGCCGGGCTTGTTTGCGACAGTCATTGAGCCTCCGTATCAATTACTTGTACTTGCAGTGCTTGCGGTACTGCAGTGCTGCGTTGCCTGTTCTCGTGGCCGGCATCCTTGCTGTCCGCCGCCGTTGCCGCCTGTTGCTGTGGCGCGGCAGGCAAGGGGTCGAACTGCAGCAGACGCTCGGCACTGTGCGAATAGTTGCGCACCGAGCCGTGGATGCGCAGAGCGCGCTCGACCGCGCCCGTATTGTAGGAATAACAGGCCCCGATGGGCATACCATCGCTGCGGGCCGGATAGTCGGCGATCGGCAGATACACCGAGCGCCGCGCCTGGGCAACGAAATAACCGCGTTGCAACAGCTGTGCGGCTTCCAGCGGCATGCCGGCAAAACGTTGTACTGCCCAGTGGTAGAAACCACGCATCACCGGCTGCCCAGCCAGATCGGCCGGTGCGACGACCTGATGCTGGCGGATCAGCCAGTCATGCACCTGTTCGCCATCGCAGCAGATGCGCGCTCGTGTCAGGCCCTCGGTGTTTTCGTCATCGATAGTGATGTCGTAAAGACGCTGCGGCGCAGTTTCCGGGTCATCTGTACTATTTGCATCGTTTGTACCATCCACACCATTTGCACCATCCGCGGCATGGCTGGCCGCCAGCAAGGCCATATCGACCAGATGGGTGCAGTTGCTGGCTTGCGGCAAGCGGGCGCGCTGCGCGGCGACATCGCTCAAGGCCAGACCGATGATGTGCTGTACATTGCCCACGGCTTCCGGGCAGGTGGTGAAAGGATGGCGCAGCGGCTGGGCCTCGATGCGGGTGATCTGACGGCCATCATGATGCAGTTGCAGCTTGAAGCCGTGGTTGCTGTCTTCCAGCGCCACCGCGACACAGCCCGCTCGCGCCTGCCAATGCAAACGGCGACGAAAAACCCCTTTGCCATAATCAGGATTGGCCAAGCCCATGTCGTCGCCGTGCGCAGAGTAACAGAATGACAGAATGACCGAGTTGCAGGCTGGCTGAGTCAGCTGGCCGTTACCGGCAGGCCGAACCTGCCTGTACTGCCCGACTCAGACGGTGAAAGGATCGGGAATGGTGCGCGGCAGATCGCGGTCGAGGATGTCGACGGCAATCAGCTCTTCCAGATAGCGCGAATCCCACCAGTTGAGCTGCAACTGCTTGGCGCGACGATAGAACAACTGGATGTCGTAATCCAGAGTGAAGCCGATGCCGCCGTGAATCTGCTGGGAGACACTGGTCACATCACGGAAAGTCTTGCAGGCAAACAGCTTGGCCATCGGCGCCAGACGGGCCGTATCCTTGCCGGCGCTGTGTGCCCAGGCCGCTTCATAGGCCAACATGCGGGCGCCATCGACCACCGTGGTGGCATCCGACATGTAGTGCGCCAGCGCCTGGAACTGGCCCAGCGGCTTGTCGAACTGCTTGCGATCCTTGGTGTATTGCACGGTGAGATCCAGTGCCTGCTGTGCGCCACCGGCCGCAAAAGCCGCCAGCAGGATGATGCCTTCGTGCATGGCGGCATTCCAGGTGGCCCAGCCCGAGTTGGCCGCGCCAATGCGATTGGCCAGCGGCACTTTGACGTTGTTGAAGCTCAGGCGGTACTGGGTGTCGGAAGCCATCGACAGTTGCTGGTCATAGACCAGACCGGCGGCATTGGCATCAACCAGCAGCAGCTCGATATCGTTTTCTGCATCGCCGGTACGCACCAGCACGATCAGCTGCTGTGCTGCCTTGGCGCAGAAAACATGGCGCTTGATGCCATTCAGGACATAGTTGTCACCTTCCAGCTTGGCGCGCATCTGCACACCAGCCGCGCCATAGCCGTTGTCCGGCTCCAGCCAGGCGGGCACGACGATGGCGTCACCACTGGCGATTTGCGGCAACACGGCCTGCTTCTGTTCGGCGCTGCCGGCACGGCTCAACACCAGCGTGCTCATCACCGATGAGGAAAAGAAAGGACCGGGCGTCAGGGTGCGACCCATTTCTTCGAAGATCACGGCGCAATCGATCATGTTCAGACCCATGCCACCGAATTCTTCCGGCACCAGGATGCCCAGCAGGCCGGTTTCCTTCATCTGTGCCCACAGTTCGGTGGGCAGGCCAAGCGGGTCGTCTTCCATCTTGCGCACCACGTCCACGCTGCTGTAATCCGCGCACAGGTTGCGGGTCATGTCGCGGAACATGTTCTGTTCTTCGGTAAATTTGAGATCCATTGTTCGCCTCTCGTGATGACGTTGATTCGTGATTCTTGAAATAGGCCCGGGATGTATTGCGACGGTGCTGCGAGGTGACGGGATTCCGGGCGGCGGAGTGTAAGGGTGTATTTTGTGCTTCGAGTTTGCTGCTTTCAGCTGTTCAGCGGCTGGATAAGCTCAGGGTAACTTCAAGGTAGCCACTGCTCGCCCTGACGCTGCCAGGGATTGTCCTGAGCATCGACCGGCACAGCCACACGGGCCTGGCATTCGGTGGAAACCTGGTCGCCAACCGATACGGCCAGCTCCAGATCGACCCAGCCACAGCCGGTGGCATCGGTACCGACCTTGGCCACACGGCCACTGAAATGCATTTCATCGCCAGGGAAAACCGAGCTTTTCATCTTGAACTTCATTCGTCCCAGACGGCCTTTGGGACCTGTCCAGTCGGTGATGAAACGCTCGAACCAGGCGGCGTTGGTGGGGGTGTTGATGAAAATATCGCGGGTGCCATTGCGGTTCACCGCGAAATCCTTGTCATGGTGCATCGGCCGCCAGTCGCGACTGGCCAGTGCGCCCAGCACCACGGTGGTGGCGCTGACCGGATGGCTCAGCGGCGGCAGCGCCATGCCTTCCTGGATGTCAGCCAGGGTCAGATTCTTTGCTTCCATCGTCGCACTCATTGGCCGGGCTTCCTGTAACCGAGGCAGGTATAGGTGTCGGTACCCACCCATTCACCGCGTTGATTGACGGTCTCGACGTCGATGGTCCAGAAGCGGCCACGGCCGAGTTTGGTGTCTTTCAGCTCACCCACCGAACGCACAATCTGGCGAATGGTGAGCACATCACCCATGCGCACCGGCGCGCCGAATACGGTTTCGTTGCTGGCGACCACGGCTTCAGGCAGATCGAGCAGACGCTTCAGATCGAAATGCGCCATCAGCGCCGTGCGTTCTTCCGTTGCGCCTGGCGCCCAGTGATGGGGACGAAACCAGACCGACAGCATCGACGGCGGCGCGATGGGGCCGCCCGTCAGCGCCTGGGCAACGGCAGGCTGCCAATACAGCGGATTGCCGTTTTGCACCGAAGCGCAACTGCTCAGCACATAACCGCGCTCGATATCGAACTCGGTCTGTTCTTCGTACTGCGGCTGATCGATCAGCGCCAGCACTGCGGGCGGCAGATCGGTGGCCGAAGGCGGATATTGATTGGCCATGACGGTTTCTGCTCCTCCTTATTCCACTGCGCCGGCCGCCTTCAGGGCGGCGATCTCTTCAGCCGAAAAACCGGCCAGCGCAAAGACGTTGTCGGTATCGGTCTGACCGGCCGCATGGACCTGATGCTCGGGCTGCTTGCGCTCACCCCCGGCCAGAATCGGCCCCAGCTGCTCGAATGCGCCTTTTTCAGGATGGCGGGCCTGCATGAAAGTCTGCCGTGCGCGCAGATGCTCGTTCTGGGTGACTTCCGCAATCGACAGCACCGGCGCGGTGCAGGTGTCGGCGCCCGCGAGCAGTTCGACCCACTCGTCGCGCGATTTCGTCTTGAAACGAGCGGCAAACGCGGCGCGCATCGCTTCCTGCTGGGCGGCATCGTACTGGCTGCCGCAGAATTCCTCGCAATCGAGCAGACGGCACAGATTCTTGAAGAAATGCCCTTCGATCGCGCCCACCGAAATGTGGCCGCCATCGGCGCAGGTGTAAATGCCATACCAGGCATATTTGCCGGTCAGTACCGCATTGTTCGGCTTGGTTTCCTCGCCTGTGGCCAGATACTGGTCGAGGTACAGCGACATCAGATTGAGCACGCCGTCGGTGATCGATACATCCAGGTAGCTGCCCGCGCCGGTTTTTTCCGCATTCAACAAAGCCGCAATGATGGACAACGCCGCCTGCATACCGCCACCGGCACTGTCGGCCACCGTGGCCCCGGGGATGGCCGGCTTGCCCGCCGCATCGGTGCCGCTGCAGCCAAGAAAACCACCCACGGCCAGATAGTTGATGTCATGCCCCACCCATTGGGAATAGGGGCCGTCCTGGCCATAACCACTGGTTGAGCAATAGACGATCTTGGGATTGATCTGTTGCAGATCCTCATAGCCTACACCCAGTCGCGCAGCCACACCGGGACGATAGCTTTCGATCACCACATCCACGCTTTTGGCCAGCTTGAGGATGGCCTCGCGACCGGCCGCCGATTTCAGATCGACGCGGATTTTCTGCGTGCCCCGGCCGGCGCCATAGGCATGGAATACCGGCTCGATCTGCTTCGCACCCTTGGCGGCCACCGGGGCCACCTTGATGATGTTCATGCCGTAATCGGCGAGGATACGCGAAGCCCGGGCGGCCGGGCCGACACTGGCCAGATCGAGGACGTTGTAGCCTTTGAGCAATGCCATGAGCCCGGCCTCAGAAGCTGCGCGGCAGGCCGAGCTTGCGCTGGGCGATGATGTTCTTCTGCACTTCCGAAGCGCCCCCGCCGATGGTATCGATCACCGTGTAGGTGTAGCAGCTCTCGGCGCGGCCCTTGAGCGGCGCGTCTTCGGTATGCAGGCACAGCTGCGAACCGGGGCCGGCGATATCCATGGTGGCATCGGCCAGACGGCGCGAAAACTCGGTGGCGTAGAGCTTGTATTCGGAGGCTTCGTTGGACGGTGTTTTGTTGCTGTGCAGCGCCGCATCGACAAACTGCACACCAAGCACGCGGGCGACTTCGCATTCTGTTGCCAGCTGAGCGATTTTTTGCCGCAGCACCGGATCATTTTTCAGCGGCTGACCGTCCTTCTTGCCGTTCTTGACGTAATCGGCCAGCAATTCCATGCGGCCACGAATCGGCGAAATGGTGAACATCGTGAAACGCTCGATATCCAGCGCCTCGGCAATGTACTGGAAGCCCTTGTTGAGTTCGCCGACGCGATAGTCGTCATGGACGAAGACATTGTCGAAGAACACCGCATTGGTGCGCTCCTTGCCCATGGTGTACATCGGGTGAATGGTCAGTCCCGGATCATCCATGCGGATCAGGAACAGCGTGATGCCGTGGTGCTTCTTGGCATCCGGATCGGTGCGTGCGCCCACCCAGTACCAGTCGGCAAAGTGTGCCGAAGTGGTGAACACCTTCTGACCGTTCAACACCCAGCCATCGCCCTTGCGCTCGGCCTTGAGGCGCATGGCGGCAGCATCGGAACCGGCTTCCGGCTCGGAATAGCCAACGGCAAATTCGATTTCGGCATTGAGGATCTTGGGCAGGAATTCTTTTTTCAGCTTCTCCGAACCGACCTTGATCAAGGTCTTGCCGATGATGCCCACGCCCTTGCCGATCTGCGGCGCACCAAAGGACGAGAGTTTTTCATTCAGCAGGAATTCGTAAAAACCTTCACCATCCTGGCCGCCGCAATCCTTTGGCCAGGTGATGCCCAGCCAGCCTTTCTTGGCCATCTTGGCGGTAAATTCACGTCGCTCCGGCGTATCACAGACCTGCGCCATGTTCTCGCGCGTCACGTCCATGTATTTGACGTCGTTGTTCTCCTTGAGAAACGTATCGACTTCGCGCAGGAAAGCCTGTTCTTCCTTGGAAAATTCAAAATCCATCGCTCGACTCCATGTATGAGGGCTGTAGTGGTGTGGTGGGGCGGCAGGGTGGCCAGTTGGCGAGCCGGTCACGCCTGGTGTTGCCGCATCCGGGATGAAAACACCCAGGGCAGCGTTTCATTGTAGTGACAGAATGTCCTGCGCGTCTTGCCCGGGGGCTTCGCAAGTGGCCACATTGGATTCTGAAATGTCCACGGCCACCATCAGGCCGGCACGCCCAGAATCACGCTGGATGCTTTGAAAATCGCGGTTGCCGTCTGCCCGACCGCGAGGGCAAGCGCATGGCAGCTTTCATTGGTGATGACGGCGGCAATCGCGCCACCGGCAGGCAGTTCGATGACCACTTCGCTATTGACCGCGCCCACTTGCAGGCGCGAAATGCGGCCACGGATGCGGTTGCGCGCCGAGAATTTCGCATTCGTCTCGTCGGTGGCGATGATGATGGCGCTGGCCTTGACGAGGGCGAAGGCTTCACCGCCGACTTTCAGCCCCAGGCCGTCGCGACTCTCGTGAGTGACGATGGCGGTCAGCGTCAGGCCGCCGGGGATGGTCAGTTCAACTTCATCGTTGACCGCGCCCGGTTTGATTGCCGTGACTTGCCCGAGAAACTGGTTGCGCGCACTGGTTTTCATGTTCATCCTGCGTATCAACAAAAAATCATGGGTGATGCCGTCGGCCTGGCGGCTGAGCTGTTCGATGAATTGCTGGTGTTCGCGCTCGATGATGCGAAAGTTGGCCACCAACTGCTCGCCGCGCTGCGTCAGGCGCGTACCCCCACCACCCTTGCCGCCCGTGACGCGTTCCACCAGCGGCTCACCGGCGAGATTGTTCATCGTATCGATGGCATCCCAGGCCGCCTTGTAGCTCATTTTGATGGATTTGGCGGCCTGACTGATCGAGCCACATTCGGCGATGCGTGCCAGCAGATCGATGCGCCCGGCGCCGCCGAAATTCTTGCCGGCCAGCGTCAGCCAGATCGAGCCGTGCACGGCAACCGGTGCTTCGCCAGAGGCTCCGGGCGCTCCGGCAGCGGGTGATTGCGTCATCAGAGCCTCCAGGCAGGTGAAAGAACGCAAGCATAGCCCGAAACTTGTTTCCTTCCCAGACGTGACAGGTGACAGCCGTTTTGTCCTGCCGTGGGCAGCAAACAGCAAAAAGGCAGGATGCTGCTGACGCCTTGCCCTTACGGCGAGTGATGTGTCTTGATTGATCCCGCCAAACGGGAACAACACATGACGGCTTGGTTTTTCAGGCCGGGACGCCGATGATGACGCTGGATGCCTTGAAGAGTGCCGTGGCTTGCTTGCCGGCGGCCAGTCCTAGCGCCTGGCTGCTTTCGTTGGTGACCACGGCGGCAATCGCGCCACCGCCGGGCAGTTCGATCACGACTTCTGAATTCACTGCGCCTGGTTGCACGCGGGCAATCTTGCCGCTGATGCGGTTGCGGGACGAAAAACGGGCGCCGCCCTCTTCCGTGACGACGATGACCGACGAAGCCTTGATCAACGCGAAAGCTTCCGCGCCGATTTTCAGCCCCAGGCCTTCAGTACTTTCACGAGTGACGACGGCAACGATGCGTGCACCGTCGGCCACTTCCAGATCAATCTCGTCATTCACGACACCCTGCTTGACAGCCACAACCTTGCCGAGAAACTGATTGCGTGCACTGGTTTTCATGTTCAATCTCCTGATGAGTAAAAAGTCCTGCGTGATATCGTCAGCCTGGCGGCTGAGTTGCTCGATGAACAGCCGATGTTCCCGCTCGATGAGACGAAAGTTATCGACCAGACGCTGACCGCGCGCCGTGAGTGATGTGCCACCGCCACCCTTGCCACCTGCCTGACGATCGACCAGCGGCTCGCCGGCAATTTGATTCATGGTATCGATGGCATCCCAGGCGGCGCGATAGCTCATCCTGATCGACTTGGCCGCCTGATTGATCGAACCGTATTCGTCTATCCGCGCCAATAAATCAATACGCCCCGAGCCACCAAAGCTCATGCCGCTCATCGTCAGCCAGATCGAACCATGAACGGCAACACTGCTTTCATCTGCGGACATGATGCTATTTTTCCGGCTTATGTTCGGTAAAGCACAACGCCTGCTGCTCACATTTGTGGCAACCCGGCGGGCGCAAAGCGGGCTGACCAAGCTGCTGCCCCAGCTCGCCATACAGAAAACGCTTCCACTTCAGGTCGCGCGTATTGCGGGCATGCAGCGTCGGAAAATAATGTTCAAGCAGACGCGACACTTCACCGCGATGGCTCAGACCAAGATCCTGCCAAAAATGACGTTCGCCCAAGCTGGCCACCGCCAAGGCCCGTGCCAACCAAGCCGTCGGCACGGATGTTTCGGCCAAGGCCGTGCCACCGTTCTGATGGCGCAACAGCAAATCGAGCAAGTGATGAAACAAAGGCGGCGACTGACGCAACAACACGGCATATTCCGCCTCTGACATGGGCTCCAGCGGCTCAATTTCTGGAAACAACGCGTGTATCAGAGCCAGCAAATCATCCTGCTCCAGCCCCAGCGTCCAGGCAAACAGCGGCAGATCGCCAGTTTGTGCGTGACGCATGACGGCACTGATGACGCGGCGCACCAGCTGCTCCAGCTCAGTGCTTGATTCCCTTTTCAACCACATGAAATGCGCAAGTGGCTGTCTTGGGGGGAGAATGGAAAGGCCCAACCGTTGTTGCTCTGGTTGCTTGAGCGGCATACCTTGTTCGATGCTTGAGGTCATTTCAAATCATCAGACTGGCTGGCCTGGACAGCCAAAAAATACCCACTGTCCAAAGGACAGTGGGCCAAGACAACCACACAGGGGAGCGTGGGTTCTATAGAGGAGATAAGCGGGGGTTCAAGGCGAAATCATTGCCGTTTCAATCGGCAATTCTTTTCACTTCAATATCCTGCAGCCATTTGACATGGCGCGGGCCGGTGCGGCTGTCTTTGCTGGATACCATGGCGATGCGGCCTTCCTCGTCGCCGAGCGGCTTGCCGTCTTTTTCAAAGAACACCATGACGCCTTCGCCCAGGGGGGAGTTGAACAGTTCGTTCCAGGAAAATACGGCTTTGTAACCATCGCTGGCGGTGGCGATGATGGCCAGTTTCTTCACGTCGTTGTGGCCGGGAGCGATGATTTCGGCTTTGTCGAGGATGTCGGTGAGCTTCACGCCCTTGAAGTTTTCCAGTTTGCCGCGATCCGCGCCGGTCTGGCAGACCAGCGGCACTTCACCGACTTGCTGTGGCGGAAACTGGCGCAAAGCGGCCGGATCGAGTTTGAGCGGGTTTTTCACCAGTCCCGAGAGGCTGACACTTTCGGTGACGAACAGGCGATCGATATTGGCGATTTTGCCGCCGGTTGTCAGTATCCAGTTGGCCAGCTGCTGCGCTTCAGCCGCCGTAACGCGGTTGGCGGGCATGAATGGCAGACTGGCCTTGCCAGCTTGCTGCCAGCCCAGACCCTTGGGCCCCGTGCCTTCCGTGATGTGTTTGACCAGCAGCGCGGCGGCGTTCTGGCTGCCGGCGTATTTGGCCGCCACTTCCTGATAGGCCGGGCCGTTGCTCTTGCCGGCTTCCTTGTGGCACGCCAGGCAGCCATTTTTCTGCGCCAGTACAGCGCTGGCTTCAGCTGCTGCGTCAGCGGCGGGGGCTGCGGCTGTGGCCGGGCCGGCCAAGGCGAACAGGGTGGCGACCAGCAGGGATTTCAGCAACGTTGAAACGTGCGGGGTGTGTTGTCTTTTCATTTTGTTTTCCATGATTTCGATTGTTTGCGGGGGGGGGGCGGGTGCCAATGGTGCCCGTGGTACCGGTGGTGCCGAGTCAATCCGCACCGTGGTCACACACTCAGAACGAATAACTGCCATTGACGAACCACATGCGGCCGGGCTGCGGGAAGCCATTGGAGAGCTCGTAATTCTTGTCGCCGGCATTGTTCACACCGGCTTCCAGGCTCAGGTCCTTCAGCGGCCGGTAGGCGACTTTCAGGTTCAGCGTGGTGTAAGCGCCCAGCTCGACGGTGTCCGAAACCCAGCGTTTGCTGTTGTTTTCGACGAAAGCCACAAAATCGAGGTTTTCGCTCGGGCGATAACGGGCATGCACGGTGAGCTTGCGCTTGGGCACGTCGTAGACCTTGCTGCCGCTGCGGCTGTTGGGATTGCTGATGATCTTGGGATCGGTATAGGTGTAGTTGCCGCCCAGCTCGAGTTGCGCCGAGACCTGGCCGCGCAGGCCCAGTTCGAGGCCGCTGTAACGCACCTCGCCGACGTTGCGCCGCTGGCAGACGTTGCCTGTCGGATCACTCGACGTGGGCGCGCTGCAGTTCTTGCTGGGATCGGGAAACCAGTCCTGGATCTTGTCGTCGACCGTGCTGTGGAAAATGGCGGCTTCAGCCTTGGCATTCTGCCAGGGCGTGCCCTGGTAGCCGATTTCGTAGTTGGTCGATTTTTCCGGCTGCAGATTGGGGTTTTCGATGTAACGGCCGAACGCGCCGTTGTAGCGGTCCTGCAGCGAAGGCAGGCGGGTTTTTTGTGAGGTGGTGGCGTACAGGCGGGCCGATGCCGACCAGTCGTAAAACAAGCCGGCCTGGAAATCGTTGGCAGATTTGGCGCTGGGCAGGCTCAAGCCAAGGTTGTCGGATTTGTAGATGGTATTGGGTTTCAGGCGGTGGTGGCTGGCACCCAGGGAGAGCAGCAGGTCGGAACGGATCTGATAGTTGTTTTCGAGCGCGTAGGAAACCAGCGTGTCCTCCATCCGGTCATAGCGGGGCGGGATGTAGGAGTAGTCGTTCTTGTCGTGGACGTCCTTCTTGTAGAAGGCAAACAGACGCAGGATGTTGTCCTTTATGCGTGTCGATTCCAGTTCCACCGAGCCGCCGACGGTCTTGTCGTTGTAGATGCTCGAACCGGTGCCGTTGATCGCCGTGAACGTCGCATTCTTGTACATGTCGATCGCATTATCGAAAGTGTCGTGATACAGCTTGAACTTCAAGGTTTCGCTGCCACCCAGCGCCGTGCGCGTGGTGAGATAAACACTTTCCTTGTTCCAATAGGGCCAGCGCCAGGTCTGGCCCGTGCCGCTGGTGCTGGGCGGCTGCCCTTTTTCACCTTCCTGCTTGATGTAGCTGAGCGCGTACTCATCGCTGGCGTTCGGCGTCAGGCCCAGCTTGAGCGAAATCTTGCTGTCCTTGCGATAGGAATTGTTGCGGCGACCGCCATCCTCATACAGCGCCGCCCCGGGTTTCGGCACGAAGTCGGAGGACAGACGGAAGCCATCGCTCTCCAGATATGAGGCGCCACCCTGGATGTACCACATACCCTGATTGCTGCCGACATTCACCTGCGTCTGGCGCTCGTTACCTACACCAAAGCCGAGCAGGACGTTGCCTTCGAGCTGCTTCGTCGGTTTACGCGTAACCAGGTTGATCGCCCCGGCCATGGTGTTGGGGCCGTAAGCCACCGAAGTAAAACCTTTGGCCACCTGGATCGCGGCCAGATCCGCCGTGGTGAAGCGATTCAGATCCACCGCCCCATCGAAGGGGATATAGACCGGGATACCATCGATGAACAGGCCAACCTTGTTGGTTTCAAAGCCGCGAATCGAGACACGCCGCTCATTCTTCTGGCCATGCGAAAGCGTGATGCCGGAAAGCAGGTTCAAGGCATCGGCGATGTTGTCGCGGTTGAATTCCTTGATTTCTTCGCTGGTGACGACCGAGGCGACCTGGTCTTCGGAGACGCTGCCTGTGGCCGGGCGGTTGCCCGTGACGGTGACTTCACCCAGGGTGAAGAGCGCCGTGTTTGATGATGCGGCGCTCTGTGCTGTCGCGGTCGCGGAAACGGCCAGCGCTTGCGCGACAAGCGTGGCGAGCAGGGATTGACGGAGGATAGGATTCATGCGGATATATATTCAAAAATATAACGATTGACGGAAAGCGTTTCTGCGCGGGTCTTTTGCTGTTGCGCCATGTCACGCCATTTCTGGAAAATCATTGTGCTTCGTCTGCTTCGGGCAGCAGACGGCCGCCACAGGGGTGTAATATATTTTCGTATATAACGCTTGTCAATGCCTTTTGTGTCCTGCTGCCTGTCGTCACTGCGCGGCCCGAAGATTGCCGCGTCGGCTGACGTCTGCCGCACAATGATAGGAGTGGTGGGGCATCCGCTGCGCATCGCGCTGCGCGATCGACGATAATGGCCCTTTTTTGTATTTTGTCGCTCGCTCATGACCGTTTCTGACAACCTTGCCGACACCCTGTCGGTGGCGGCGATTGCTGCCGCGCTGGAGGCCTGCGGCGGCCTGGCCCATCGCTTCGATGTGGATGTGCTGGCCGAGTGCGATTCCAGCAACAGCCGTCTGATGGCGCGGGCCGAGGCGGGTGCGCCTGGCGGCACGGTCATCGTCGCAAAACGGCAGACGGCCGGACGCGGGCGGCGGGGCCGTGGCTGGCTGTCGGCGCCGGGCGAAAGCCTGACCTTTTCGCTGCTCTGGCGCTTTCCGCCGGGTACGGCGCTGGAGGGGCTGTCGCTGGCCGTGGGTGTGGCGCTGGTGCGCGCGTTCGAGGAACTGGGCATCGCGGACATCCGCCTAAAGTGGCCCAACGACATGCTGCTGCGGGGACGCAAGCTGGCCGGCATCCTCGTCGAGCTGGCGCCGTCGCCGCGCACCGCGCAGGGGCCGGCGGCGATCATCGGTGTGGGCATCAATCTGCGCTTGCCGGCTGCGCTGCCCGACGATATCCGGGCCGGCGCGGCGGCGCTGGCGGAAACCGGTGTGGCGCTGCCGGAAGCCAATCATCTGCTGGCCCACCTGCTCGCCGCCTTGCAGCAGCAATTGACGGATTTTTCCGCGGTCGGTTTCGCGCCGCTGCGCGCGGGCTGGCAACAGCGCCATGCCCATGCCGACCGTCCGGTACGCCTGCTGGATGACGTGAATCCGCCGCGCGAGGGTATTTGCCGTGGTGTCGATGCGCAGGGGGCACTGCTGCTGGAGACGGCAGATGGGCTTCAGCGGATCATCAGCGGCGAAGTTTCCCTGAGGTTGCAAGCATGAGTGATTCCCTGTGGTTGTGCCTGGATTGCGGCAATACCCGCCTCAAATGGGGTACTTACGATCCGGCGCGGCAGTGCTGGCTGGCGCAGGGCGCGTTGCTGCTGACGGAGATCGGGCGCCTGCCGGCGGAGGTGCGCGCATCGCCGGGTTACAGCACGCCGCTGGGTGTCGTCGGCTGCATCGTTGCCAATCATGAGGCGCGCGCGGCCATCGAGCTGGGCGCCGATGCGCTCGGCGCGCCGCTGCGCTGGAACGAAAGCCAGGCTGCGCAATGCGGTGTGACGAATGGCTACGATGAGCCCGGCCAGCTCGGTGCTGACCGCTGGGCGGCGCTGATCGGTGCGCGCCACCTGCAGCCGCAGGCGCCGTGTCTGGTGGTGACGGCGGGGACGGCGACGACCATCGACCGGCTCGATGCCGATGGATGTTTCCAAGGCGGCCTGATCCTGCCGGGGGTCGATCTGATGCGTACCGCGCTGGCTCACCACACGGCGCGGCTGCCGTTGGCGAAAGGTGATTTTCAGACGCTGCCGCGCAATACGCGGGCGGCGATTGCCAGCGGTTGTCTGCAGGCAACCAGCGGCGCCATCGAGCGCATGTTTCGGCCGATTGCCGATGAGCCTGCGGCGATCTGCCTGTTGTCGGGTGGAGCGGCCGGACATTTCGTCAACTTGCTGGACATTCCACTGCGTCACGTCGAAAATCTGGTTCTTGAAGGTCTGGCACGGGTCGCCGTGGCCGATCTGGCTGACTGAAATCCGACAATTCGCTATCTGTTTTCGCAGATTTTTGTACTGTATTCATCCAGGAGCTGGGCGTAATGGAAAACATCCGCATACAACTCGACGCGTCGGACATTCCGACCCATTGGTACAACGTCGTTGCCGACATGCCCAAGCCGCCGGCACCGCCGCTGGGGGCAGATGGCCAGCCGGTGGCCGCAGAAAAAATGCTGGAAATCTTTCCGCCCAATCTGCTCGAACAGGAAATGTCGGCCGCGCGCTGGATTGCCATTCCCGAGGAAGTGCGCGAGCTCTACCGTCTTTGGCGGCCCGCGCCGCTGTGCCGCGCCGTGCGTCTGGAGCAGGCACTGGGTACGCCGGCAAAGATCTATTACAAGTACGAAGGTGGTTCGCCGGCCGGTTCGCACAAGCCCAATACCGCCATTCCGCAGGCCTGGTACAACCGCCAGGCCGGCATTCGCCGCCTGACCACCGAAACCGGTGCCGGCCAGTGGGGTTCATCAATTGCCATGGCCGGGCAGATGCTTGGTCTGGAAGTGCGTGTGTATATGGTGAAGGTCAGCTACGAGCAAAAAGCCGCGCGCCGCACGCTGATGAAAACCTGGGGAGCGGAAGTCTTTTCCAGTCCCACCAGCATGACCCAGGCCGGCCGCGACATTCTCGCCAAGGACCCTTTCAGCCCCGGTTCGCTGGGCATCGCCATTGCCGAAGCGGTGGAAGAAGCTGCTTCGCGCAAGGACACCAATTACGCACTGGGCTCGGTGCTCAATCACGTCATCCTGCACCAGACGGTGATCGGTCTGGAAGCGAAGAAACAGTTCGAGAAAGTCGGTGATTATCCCGACATGATCTTCGCCCCCTGCGGCGGTGGCTCCAACTTCGGCGGTATCGCCTTCCCCTTTCTTGCCGATAAGGCCGCTGGCAAGGACGTCCGCCTGGTGGCCGTCGAGCCCAGCTCCTGCCCGTCGCTGACCCGCGGTCACTATGCCTATGACTACGGCGATTCATCCGGCTACACGCCGCTGATGCTGATGCATACCCTGGGTCATGATTTCGTGCCGCCCGGCATTCACGCCGGTGGTCTGCGCTATCACGGTGCTTCGCCGCTGGTTTCCCAGCTGTATCACGAAGGCTTGATCGAGGCGGTGTCGGTGAATCAACTGGCCACCTTCGAGGCTGGCGTGCAGTTCGCCCGCACCGAAGGCATCGTGCCCGCGCCCGAATCCTGTCACGGCATCCGGGGAGTGATCGATGAAGCCTTGCGCTGCAAGGAAACCGGTGAAGCCAAGACGCTGCTGTTCTGCCTGTCCGGCCACGGCCATTTCGACATGACCTCCTACGACCGCTACTTCGCCGGCGAGCTGGAAGACTATGCCTATCCGGCCGAGGCGATTGAAGCCGCGTTGCAGCATCTGCCCAAGGTTGGCTGAGTTTCCGGTTGACCATTCTCCAATGAAGACAGGCCCGCACACATGACCTTGTTCTGGCGCATGGCGTTTCTGCTGGTGGTGTTCGGCAATCTGCTGTTCTATGCCTGGAGTCAGGGCTATTTGGGTCGGCTCGAAGATGGTCGCGAGCCGCAGCGCACCGGGCATCAACTGGCGGCAGAAAAGCTGCGCATTCTGGCAGCCACGGATGCTTCGGCGGACACGTCGGCGGCACCAGCGGCTGCAAGTGCAGCCAGTGCCCTGGCGACGCCGGTCATCGAGATGGCCTGCCGTCTGGTTGGCGGCAATGAGCTGAGTGCCGCCGATGCGCAGCGCCTGTTTGACCGGGTGCAAAGCGAAGCAGAAAACGTCGCCGATGCCGAAGACGGGGCCGAAGTCGAGGCGAACATCAAGTTGCTCGAACTGGCGCCGCGCTACTGGGTGCATTTCCGGCCGCTGCCCAGCCGAGCGCATGTCGATAGAAAACTTCAGGAACTGAAGCGGTTGGGGATTACCGACGCCATGCCCATGCTGGCCGAAGGCGAGGACCGTTTTGCCATTTCCCTGGGCATGTTTTCCACCCCGGAAGCTGCCGCCAATCATCTGGCGGCCATGCAGCAGCGCGGCGTGCGCACTGCCGTGATCGAGCCGCGCAGCCGGGCCACCGGCAAGGCGCAGGTCGAAATCCACGGTACGCAAACCTATCTGCAGCAGCGTTTGCCGAAACTGCTCAACGAACTGGGGCTGGGCAGAATCCAGATGGCCAACTGTCCGAACGCAGCCGACACGGACACGCCTGCGGCGGCCCCTCCTCCGTCTGCCGCGCCATGACGCAAGCCGTGATTCATGTCGGCCGCGTGCTGGGGCTGACCGGTGGCATCGGCAGCGGCAAGAGTGCCGTCGCCGCGTTGTTTGGCGAACTGGGCGTGCCGGTCATCGATGTCGATCGCATTGCCCACGAACTGACCGCGCCCGGTGGGGCGGCCATGGCAGATATCCGCCAGACTTTTGGCGAGCGCCTGGTCACCGCCGAAGGGGCGCTGGACCGTGCCGCCATGCGCAATCTGGTGTTCAGCGATCCCCAGGCCAAGCACCGGCTGGAAACCATTCTGCATCCGCTGATTGGAGCAGAGAGCCAGCGCCGCTGCCATGCCGCGCAAGCCGAGGCGCCGTATGTCGTGCTTGAGGTGCCGCTGCTGATTGAATCGGGAACTTACCGCAACCGCGCGGCGCGCATCGCCGTGGTCGATTGCTGCGAAGAAACCCAGATTGAACGGGTGATGCAGCGCAGTGGCCTGAGCCGGGAAGACGTCCAGCGCATCATGGCTGCCCAGGCCAGCCGTGCCGAACGACTGGCCGTTGCCGATGATGTCATCGACAACGACGGCCCGCAGGCGCAGTTGCGACCGCAAGTCGAAGCGCTGCACCATCGTTATCTGGCTATGCTGAAGGCAAAAAAAACCCTGGCCGGAGGTTGAGCTTTGCCCGAGAATCGTTCAGAATCGCGCAATCCCGCACTTCTCCGCTCTCTTTCAATTCCCATGGCCGGCGCCTGGCGCGTACTTGAAGCGTGATTACCTACGAGTACCCCCTCAACGAACGCATCCGGACCTTGTTGCGTCTTGAGGATCTGTTCGACAAGTTTCACCACTTCGTCAATTCCGAGGCCGCCGAAAACCATCACGTGGCGTTGCTGACGCTGTTCGAAATTCTCGAAGTGGCTTCGCGGGCCGATCTCAAGTTTGATCTGATCCAGGAACTCGAACGGCAGCGGCAGATTCTGCTCTCCTTCCGCAATAATCCCGAAATTTCCGAAGAGGCGCTTTCCGGCGCGCTCTACGAAATCGAAATGGCCAGCACGCAGATGCTTGCCATGCACGGCAAGGTCGGCCAGTACCTGCGCGACAACGACTGGCTGATGGCCATCAAGAATCGTGCGGCGATACCTGGCGGGGTCTGTGAGTTCGATCTGCCGGCCTATCATCACTGGCTGCATCGCGACCCGGTCTGCCGGCGCAATGCGCTCAACGACTGGATTGCGCCGATCCTGCCGATTCGCGCGGGGATTGTGATCGTTCTGCGCCTGCTGCGCGCTTCCGGTCGCCCCGAACAGCAGTCCGCCGCACAGGGTACTTACCAGCTGATGCTGGCCGGCCGCACGGCGCAGATGTTGCGCCTGCGCGTCGAACGCAATGCACCGTGCGTGCCCGAAATCAGCGCCAACAAATATGCGCTGAACATCCGTTTTGTCGCGCCGGATGGTGAAGATCACCGACCCCGCCAGTGTGGCGAGAACGTGCATTTTGAACTGACATTCTGCAATCTGTGATCGGTACTGTGGTTTTCTCCGCTGTCTTCCCGTCATGAGCGAAAAGTCACCTGCAGCCCGCATCGAGCCGCGTCTGGTCAGTTGTCCATCCTGCGCCAAGGCGGCCCCGTGGCGCACCGACAATCCCTATCGGCCTTTCTGCTCGGCCCGCTGCAAAGGCATCGATTTTGGCGCCTGGGCCGCCGACGAATATCGCCTGCCTGAATCGACGCTGGAGCCGCCAGACGATTTCAGTTGAGTTGATCTGCCTGCCAGGGGCGCCAGGCCGCACGAATGGCGGCGATGCCATGCGCGCCGCTTTGCCAGGCCGCCGGCAAGTCATCGCCTGACAGCCCGCCCAGCGCATACACCGGCAGCGGACAAGCCGCCAGCAAGCGGGCGCAGGCCGGCCAGCCCATGCCCGGCTGACCAGGATGGCTGGCGGTGGCCTTGATCGCTCCCAGTACGACGAAATCCAGCGCCAACTGTGCCGCCCGCGCCAGTTCCTCGGCGTTGTGGCAGGAAGCGGCGACCAATGGAAAATCCGGGCGTTGTTCGAGCGACATCAACTGGCGGGCGCTCAGATGCACGCCCTGTGCATGGCAGCGGCGGGCCAGCGCGGCATCGCCATGGATCAACAGGCGCGCGCCATGTGCCTGACAAAGCGTCACGGCGCGTTGGGCAAAATTTTCGCGCTCAAGCGCAGTCAGCCAGGGTTCGCGCAGCTGCACCAGGCGCAGCCCGTGTGCGAGTGCCTGTGCCAGCGCCAGCAATTGCGCTTCGACGCCGCAGCCTTGCGGCCCGCTGGCCTGGGTGATGGCGTAGACATCCGGCAAGTTCAGTGCCGCCAGGATCGGCGCATTGGCCGGCAACAGCGGTGCGACATCGACTGCGCCAGGCGGCTGCCAGTGCAGGGCGTCGTGCTGCAGAGCGCGCAATGCGTTCTGCCAGCGCCGCACGCGGAAGAAATGCAGGCGCACGTGGGCGTGTGCATAGGCGTGTTCGCGCACCAGCCAGGGCAGGGCCTGCTCAGTGTCAACCTGGATGCCGAGTTCTTCCTGCAGCTCACGGATCAAGGCGGCGCGCGGCGTTTCGTCGGCTTCGATCTTGCCCCCCGGGAATTCCCAGTAGCCGGCATAGACGCTGCCTGGTGGCCGGCGGCCGAGCAGAAACGCGCCGTCTTCGCGCAGGATGACGGCGGCGGCAACTTCGGTCGTCTTCATGGTGCTGGCTTGTCCAGTGCTTTTGCGGCCTGTCGTCCGGCCACATCGCGGGCGAACTGCCAGGCGACCCGGCCACTGCGCGAGCCGCGCGACAGCGCCCACTGCAAGGCTTCCTGACGAAGCTCGGCCGACCATTGCGGGCCGTGCAGCTCCTGCAGCCAGTGCCGGCAGATCTGCAGGTAGTGATCCTGATCGATGGGGTAGAAGGACAGCCACAGACCGAAACGCTCGGACAGGGAAATTTTTTCCTCGGTGGTTTCGCCGGGATGGATTTCATCGCCCAGGCGGTGCGTGTCGAGGTTTTCGCTCATGTATTCCGGCATCAGGTGGCGACGGTTGGAGGTGGCGTAGATCAGCAGGTTTTCCGGCACGCCGGCGATGGAACCGTCGAGCACGCTTTTCAGCGCTTTGTAGCCGGGGTCGCTGGCTTCAAAGGACAGGTCATCGCTGAAGATGATGAAACGCTCCGGTCGGCCGGCAATCAGTGCAACGATGTCCGGCAGGTCGACCAGATCCTGCTTGTCCACTTCGATCAGGCGCAAGCCCCGATCGGCATAACGATCGAGCATGGCCTTGACCAGCGAGGATTTGCCGGTGCCACGTGCGCCGGTCAGCAGCACGTTGTTGGCGCTGCCGCCGGCCACGAACTGGCGCGTGTTCTGTTCGATGCGCTGCGCCTGCTCGTCGATGCCCTGCAGGTTGTCCAGCCGGATGCGGTGCGGTTTGGCGACGGCCAGCAGGCGTCCGGCGCGTGCCTGTCGGCCATCGCGCTGCCAGCGAAAAGCCACGGCCGCCTCCCAGTCGGGCGCAGCGGGCGGCGCGGGCAGCAAGGCTTCGATGCGTGTCAGCAATTGCTCGGCGCGGGAAAGAAAATGAACCAATTCAGTCATGGGTGCGGGTTTGATGAGGTAAGCTAGTGGACTGTGTTTTTCCAACAGAGTCTTGAACTCTAGCAGAATCATGTTCCCACGCCTCAAGCTCGTTCCTGGTTTTTTTGCGGGCCAGCGCTCGTCTGTCATGGCCATGTTGCTGAGCATCCTGCTGCTGGCCGGCTGCGCTGCCCTGCGTCCGTCAAGCCCTGCGGGACAGGACGCGGCAGCCCTCACCCCGGCAACCGGCCTGACCTGTCCGGCCTGCCCGGTCTGTCCCGTATGCCGGCCAGCCAGTGTCGAAGCCGCGCCGGCCGCTGCGCCGCCATTCGTGGCTGCGCGCTGGGACGAATTGCCCGATTGGCCCGGCGCGGATGGCCTGGCCAAATCCTTGCAGGCTTTCCTGACATCCTGTCAGAGCTTGCTGCGCCAGCCGGACTGGCAGCCGGTCTGCACAGCGGCCAGCCAGCTCGAGGCGGCGGACGAAAGTCGTCTGCGGCTCTGGTTTGAAGCGCACCTGCAGCCCTGGCAGCTGGTCAATCCGGACGGTGGCCGCAGCGGCCTGATCACCGGTTATTACGAGCCGCTGCTGCGTGCCAGCCGCACGCGCCAGGCGGCCTATCAGCAGCCCATCTACGCCACGCCGGCGGATCTCATCGAAGTCGATCTGGCCGGCCTGTATCCCGAGCTCAAGCACATGCGCCTGCGTGGCCGGCTGCAGGGCAACAAGCTGCTGCCCTACTGGTCGCGCGCCGAGTGGGAAAAACAGCCGGAGCAAGGGCGCAGCAAGGTGCTGGCCTGGGCGGATGACGCCATCGATGTGTTCTTTCTGCAGATTCAGGGTTCGGGCCAGTTGCAGCTGGATGACGGCAGCCGCATCCGCGTGAATTACGCCAATCAGAACGGCCATCCCTATCGTTCCATCGGCCGCTGGCTGCTCGATCAGGGCGAGCTCAAGCCCGGTCAGGCGTCGATGCAAGGCATCCGTCAGTGGGTGAAGCAGCATCCCGCGCGCGCCCAGGAGCTGCTCGACACCAATCCCAGCTACGTTTTTTTCCGTGAATTGCCCGTGGCAGGCGAGGGGCCGCCGGGGGCCATGGGGCTGGCGCTGACGCCTGAGCGTAGCATTGCCATCGATCCGCGCACCACGCCGCTGGGCGCGCCGGTCTGGCTGGCAACCACCTATCCCAACAGCGCGCAGCCTTTGACCCGTTTGATGCTGGCCCAGGATACGGGGGGGGCCATCCGTGGCCCGGTGCGCGCGGATTTTTACTGGGGCAGTGGCGCCGAAGCCGGGGCGCAGGCCGGCAAGATGAGCCAGCAAGGGCAGATGTGGGTGCTGCTGCCCAATGGCATGAAACCGCCGGCGCTGACAGCTTTTGAAAAAACCGCCGGGAAATAAGTCTGTTGAGGAAGCTCGGCACGAATCGCGCGGTAAGCAGTCGCTGCGGTTTGGGATGAGCTGCAAGGAGTGAGCCACAGCAATAGCGAGCTATTGCGAGGACGAATGACGCCGCAGATCGCCCAAATCCGCAGATGAATGCGGCGCGATGATTTGTGCAGAGCTTCCTTGACCAAGCCTGTCCTCTTTTGAATCGCCTGAGGCCGTATCAGAAATGGCCGAAAAATTGGTGATACGTGCTGCGCTCCATTAGAATCCAGCAGTCAATCTGGCCGGTCGTGCGGGTTTGAGTCTGGTTGTTCTGGGACTTTGCAGGTTCCGGAGCGGACTTAGCGGATTCGTCGCCAGCCGGGATCGTGTGAATTTCAGCAAAGGATCGCATCATGTCCGTGGTTCTGTGTACCTGGGGTAACAATCTTGAAGGCGGCAGCCAGGAAGCGCTGACGCTGGCCCGCAAGACGGCCGCTGCGGCCAATCTGCCCTTGCATTGGCTGGTCATCGGCGGTGTCGCCACTGATGCGGCCGCCATTGCCGCCGATTACGGCGTGCAAGGTCTGGATGTCATCAGCGATGCCAAGCTGGCCGAGTTCGGTCCGGATGCGCTGGTCGAGGCGCTGGCGCAGTATGTTGCCCAGGTCCAGCCAAAGACCATTCTCTTCAACCAGACAGCGGCAGCCCGCCTGATCGCGCCACGTCTGGCCGGCAAACTGGGTGTGCCGGTGGTGATGAACGCCTACGCCATCGAAGTCGCCGGCAGCGGCCTGAATGTCACCGCCACCGCGTTTGGTGGCGATACGCACGTTGTCTATCAACTGCCCGCGCCGGTCAATGTGATCGGCGTCATCACCACCTCCATCGCTGCTGAAGCGGCTGCCGCCGCCACGACGCCGGCGCGTCGCGATATTGCTGTCGATCTGAATGCGGTCAGCGAGCGTTTCAAGGTCACGCAGGCGGCCAAGGTTGAAGGCCCGCGTCTGGAAGATGCGCAGATCATCGTCTCCGGCGGCCGTGGTCTGGGTAATGCGGCAAACTACGAACTGGTCAAGCAGCTGGCCGATGCCATGGGTGGCATGTGGGGCGGCTCACGCCTGATCGTCGATGAAGGCTGGATCACTTCGGCTCGCCAGGTGGGCCTGACCGGCAAGATCACCCGTCCGGGGCTTTATCTGGCCGCAGGTATTTCCGGTGCCAGCCAGCACATGGCCGGCTGTTCGGCGGCCAAGACCATCGTCGCCATCAACAAGGACAAGGACGCATCCATCTATCGCTATGCCCGCTACGGCATCGTGGCCGATGCGGTGGAAGTGCTGCCCGAGCTGATCAAGCTGGCCAAGGCCGGCTGATCTCATTACAAAAAAGCCGGTCGCCGGACCGGTTTCATCGCTTCATCCCGTCGGCAGGTTGAAACCATCTGCCAGACTGGAGTTTCCCACCAGGAGGAGTTGCAAATGAGTGAAACCCGAGTCCCCTGCGTTGCAGGGCTATTCACGGAAGAAGGCGGAGCCCGGATTCATGGCTCCAAGTGCACGACCTGCGGCACGCCTTACTTTCCCAAGAAGGCCGCCTGTCACAACCCCAACTGCAATGAATCGAAAATCGTCGATTGCGATTTCGGCGGCCAGGGCGTGATCTGGAGCTATTCGGTAGCCGACTTCGCGCCGCCCGCGCCGCACAAGCACGACAAGCCGTTCAAGCCCTATGTGATCGGCGTGATCGATATGGACAACGGCCTGCGTCTGGTCGGCCAGATGGTCGATCCGCTCGAAGCCGTCAAAGTCGGCGCCAAGGTCGAGCTGGTCATCGATACCCTGTACCACGAAGAAGACAAGACCTATACCTCCTGGAAATTCAAGCTGGTCTGAACGTCCATATCCCACGATTCGCGAGGAGTAAGAATATGCAAGAAGTCGCAGTATTGGGCGTAGGCCTGCACCGTTTTGGCAAGACCGGCGATGATATCGTCGGCACCAAATCCGTCACCGAACTGTGCCGCGTGGCGGTCGATCAGGCGCTGAAAGACGCCGGCGTCTCCTGGAAGCAAATCCAGGCCGTCGCCGCCGCCAGCTCACGCTTTTCGGGCGGCAAGGGCTGGGGGCTGAACGGCAACGACGTGGTCGAAGATCTCGGCTCCACCGGCATCCCGGTCTACAACATGTCGGCCGGCTGTGCGGCGGGCGGCAACGCCTTCAACGTCGGTTATTCACTGGTCGCCGGCGGTGTCTATGACATGGTGCTGGTGGTTGGCGGCGAAGTGATGCCCAAGGGCATGATCCAGACCTCCGGCCTCGAAGATCCGAACGATCCCGAGTTTCTGCGTCAGCGTTGTATCGGTTTCCCCGGCCCGTCGTTTTGGGCAACACTCGCCCGTCGCCGCATGGCCGATTACGGCACCACCGAAGAGCAATACGCCAAGGTTACCGTCAAGGCACGCAAGTGCTCGGTGGGCAACCCCTATGCGCGCTTCCAGAAAGAAATCACCCTGGAAGATGTGTTGAAGTCCCCCTACGTCAGCAATCCGCTGCGCCTGTTCGAAATCTGCCCGGTCTCCAACGGCGCGGCGGCGGCGGTGATCTGCTCCAAGGAAATGGCGAAGAAATTCACCAACAACCCGCCGGTCTGGGTCGCTTCCAGTGCCGTTGCCACGATGACCTTCGACGATGCCCTGCCGCGCGGCCTGGCCGGCCCGGTGCCCAGCGGCCACAGCTTCCACACCGAAGCCAAGCTGGCCGTACAGAAAGCGTTCGAGCAAGCCGGCATCGGCCCGAAGGACATCAGCTTTACCGAGTTGCAGGACAACACCTGCTATTACGAACTGGCCTTCCCCGAAGAATGGGGCCTGTGCCAGCCGGGTGAAGCCGAAAAACTCCTGGAAGCCGGTCAGACTCTGCCCACCGGCAGCATGCCGATCAATCCCTCCGGCGGTTTTGTTTCCTTCGGTGAAGCCACCACCGCCATGGGTGTTTTCCAGATCGCCGAACTGACCTGGCAGCTGCGTGGCCAGTCAGGCGGCCGTCAGGTACCCAACGCCAAAGTCGGTCTGGCGCAAACGCTGGGCCTGGGCGGCAACGCCACGGCAGCGATTCTCAAACGCTGAGGCAAGCAGACATCGACGGTCAAACCAGACCGTCCGAACGTCAACAAAAATCCCCGGCCAGTCCGGGGATTTTTGTTGATGGCAGGCCCAGGTGTGCCCACTGGCGTGAACTGGGTACATCGGGTGCATTGGCACAATCTTTGCTCATATCTTGGCTCAACATTGATTTTTCATGGGTCACCGAGCATTCCGGCAAATCCTGCCGAATGCCCCCGGCTCATGTCCTGAATCGGAGGCGATATGGCAAATCTTGCAATGGATGCGGTCGGGGCACGCCTCCCGCCGGTACAAAACACCACAGAGTCGCAGGCCACTCTGGCCCAGCGCATGGCGATGAGGCAGACGCCGGACGCTCATTTTTTTGCGAACTATCTGCAAACCTATGCCGCGCAGCAGTCGCAAACCGCGCTTGCCAGCGCAGAGGCATGGCACACCACGGAGACGGCGTCAAATAGCGTCTGCCCGGCGGTGCTGGATCAACTGCTGGGCGATGTTCATCGCGCCTACGCCGCTCGACGTGGCGTCAGCGAAACGGAGCAGGCGCAGTATGCGCAGATCCTCCAGCGTGCCTATGCCGGTAGCGGCATGACAGATCCCGTGGGGTTTTTGCAGACACTGACAGCGGCCGAGCTGGCGGTTGTGCAGCGCAATCACTGTCTGGCGCAAGCCATCGTACCGGCAGGCCTGAGTCGTGAAGGGGCGGCCAATCTGCTGTTGCCCGAAGGCTGGCGGCTGGATCTGGATCACAATGATTTGATCGAAGTCGGCACAGCGCGCCTCATCCAGTTTCCGCCCCTTGATGCTCCGGAAACATTCACCAACGCCTGGCTGGTCAGCACCCAAGATATGGACGACATGGAAATTTCCAGCTACGGCCTGCGCCTGTTCATTGGTATGCATACCTTGACCGAACAACCCCAACGCCTGCTGCCCGCGGATCAGCTGGAGACCTATCAGATCCTGGTCGAGCGCCTGTTGGCCATGCTGGAAAGCCTGCGCGATCAGTTACCCGTGGCGCAATATCAGCGCGATAAGGCTTTTTTCAGCCATTTACAGGCGCAGCTGCGAATGGCTTGAGTCTGGAAAGCATTGCCAAACCGCACAAAAACCGCCAGAATCGCCGATTCGTAAGCCCTGCCCCGGAGTGGCTCCAGCACTTCAAGACAGGCCGGCCAGACTTGCTCGTGGCAGTGTCAGCAGAACTTCTGCCCCGAGATGGAACCATCCGCAATCTTCAAGAAGAAAGGCAAATACATGGCAACCGATAATCGCGACAATCTTCCCAAACCGGATTTCATGACCGAAGAACAGTTCGAGTGGCTGAAAAAAGCCACCGACTCGCTCGACAAGATCCGTGGCGATGCCAAGGCCGATGTCGAGCGCTACAAAGCCAATCCCGAGGGCTGGTCTACCGGCAAGGGTTCGCCTTCCGGCCTGCCGACGCTGCTGCTCACCACGCTGGGCCGCAAATCGGGCGAAAAGCGCACCACACCGCTGGTTTTCCTGCAATGGGGCGAGCACATGGTGGTGGTGGGTTCGCTGGCAGGCTACGATCAGGATCCGACCTGGTTTACGAACATGAAGACCAATCGCACCTGCTGGGTGCAGAAGGATCACGATCAGTATGTCTGCATCGGTCGCGATGTCACGGACGAAGAGCGCGCCGCCCTGTGGCCGCAGCTCGACCAGGTTTTCCCCGCCTGGGGTTACTTCCAGAAAACCACTGACCGTCCCTTCCCCATGGTCAGCCTGGAAATCCAGAAGAAACTCTGATTCCTGACGATTGCCACTCAAGCCCAGGCGCTGTCCTGGGCTTGTCGTATCTGACTTCCGCTGCGACCTGCATCGCAGCGCAACACCGGAGTAAGCCCACTATGGCCAATGTGAATTTCGAACATCTGTTCTCGCCCTTGCAAGTCGGCCCGATGACGGTGCCCAACCGCATCTGCGAAACCACCAACACCATCAACTCGTCGATGGCACCGGGCCTGATCGACGAGAATTTCATCGCTCACCACGGCGCCAAGGCCAAGGGGGGCACGGGCTGGATCGGTTCGGAAACCTGGTTGCTGAATTCGCCTTTTCCTGAACTTGCGCCGCCGGAAATCGGCCTGGCCGTGGGTTTTGGCACACCGTTTGCCAGCTACCAAAACCCGGAGTTCCTCGCCGGCAAGAAGAAATTCTGCGAAGAAATCCACAAGCACGGTGCCGTGGTGGTGGTGCAGCTCACCCACTTGAATGCCGTCTGGGCGCCGTCTGCCGTGCCAGTCATCGGCGCGCAGGATTACACCCCGCATGTGCTGGGTGAGGCGGAAATCCAGGCGCATCTGGATATCTACGCCGATGCGGCCGAAGCGGCGCTCAACTGCGGTGCCGATGGCGTGGAAATCCACTGCGCCCATGAAACGCTGGGCTATGCCTTTCTCTCGCCGGTCACCAACCGTCGCACTGATGAATGGGGTGGCGAACCGGAAAACCGCATCCGTTTCGTGGTCGAAGCCCTGAAGCGCATCCGCGCCCGCATCGGCAACAAAATGGCCGTTGGCATCCGCATGGCCGGCATGGAATTCCGCAATGGGGGT
>JAHRWT010000063.1 GCA_019105045.1 Sterolibacterium sp.
CTCGCTCTCGCCTTGCTCCGTCAGGATAAGCAATACCCAAAACGCAGCCTGCGATCCAAACGCAAAACGGCTGAGCGCCTCCCCGATTACCGGGCTTCTTTGCTCGGCCTATCTACTCGGGGGTAAATGCGATTGCCCTAGGTGCGGGCACAGGGTTGCGACAATCTTTTTTTGAATGCCACGCTTGTCTCGACAAGATTGCTTCGTCATTACACGCCTTGCCATGACGAGTGTTTGCGCAGTGACGCCGATGCGGATTTGGCGGGTGATGTTGGCGGATGCGTCATGTGAGGTTCTGGGCCTGCAGGTCGGCATGGTAGCTTGAGCGGACCAGGGGGCCGCTGGCGGCGTGGGCAAAGCCCATGGCGTGGGCTTCATGGGCGTACATGTCGAATGTGGCGGGGGGCACGTAGCGCAGCACGGGCAGGTGGTGGGCGGAAGGTGCTAGGTACTGGCCGATGGTCAGCATGTCGACGGCGTGGTCGCGCAGGTCGCGCATGACCTGGAGGATTTCTTCATCGGTTTCACCGAGGCCGACCATCAGACCGGATTTGCTGGCGATGCCGGGATTGCGGGTCTTGAAATGCTTCAGCAGTTGCAGCGAATGGTGGTAGTCGGCGCCGGGACGGGCTTGTCTGTAGAGGCGGGGTACGGTTTCCAGGTTGTGGTTGAAGACATCCGGCGGGGTGGCGCTGAGGATGTCGATGGCGATGTCCATGCGGCCGCGAAAGTCCGGTACCAGGATTTCGATGCGAGTGTGTGGCGAGAGCGCGCGGATCTGCGTAATGCAGTCGGCAAAATGCTGGGCGCCGCCATCGCGCAGGTCGTCGCGGTCGACGCTGGTGATGACCGCGTATTTCAGTTTGAGCGCAGCGATCGATTCGGCCAGTTGCTGCGGTTCGGCGGGGTCGGGCGGCAGCGGCTTGCCGTGGCCGACATCACAGAAAGGGCAGCGACGGGTGCATAGGTCGCCGAGAATCATGAAGGTGGCGGTGCCACGGCCGAAACATTCGCCGATGTTGGGGCAGGCGGCTTCTTCGCAGACCGTGTGCAGTTGGCGTTCGCGCAGGATGCCTTTGACTTCGTTGTAACGCGCGGCATCACTGCTTGCCTTGACGCGGATCCAGGCAGGTTTTTTGAGGCGCTCGGCAGGAACGATCTTGATCGGAATGCGGGCAGTCTTGTCTGCCCCTTTTTGTTTTTCGTGGCTCATGACAATTGCTTTTGCAGATGGTGGAGCAGACGCTGTGCGACGCGCTGCAAGTTGGTTTCGCCACACAGGTCGCGCATTTGTGTGACGGCCAGGCCGCTGTAGCCGCAGGGGTTGATGGCGGTGTAGGGATGCAGATCCATGTCGATATTCAGGCACAGTCCGTGGTAGCTGCGGCCGTTGCGGATGCGCAGGCCCAGCGCGGCGATTTTGGCCCCGGCGACATACACGCCCGGTGCGCCGGGCTGGCGTGCGGCGACGATGGCGTATTCGGCCAGAAGGTCGATCAGCGCCTGTTCGAGGCGATGGACCAGGGCGCGTACCTTGAGGTTGCGCCGGGACAGATCGAGCAGCAGATAGGCCATCAGCTGGCCGGGCGCGTGATAGGTGATCTGCCCGCCTCGGTCGATGTTTACCACGGGAATGCCAATGTCGTGCAGCAGGTGCTCCGGTTTGCCGGCCTGGCCGAGGGTGAATACGGGTGGGTGTTCACAGAACCAGATTTCGTCGGCAGTGGTGGCTGTGCGCTCGGCGGTGAAGCGTTGCATGGCTTGCCAGGTGTCGTGGTAGCCGGCCAGGCCCAGTTGCCGGATGTGCAGGGCGGGCGCGGCAGGGGGCGTGGTCACTACAGCACCACTTTCACCAGCGGATGGGCGGTGAGTTCGTGATACAGCGCATCGAGCTGGGTTTTCGAGGTGGCACGCACGGTGCAGGTCAGGCTGAGATAGGTGCCTTTGGCCGACGGGCGCATTTCCATGCCGGTCGCATCGTAATCAGGGCAATGCCGCAGGACGACTTCGAGTACGGCCTGGGCATAGTCGTCGCAACGCGCACCCATGATCTTCAGCGGAAAGTCACAGGGAAATTCGAGCAGGGTCGGGGTGTCGGGCGTAGTCATCTGCGGTGCGGGGGCTGTCGGTGAGTTGTTCAATCGTTCACTGGTTTGCAGGGGCTGCCCGCATCACTCGCTGCTTGTAGTCCTGGTACCAGGCCAGCATCTGCACATACAGCGGGCCGGGGTGGCCGGTGCCCACGGGTTTGTCGTCAAGACGGACGATGGGCAGCACTTCCTTGGTCGAGGAGGTCAGCCAGATTTCGTCTGCCGCGCGGACTTCTTCTTCCAGGACGTCGCGCACTTGATGCGGCAGGCCGTGCTGTGCGGCCAGTTCGAGGATGACATCGTAGGTCACACCGGGGAGCATCAGGTGGTTCTTGGGTGGCGCCAGCAGCACACCTTGCTGGACGATGAAAATATTGGCGGCAGCACCTTCGGTCAGAAATCCGTCGCGCAGCAGCACCGTTTCGGCACAGCCCGCTTCCACGGCGCGCTGGCGCAGCAGGCAGTTGGCAAGTAGCGATGTGGCCTTGATGTCGCAGCGGTGCCAGCGGTTGTCGGCCGCGCTGATTGCGCTCACGCCTTGTTCGCGTTGCCGGGCGGGCGGCAGCAGCAGGGCTTCGCTCATCATGAAAACCGTGGCCTGTGCCTGCTCGGGGAAGGCATGGTTGCGCCGGGTATCCGGCCCCCGGGTGAGCTGTAGATAGATTTGCTGGTCGGCCGGCGTATTGTCGGTGTGGTTGGCATTGTCATTGCGGGCAATCAGCTGGCTGATCAACGCCGTCCAGGTGGCATGGGGCAGCGGATTGTGCAGGCCGATGGCGTCGAGACTGCGCTGCAGGCGCGCCAGATGCTCGTCCAGGCGGAAAGGCCGACCCGAATAGACGGGGATGACTTCATACACGCCGTCACCAAACAGGAAGCCGCGATCCATGACTGATACGCGTGCTTCAGCCAGCGGCATGAATTCGCCGTTCAGGTAGATGGTTGGCGTCATGGCGGTATATATGGGTTGTTTGTTGCGATGCGGGTTCCGCTCATTCAAACCACAGGCGCAGGGTGTCCCAGCCTCGGCTGAAAATGTTGCCGATCGGAACTTCTTCGAGAGCGACGACCGGGAATTCGCCATAGGGTTTGCCGGCCAGCGTCAGTTTCAGGCGGGCAACCTGCTGGCCGGCGGCGACCGGCGCCAGCAGCGGTTGCAGGCTGACCAGTTCGACGGTGAGTTGTTTGCCCATGCCGGCCGGAACGGAAATCATGAAGTCATGGCTGAAGCCGGCCTTGAGCTTGCGCTGGGCGCCTTTGTAGACCGGCAATTGCGCAATCGCCTGGCCGCCGGTGTAGAGCTTGAGGCCGTCAAATGCCTGAAAGCCGAAATTCAGCAAGCGTTGTGATTCATTGGCGCGGGCGTTTTCCGAGGCCGTGCCCAGCATCACTGAAATCAGCCGCCGCTCGCCGCGTTTGGCTGATGCGATCAGGCAGTAGCCAGCGGTCTTGGTGTGGCCGGTTTTCATGCCATCGACGTGTGGATCGCTCCACAGCAGGCGGTTGCGGTTGGGCTGGGTGATGTTGTTGTAGCGATACTGCTTGATCGAATACAGCGGGTAGTACTCGGGAAAATCGCGGATCAGCGCGCTGGCCAGCGTGGCCAGGTCGCGCGCGGTGGTGTAGTGCTGCGGGTCGGGCAGGCCGGTGGCGTTGCGGAAGCTGGAATTCTTCAGGCCCAGCCGCTGCGCTTCGCGGTTCATCTGCTTGGCGAAATTTTCTTCACTGCCGGCAATGGCTTCGGCCAGCGCGATGCTGGCATCGTTGCCGGACTGGATGATCATGCCGTGCAGCAGTTCATCTACGGTGACCGGTATTTTGGGGTCGATGAACATGCGCGAACCTTCGGCCCGCCAGGCTTGCGTCGATACCGCAATGTTCTGCTCCAGCCGCAGCTTGCTCTGTTTGATGGCGGCAAAGGCCAGGTAGGCGGTCATCAGCTTGGTCAGTGAAGCCGGCTCGACGCGTTCATCCGGATTGCTGCTGAGCAAGACTTGCCCGGAAGCCGCATCGTGCAGATACCAGGACCTGGCCGCAATATCGATCGACGGCTCCACCGATTGTGCCCAGACATTGCCGAACAGAGTCAGCATGACAGTGGAAATCAAAGCAAGCAGGCAGGAAGAACGGCGCATGGCGGCAGGTCTGTAACGGTTGCGGAGGCGATCATTATAAAGTGTGCGTGCGCAGAGGGCTCGGCACATATCATTGCGCCCGGGACGGGTTTGCAAGCGGCGCCGCTTATTGCTGTACCAGCAGGGGTTTGATGTCGAATGCCTGACGCAGCCGTTCGGCAATTTTCTGGGCGCTGGCGCGGTCTGGCCAAGGGCCGAGTTGCAGGCGATAGATACCGGCGCGGGGCTGGATGACGAGTTTGCTGGCCAGGTCGTCGTTGCCGCTTGGCGTGGCGGACAGGCTGGCCAGTTCGCGGGCCAGGTGGTTTTTCAGGTTTTCGGCGTTGTCGGCGTTGCTGAAGGCGCCCAGTTGCAGAAAGATGCCGCGCGACTCGCTGACTTCGGGCAACAAGCCGGTGGTTTGTGGCGGCGGCAAGGTCGGGTTCTGTGCCGTGCGGCGGATCATTTCGGCCAGCGGATCGACCGATGCAGGGGCAACAGGCGCAGCCGGAGGAAGGGGCGTGCCTGGCAGGACACTTTCGACCTCCAGGCGGGTGCTGCCGCTGCCGATGTAGCCGAGTTTCCAGGCGGCGGCATAGGACAGGTCGATGAGGCGGTCGGCGTGGAAGGGACCGCGATCATTGACCCGCACGATCACCGAATGGCCGTTGGCAGGATTGGTGACCCGCGCATAGCTGGGAATGGGCAGGGTGGTGTGCGCGGCCGTCATGCCGAACATGTCGTAGATTTCGCCGCTGGAGGTGCGCTGGCCGTGGAACTTGCGTCCGTACCAGCTGCCGATGCCTTGCGCCTTGTAGGGGGCGATGGCGGTCAGTGGCCGGTATTCACGATTGAAGACGACATAGGGCCGGTTGGCGAAGCGGTGCAGTGGCTCGGTGCGTGGGACGGCATCCGGAATGGCGGCAAGAGCTTCATCGCTGGGCGGGTTGTCGCCTGGGCCGTCGTCAAGATAATAGCCGCCGCCCCTTTTCGGCGGTTTGACGGCTGGCGGGACAGCCTGACCGGAGGGAGGGGGCGTCGCCGAGGCTGCCGGTCGCGAAGCTGGGCTGCCACAGGCCGCCAGCAACAGCGTGGTGGCGCTCACCAGTAGCGCAAGGTACAAGCTCGGCAGTCTTGCTCTTGCCCTTGCCGCAGGGTTTCCCGAGGCAAGACGGCACGCGCCGACGGCGCAACCCGCCCCGCAGCAACCACAACGCTCCCCGTGACAGCCGAGCGCAGCGAGCAAGCGGGATCCTCCCCTTGGGGAGGCCGGGAGGGGTGAGTCTACTTGCCCTCTTGAGAGGGGGTTGGGGGGTGTGGACCAACTCCGCCACCCCGGCAGTCTTGCCGCAGGGCTTCCCGAGGCAAGACGGCACGCGCCGACGGCGCAACCCGCCCCGCAGCAACCACAACGCTCCCCGTGACAGTCGAGCGCAGCGAGCAAGCGGGCGCCCCCTCTTGAGAGGGGGTTGGGGGGTGTGGGCGTCATTTCTGCACCAACATGCGATGTTTATGAATGCTCATCAGTATGCCGATACCAAAAGACAAGGTGACCAGGGCCGTGCCGCCGTAGCTGACCAGCGGCAGTGGCACACCGACGACGGGCAGGAGGCCACTGACCATGCCCATATTGACGAAGGCGTAGGTGAAGAAAATCATGGTGATGCTGCCGGCCAGCAGGCGCGAGAACAGGGTCGGGGCGTTGGCGGCAATCATCATGCAGCGTGTCAGCAGCAGGATGTAGAGCAGCAGCAGCAGGGCGTTGCCGAGCAGGCCGAATTCTTCGGAAACCACTGCGAGAATGAAATCTGTATGCCGTTCGGGCAGAAATTCGAGCTGGGTCTGCGTACCCTGCCCCCAGCCCTTGCCGAGCAAGCCACCAGAACCGATGGCGATGGTTGATTGGATGATGTGGAAACCTTTGCCCAGGGGGTCCGTTTCTGGATTGAACAGCATCATGATGCGGCTGCGCTGGTAGTCGTGCAGTACGTAAGTCCAGGCCAGTGGGGCGGCAGCGGCGGCGGCGGCCAGCAAGCCACCGATCACCAGCCAGGGCAGGCCGGCAAAGAAAATAACGAAAAAGCCGGCGGCAAAGACCAGGATGGCCGTGCCAAGATCAGGTTGGCGCGCGATCAGTACGACCGGAACCAGCAGGATCAACGTGGCCGTGGCGTAATCGCGCAGCCGCAGCTGGGCTTCGTGGCGCTGGAAATACCAGGCAAGCATCAGCGGCATGGCGATTTTCATGATTTCCGACGGCTGGAAGCGCATGAAACCCAGATTGATCCAGCGCCGCGCGCCTTTGATCACGTCGCCAAACAGCGCAACGGCGATCAGCAGCAGCAGGCCGGCGGCAAACACCGGCAGGGCGTAGCGCAGCAGTTTCTGCGGCGGAAATTCGGCTCCGATGCGAAGCACCACCAGGGCGATCAGGAGATTCATCAATTGCGAACCGATGCGCTCCGGTGAGGCGCTGCTGACGATCAGCAGGGAGTAAGTCAGCAGGAACAGGGTGAATAGCATCAGGGGCGGATCGATCGGATCGACCAGCCGGCGCCAATGGGCCTTGAGATTCAGTTCCATCAGTCTTCCTCTGTCTCGTCCAGAATGCCGTGCGCATGATCTGCATGATCTGCATGATCTGCATGATCGGTATCGCTGTTGCGCGCTGGGTTCTGCTCGCTGTCGCTGGCCGGTTCCTTGGGCTCCTTGCCCAGCAGGTAGTAGTCGAACACCATGCGGGCAATCGGCGCGGCGGATTGAGCGCCGAAGCCGGCGTTTTCGACCAGTACCGCCAGCGCGATCTTCGGCTGGTCAACCGGCGCAAAGGCGATGAACAGCGCGTGGTCGCGCAGGCGCTCCTTGACTTTGCCGGCGATGTATTTTTCGCCTTTCAGGCTATAGACCTGGGCGGTGCCGGTCTTGCCGGCGGCCACATATTCGGCGCCGGCAAAGGCGCGCGCGGCGGTGCCTTCCCGGATCACGCCGACCATGGCCTGCTTGATGGTATTGACATGTTCCTGGCGCAATGGAATGGTGCGCAGCGGATGCGGTTCGATCTGGGTGACTGCACCGCTGCGGCTATCGGTGATGTATTTCACCAGATGCGGACGAAACATCACGCCATTGTTGGCCAGGGTGGCCGTCGCTTGGGCCAGCTGGATCGGTGTATAGGCGTTGTAGCCCTGGCCGATGCCGATGGAAATGGTTTCGCCGGCGTACCAGCGCTGCTGTTCAGGTTTCTTGAAACGCTGTTTTTTCCAGGCCGGTGAGGGCAGCACGCCGCGCGATTCGCCTTCGATGTCGATGCCCGTCGGACTGCCAAAGCCGAAGGGCGCCATGAAATTGGCGATGTTCTCGATTCCCATGTCGTTGGCGAGCATGTAATAGTAAGTGTTGCAGGAAGCTGCGATGGATTGGTACATATTCACGCTGCCATGGCCGCCTTTCTTGTCGTCCATGAAGGTGCGCCCGCCGAAGTTGAAGTAGCCTGGGTCGGCGATGCTCTGCTGGGCCGTGCGCTTGCCCAGTTCCAGGGCGGCCAGCGCCATGAACGGCTTGAACGTCGAGCCGGGCGGGTAGGCACCGTTGAGAGCGCGATTGACCATGGGTCTGTCAATGGATTCGTTGAGTTCCCGCCAGTCGGCTGAGCTGATGCCATCAATGAACAGGTTGGGGTCATAGCTGGGCATTGAAACCAGGGCGAGGACACCGCCGGTAGAAGGTTCGATGGCGACCAGTGCGCCGCGACGGTTGCCAAAGGCTTTTTCGGTCATCGCCTGCAGCTTGGCATCCACCGTCAGTGTCAGGTTGTTGCCGACGACCGGCGGGGTGCGCGAGAGCACGCGCACGGCATGGCCGCCAGCGTCAACTTCGACCTGTTCGAAGCCGGTCTGCCCGTGCAGTTCGAATTCGTAATGGCGCTCCAGCCCGGTCTTGCCAATGTGTTCGGTGCCGCGATAGTTGTCTTCCTGTCCCTGGTTTTCGATGCGCTCGACATCCGGTGTGCTGATGCGGCCGATATAGCCGAGCAGGTGGGCAGCGGATTCATTGTTGGGATACTGGCGGAACAGGCGGGCCTTGATGTCCACGCCGGGAAACTGGAAACGGCGGGCAATGAAGCGGGCGACTTCCTCGTCACTCAGCCGCGAACGGATGGGCAGCGATTCAAAGTTCTTGGTCTCGCGCAACAGCTTCTTGAAGTGGGTGCGATCCTTGGGGCGGATGTCGATGACTGTGGCCAGTTGATCGATGGTGGCATCCAGATGGCTGACGCGCGAAGGCGTGATTTCGAGGGTGTAGGCCGAGTAATTGCGCGCCAGCGCCACGCCGTTGCGATCGACGATCAGCCCCCGGTTGGGCTGGATGGGGATCAGCGAAATGCGGTTGTTTTCTGCCCGTGTCTGATAGTAATCATGCTGCATCACTTGTAGCCAGAAAAACCGGGCGAACAGCAGGCCAAAGGCCAGCAGGGCGAACGTCAGCGCGACCAGCAGACGGATGCGGTAACGTTTGATTTCCTGTTCTGGATTCTTGAATTCCACGGGGCGAGACGGCGTGCGGGTGATGAGTTGCGAGCGGCAGGTGGCTGGAGCGTGTTGGGTACGGCTTTGGCCCAGAGGTTCCGCGCGGGCAGGGCGGTGCCTCTGGCCCGGCTCAGATCGGCCGGTTTTCGTCCTTGTCTTCTGGACGGTATTGCGGCAACAACAGCAGGTAAGTCAGGGGGGGCCAGAGCAGGGCGGCGGCCAGGCTGCCGAGGAAGTAATCCAGACCGGGAAAGTTGGCGCCAGTGAGCAGGCGGATGGCGAGCATCAGGCCTTGCGCGAGGAGCAGCAAAGGCAGCACATGCAGCGCCTGTTGCAGCAGGGGAAACCAGAGGATGCGACGCGACAGGCTATTGGCCGTGTAAGCCAGCAGGATGTAGGCCAGGGCGTGCTGGCCGATGAGGCTGCCATTGGCGACATCCATGGTCAGCCCGAGCAGGAAGGCGATGCCCATGCTGATCTTGAGCGGTTCGCGAACGCACCAGAAGATCAGGATCAGCGCCGCCCAATCGGGTACGCCGGGCAGATTGCCAAACGGAATCATGTTGGCGAATACGGCCAGCAACAGGCTCAGGCCAATGAACCAGGGCTTGACCGGACGCAGGATGCGGTTGGAAAAATGGGTGGGCTGGGTCATGGAGTGATTGAGTCGGCCAGGAACGCAGACGCAATGTCAATGCAGGGGATGTTCAGGCTGCCTGGTGGATGCGGTGGGTTGAGTGGGTTGAGGCGATTTGGATTGCGCAGGATCGGGTGGCGTGACTTCGGGAAGAGGGCCCAGATCGCGCCTGTCCCAATCAGCAGGCGGGGACTGGGGCGTTTCGCGGCGGGCAAGCACCAGTACGATATCGTGGCGTTCGACGCCGGCCAGCGGTTGGCAGCGGATGCTGGCAAACGCATAGCTGGCATCACGGCGGATCTGTTTGACGGTAGCCACCGGCAGACCGGGCAGGTAAATGCCATCCAGCCCCGAGGTGACGACGGCATCGCCTTCCTGTACATCGGCGTTGACGTCCAGAAAGCGTAGTTCGAGATTGCCATCGCCACTGCCGAAAAGCACGGCGCGCAGGCCGTTGCGCACGATCTGCACGGGGATGGCCTGGTCTTTGTCGGTAATCAGTGTCAGTTCGGAAAGCAGCGGGTAGACGCGGGTGATCTGGCCGACCACGCCGAATTCATCGATGACGACCTGACCCGCGCCGATGTCATGCTGCGACCCCCGGTTGATGATGACCCGGCGCGAGAAAGGATCACGGGCGGCATAGAGGATTTCGGCGATCTGGCCGGCCACCGGCTGGCGCTGCTGCATATCGAGCAGGGCACGCAGGCGTTGGTTTTCCAGTTCGAGATGATCCTGACGCAGCAGCAGGTTGGCGGTTTGCAGTTGCTGTTTGCGCAGCTGCTGGTTTTCCTGTTGCAGCTTGACCATGCCGGCCAGGTAGCCGCCCCCTTCTTCCAGCCCCTGCACGGGTACGTAGGCCAGCAGTTGCAGTGGATAGGTGGCCACTTCAATGCCGTGGCGCACCCATTCGAGCATGTGAAAACGCAGATCGACGATGAGCAGGGTCAGCGCCAGGCTGGCGTAAAAGATCAGTCGTACCAGCGGAGCCGGGCCACGATTGAAAAACGGTGGAGGCGAATGATCGGCGACAGCCATGGGTTCAGCGGGGCATCAGGGATGTTTCGTTTTCTGCAGAAACAAGACGGCAGCCATTTGCATGGCTGCCGCAAGGGGAGTGCAGGAGGGATGGGCAGTGAAACGCTGGCGCGCGGATGGAAAGGATGGCGCGGACGAGTCGGGAAACGGCAAGTGACATCGCCTGAGCAGCCTGTTGTGACATGAACATGTCGCTGCTGTTTGTCTCACGCCGTGCGCCTCATTCGTTGGCGAATATGCTTCCCAGGTGGTCCATTTTTTCCAGTGCCAGACCGCAGCCGCGCACCACGCAGGTCAGCGGATCGTCGGCGACGATCACCGGCAGGCCGGTTTCTTCCATCAGCAGGCGATCGATGTCACGCAGCAGCGCACCGCCGCCGGTGAGCACCATGCCTTTTTCGGCAATGTCGGCGCCGAGTTCGGGCGGGGTTTGTTCGAGACCGGACTTAACGGCAGAAACGATGGCGTTCAGCGGATCGGTGAGCGCTTCGAGAATTTCGTTGGATGAAATCGTGAAGCTGCGCGGAATGCCTTCGGCGAGATTGCGGCCCTTGACTTCCATTTCCTTGACTTCGGAGCCGGGGAAGGCGGAGCCGATTTCCTTCTTGATCTGTTCGGCGGTGGTTTCGCCAATCAACATGCCGTAGTTGCGGCGAATGTAGTTGATGATGGCGTCGTCGAAACGGTCGCCGCCGACGCGTACGCTGCCGGCATACACCATGCCGCCCAGCGAGATGACGCCGACTTCGGTGGTGCCGCCGCCGATGTCGACGACCATCGAGCCGGTGGCGTCCGACACCGGCATCCCCGCACCAATCGCCGCGGCCATCGGCTCTTCGATCAGATAGACGTGGCTGGCGCCCGCGCCCAGTGCCGATTCGCGGATGGCGCGGCGTTCGACCTGGGTGGAGCCGCAGGGCACGCAGATGATGATGCGCGGGCTGGGCGAAAACAGGCGTGAGTCATGCACTTTCTTGATGAACTGCTTGAGCATCTGCTCGGTGACGGTGAAGTCGGCAATCACGCCGTCTTTCATGGGCCGGATGGCGGTGATGTTGCCGGGTGTCTTGCCGAGCATCTGCTTGGCGGACATGCCGACCGCCTGGATGGATTTTTTGGTATTTGGCCCGCCTTCGGTGCGGATGGCGACCACGGAGGGTTCGTTCAGCACCAGGCCCTGGCTGCGTGCGTAGATCAGCGTATTGGCCGTACCCAGGTCGATGGCGAGGTCATTGGAAAAATAGGAGCGAAGAAAATTCAGCATCAAGACATCCGATCAGATAGGGTGATGATTCCGCCAGGCAGTTGCTGCATGAATTCATGAATCCATGAATCCAACAGCGCCCTGTCCGCAAAACCGTGCGTGCTGCGGGCGCGGACATGACATGGCGGTTTTGAATTGAGCAGAAGCCACCCAGGAAGAGCAAACTCAAAAGGGCTGCGAAGCCAAAGGCGCTTATGATACTCTATTGAGCTTGGTAAATTAAGTCTGGAATAAGCCAGAAAAAGCCAGAAAACACACCGGATCTGCCTGTATGTCATTGAATTCCGAACAGGTCGGGCGTATCGCCCGATTGGCCCGCATCGAACTTTCCGTCAGCGAAGTCAGCCAGACAGAAGCCCGGCTGAACGCCATTCTGGGCTTGATCGAACAGCTGCAGGCGGTGGATACCGCCGGTATTGCGCCCATGGCCCACGCTCTGGATGGCTGTCAGCGGCTGCGTGAGGACGTGGTGACCGAAACCGACTGTCGGGCAGCCTTTCAGACAATCGCGCCAGAAACCGAAGCGGGCCTTTATCTGGTTCCCAAAGTCATTGAATAACAAGGAGTGAACGGGTGCGTGAAGCATGTAGCGCGAGGCATGAAGTGTGAAAAGTGAAATATTTGCCGGCCTCATCTTCCCTTGCCCCGACCAACATGATCCACGCATCCCTGAAACAACTGGCGCAGGCGCTGGCGGAAAAACGCATTTCCGCCGTCGAACTCAGCCAGCTTTACCTTGATCGCATTGCCCAGCTCAACCCTGGGCTGAACGCCTACATCACCACCGATCCGCAACGCACCCTGGCCCAGGCGCGGGCGGCCGATGCGCGCCTTGCCGCCGGTACGGCCGGCCCGCTGACCGGCATCCCGCTGGCGCACAAGGACATTTTCTGTACCGCAGGCTGGCTCACCACCTGTGCCTCAAAAATGCTCGCCAATTTCGTCAGTCCCTACGATGCCCATGTCGTTGAAAAACTCAACGCCGCCGGCATGGTCACGCTGGGCAAATGCAATATGGACGAGTTTGCCATGGGCTCGTCGAACGAAACCTCCCATTTCGGCCCGGTGAAAAACCCCTGGGATACGCGTTGCGTGCCCGGTGGTTCCTCCGGCGGTTCGGCGGCGGCGGTGGCCGCCCGTCTGGCGCCGATTGCCACCGGCACCGATACCGGCGGCTCGATCCGCCAGCCCGCCGCACTGTGCAATCTCACTGGCATCAAGCCCACCTACGGCGTGGTGTCGCGTTATGGCATGATCGCCTTTGCCTCCTCGCTCGATCAGGCCGGTCCGATGGGTCGTTCAGCCGAGGATTGCGCACTGTTGTTGAACGGCATGGCCGGTTTCGATGCGCGTGATTCGACCTCGCTGGAGCGGCCGGCCGAAGATTACACGCGCAGTCTCGCGCAACCTTTGGCCGGCCTGCGCATCGGTCTGCCGCAAGAATTCTTTGCCGAAGGCATGGACGACGGTGTGCGCGTCGCCATCGAGGCGGCGCTGGCCGAATATCGCAAACTCGGTGCTACCACGGTAGAGATCAACCTGCCCAACACCCAGCTGTCAGTCCCCGCCTACTATGTGCTCGCCCCCGCTGAAGCGAGTTCCAACCTCAGCCGTTTCGACGGCGTGCGCTACGGCCATCGCGCCGCCGAATACAGCGATCTCAACGACATGTATGCAAAAACTCGCGCCGAAGGTTTCGGCGCCGAGGTCAAGCGGCGCATCCTCATCGGCACCTATGTGTTGTCGCACGGCTATTACGACGCCTATTACCTGCAGGCGCAGAAAATCCGCCGCCTGATTGCACGTGATTTCGAAGAGGCATTCAAGCATTGCGACCTCATCGCCGGGCCGACCACGCCGGGCGTGGCCTTTCCCTTCGGAGCCAAGAGCCAGGACCCTGTCCAGATGTATCTGTCCGACATCTACACCATCTCCACCAATCTGGCCGGTCTGCCGGGTATGTCGCTGCCTTGCGGTTTCAGTGAAACGGCCGACAAAGCCTTGCCGGTGGGCCTGCAACTGATCGGCAATTACTTTGACGAAGCACGCATGTTGAATGCCGCCCATCAATATCAGCAGGTCACCGACTGGCACAGCCGCATTCCGGGAGATATGCAATGAGTGCTGCCTGGGAAGTCGTCATCGGCCTGGAAACCCATGTCCAGCTGCAAACGCAATCGAAGATTTTTTCTGGGGCTTCGACCGCTTTTGGTGCCGCCCCCAACGCCCAGGCTTGTGCTGTCGATCTCGCCCTGCCTGGCGTGCTGCCAGTGCTCAACAAGGCGGCGGTCGAATGCGCCATCAAGTTCGGCCTGGCCATCGATGCGCAAATTGCGCCGCGTTCGGTGTTCGCGCGCAAGAATTATTTTTATCCCGATCTGCCCAAAGGCTATCAGATCAGCCAGTTCGAACTGCCTGTGGTCAGCGGTGGCAGCCTCAGCGTGCAAGTGGGGCAGGGCGATCAAGCCTATGAAAAAACCATACAGCTGACGCGCGCCCATCTCGAAGAAGACGCCGGCAAGTCGCTGCACGAGGATTTCCAGGGCAAGACCGGTATCGATCTCAACCGCGCCGGTACGCCGCTCTTGGAAATCGTCACCGAGCCGGACATGCGCTCGGCCGCCGAAGCCGTCGCCTATGCCAAGGCGCTGCACGCGCTGGTGATGTGGATCGGCATCTGCGATGGCAACATGCAGGAAGGTTCATTTCGCTGCGATGCCAATGTTTCTGTGCGTCGTCCCGGCGCGCCGCTGGGCACGCGTCGCGAAATCAAGAACCTCAATTCCTTCCGTTTCCTGCAGCAGGCGATTGAGTACGAGATCAACTGGCAGATCGAAACTCTCGAAGAGGGCGGCCGCATCCAGCAGGCGACCGTGCTGTTCGATCCCGATACGGGTGAAACGCGCGCCATGCGCAGCAAGGAAGACGCCCAGGATTACCGCTATTTCCCCGACCCCGATTTGCTGCCGCTGGAAATTTCCGCCGACTGGATCGCGCGCAGCCGCGCCAGCCTGCCGGAACTGCCCGCTGCCATGCGGACGCGCTTTCAGACGGATTATGGCCTGTCGGCCTATGATGCGGCCACACTCACCGCCAGCCAGGTGATGGCGCGCTACTTCGAAGAAAGTGTCGCCGCTGCCGGCAAACCGCAGGCCAAGCTGTGTGCCAACTGGATCATGGGCGAACTGTCGGCACGGCTCAACAAGGAGGCTCTGGAGATTGCTGCAGCACCCGTGCCGCCGCTGCAACTGGCCCGGCTGGTGCAGCGCATTGCCGACAATACCATTTCAGGCAAGATCGCCAAAGATGTGTTCGAAGCCTTGTGGAGTGGCGATGGCGATGAGGTCGATGCCATCATCGAAGCTAAAGGCTTGAAGCAGATTACCGACAGCAGTGCGATCGAAGCGATTATCGATGAGGTGCTGGCAGCCCACCCGAAATCCGTCGAGGAATTCCGCGCCGGCAAGGACAAGGCTTTCAATGCGCTGGTCGGCCAGGCCATGAAAGCCACCAAGGGCAAGGCCAATCCGCAGCAGGTCAATGAACTGCTGAAAAAGAAACTGGGTTGAGCCGGCTGCGCATTGGCCCGGCCCGCGCAGCGCTTCAGTTGGCCGGGTTTGCCGGGGCGGTCATGCGCGCTTCGGCCTGCTGCTTCAGTTCGAGATAGCGCCGTTTTTCTTCGGCATAGCGTTCGATTACCTGTTGCATTTCTTTCTTCTTGGCTTCCGTGGCGGCCAGTTGGGCCTGCAAGTCCAGCTCGTTGGCGCGGATGCTGTCGGTCAGCGACTTGGGGGCAGTCCCGGTCTTGTGGCTGGCCAGCTGCTTATTCAGCTCGTTCCGGCGCTTGAGCGCTTCGTTGTATTTTGTCTGCAGATTCTTGCTGCTGGTGTTGATCTGGTCGAGTGCGCGATCACGCACAAAGTCGATTTCCTGTGCGCTGGCATAGGTGCCGAGCAAGGCCTGGTTGCGCCGTTGTTCCAGCAACGCATCGGCGTCGGCCTGTTTTTTGCGTTTTTCTTCGGTCTCGCGTTGGGCCCGCTGTTCCGCATTCAATGGCGCTTCGACCTGGCGGATCAGGCCGCCGCGCTCATTGAGTTCGCGATAAGCCCGACCGTAGCACGCCTGCGGCAGAATGTCGCCGCAGGTGTTGTGGCCCTGCGCATTGGTGCAGCAGTAGGTGACTTTGCCGGCATGAGCGGCCAGGCTGGGCAGCAGCCCGGCACTGAGAAGGGCAATCAAGACCATCTGTCTGCGGCCCGGCCATGCGGGCAATCTGCGAAACTGCTGCGGTGTTTTCATGCCTGCCTCCTTGAGGTGTCTCTAACCCTGATTGCCGATACCGATGCCGTATTGCATGCGGTAAGCCTTGACGGCGTCCAGATGTGTTTTCAGTTCCGGATGATCGCGCAAGTAGTTGATCAGGTCATGCAGGCTGGCCACCGCCACCACGGGGATGCCCAGGTTGATCTGCACTTCCTGCACGGCGGACAGCTCTCCCGTGCCGCGTTCCATACGATCCAGGGCGATGAGCACACCTGCCGGCGTGGCTCCGGCCGCCTGGATGATGTCCACCGATTCGCGCACCGAAGTCCCTGCCGTGATCACATCATCGATGATCAGCACGCGGCCTGCAAGCGGCGCGCCGACCAGCTGACCGCCTTCGCCGTGATCCTTGGCTTCCTTGCGGTTGAAGCAGTAAGGCAGGTTGCGTCCGGCCCGTGCCAGCGCCATGGCCGTGCCTGCGGCCAGTGGTATGCCCTTGTAGGCCGGGCCGAACAGCACGTCGAATTCCAGCTTGCTGGCGAGGATGGCACGGGCGTAGAAATCGCACAGCCTGCCCAGCGCCTCGCCGTCATTGAACAGGCCGGCGTTGAAAAAATAGGGCGACAGACGCCCCGATTTGGTCTGGAACTGGCCAAAGCGCAGTACTTCGCGCTGGCAGGCGAATTCAATGAAATCCTGACTAAAATCCACGTTTCCCCCTGAACGATTCTGATTTGTGAATTCTACATGCTGCGCATCATATCCCTGAACCTCAACGGCATCCGCTCGGCGCAGAAGAAAGGCGTCTTCGACTGGCTGCCCGGACAAGACGCCGATATTCTCTGCGTGCAGGAACTCAAGGCCCAGGCTGCCGACATGACGCCTGACATGCTGGCGCCAGCCGGCTATCACGGTTGCTTTCATCATGCCGATAAAAAAGGCTACAGCGGGGTGGGCATCTACAGCCGGCAAGCGCCCGCGCAGATCATCGAAGGTCTGGGCGTGGCCGAGATCGATGCCGAGGGACGTTATCTGGAAGCCCGTTTCGACAAACTGTCGGTGATTTCGCTGTATCTGCCGTCCGGCTCCAGTGGCGAACATCGCCAGGCCGCCAAGTTTGCCTTTCTTGATGTCTTTCTGCCGCACCTGGCAGCGTTGCGCGCCAGTGGTCGCGAAATCGTCATCTGTGGCGACTGGAACATCGCTCATCGTGAAATCGACTTGAAGAACTGGAAATCCAACCAGAAGAATTCCGGCTTCCTGCCTGAGGAACGAGCCTGGCTGACGCGGGTGATCGACGAACTGGGCTGGGTCGATGTCTATCGTCAGCTGTATCCGGAGGCTACGGGTGAGGGTTACACCTGGTGGAGCAATCGCGGCCAGGCCTGGGCCAACAATGTCGGCTGGCGCATCGACTACCAGATCGCCACGCCCGGTTTTGCCGCCAGCGCGCGGCAAGCCAGCGTCTACAAGGCGCAGCGGTTTTCAGATCATGCGCCGCTGGTGATCGATTATGACGATGCGCTGGCCCCTGCTTTGGCGTGACAGCGTCATCGAATCGTTCCATGTTCATGTTCGGTCGAATGCGCCTTCCGGTGTGGTTACCGCGCGTCAGGGGCAGGGCACTGCCTGGCGTTCATTCATCGGCCGGGGCGCGGGTGCTGCCCATGAATGTCAGGTGCGGCTTTCTTCAATCGCGTCGATCAATCCCCATTCCAGCGCGGTGCTGGCGTTGATGCGCCGTCCTGTCAGCACCAGCCAGGCGGTGCGCTGGCGGCCAATGCGCCGGGGCAGGCTGATGCAGCCGCCGGCACCGGGAATCAGGCCGAATTTCAGTTCGGGCAACTGAAAGAACGTCTTGGCGGTGGCGACCACGCGACCGGCGAAGGCCGGCAGTTCGATGCCCGCACCGATGCAGGCGCCATGCAGACGAAATTCGACGCGCTCGGCGCAGCGCGCCAGCAGCGGCGCGGGCAGGCGCAGTGTGCGGATCAGGTGAGCCGTCGCTGCATCGGGCGTGGTGCCGAATTCGTCCAGATCGCCGCCGATGCTGAAACAATCGCCCTCGCCGCTGACCGTGGCCGAGCGGATGCTCGTGTCCGTCAGCAGCAATTGCATGGCTTCGACCAGCGCATTGCGCATTTCCACCGACATGGCATTGCGCCGGGAAGCGCGGTTCAGGCGGATTTCAAGATGATGCGGGCGATCTGTCGTGCGCGTCATGAGCAGGGGCGGGCCGCTGTCCGTGTGCGCGACCGTCTGCGGTTGCCGCGTGGCTGCCCAGGCGCTGAATTCTGCGCCGCTCTGCAAGGTGGCAAAAGCCAGGGATTCGACCAGCAAGCCGCTGTCTACCGGCAGCCCTGCGGTATGTCGCAAGGTCTGCACGAGGACGGTGGCGGCCTGCGGTGCCTGCCGGATAGCGGCAAGCAGACTGCTGGCGGCAGCTTCATCGGCCACAACGACATCATAGATGTCGGCCCAGGGATCCTGGCTGACTTCGCTGGCTGCGCCGATGGCGATGACCGGGCAGGGCTGGCGCAACAGCCATGCGGCCACCTGTTGTCGGATTGGCGGAGAGGGCGTCAACCGGGCGGCGGCAATCAGCAAGGCCGGCTGTGTGTCGAAGGCCGACAGCGGCGGCTCGCCTGCCAGGCTGGCCAGAGCGGGCAGTTGGTCAGCCGGCAGGATGGAAAGCGGCGTCAAGTGGTTCACCGTTCAGCGTATGCCGCGCCGTCAATGCAATGCAGGGCAGGTGCGCGGTTCAGAGCTTGGCGATGATTTCATCACCGAAGCGGCGGATGCCGTCGATCTTGGCCTGGGTCGTCAGGTTTTCATCGAACGGATTCCAGCCCATGGCGCAGGCATCGGTTGCACCCAGATCGCGCAGTTGCTTGAAATCGTCTGGCGTGCAGGCGAACTGGTTGAAGGCATGAATGCGGAAATCCGGGTGCTTGTCCGTACCGTATTCACGCCGATAGCCGTTCAGTTCGTCGATCATCTGCTTCAGTGCATCAGGATCGCTGTTGGCCGAGAACCAGCCGTCACCCAGACGGGCGGCGCGCTGCAGGGCAACCTTGGCATGGCCGCCGATGATGACCGGAATGGGTTTTTTTGGTACCGGGCAGAAACGCAGCGGGCCGAAATCGTAGTTTTCGCTGTGGTGCTCGAAGTACTCACCTTTTTGCGCGGCGCGGACGATGCCGATGACTTCATCAAAGCGCGCGCCGCGTTTTTCAAAGGGCACGCCGTTGTAGGTGAAATCCTCTTTCCATGGACTCAGGCCGGCGCCGAAATCCAGCCGTTCGCCACTCATCACTGCCAGTGAGGTGAGCTGCTTGGCGAGAATCAGCGGCTGGCGCATCGGCACTTTCATCACACTGCAGCAGAAGCGGACTTTCTTGGTGACCGCAGCCATGAAGGACATGCCGACGAAGGGGTCGATGAACGGCGACACTTCGAGGAAGCCACGAATCATGTCGTGATCGGAATAGGGATATTCGGATTCCGTGGTCTGCGGAAAGAAGAAACTGTCCGGCAGGCTGATGGTCGCCCAGCCAGATTCTTCAGCCGCCTGGGCGACGGCCACGTAATCCTCGTAACCACCTATGCCCAGCATCAGGGTGAAGCGCATGGTGTTTCCTCCTTGGTTTTGCTTGGTTTTGTTTTCAGCAGCCAGCAGCGCGCGTGGCGACCGGGGTTCTTTGTTTCATCTGGCTCATTTTGCCTGCAACAGCCACAGACGGGCCAGATCGGCGGTGCCATCCGTGCCGCTCACGGCCTTCAGTGCCTGGAGAGCCTGGGTTTTCTGGCCGGCCAGCAGGTAGGCGTGGCCCAGATGCAGTTGGGCATCATCGGCGCGTTTCAGGCCGCCCTTGGCGATGCCTTCTTCCATCAGGGCGAGGCCCTTGTCATTCTGGCCGTTGAGCACGTAGTTGTAGCCGATATTCACCAGCGCCATGCCGTTCTGGCTGGCCCGCGCCTGTTTTTCATTTTGCACCAGGGTTTTCTGGTCTTCGGCCAGCTGCCGGTTGACCAGATCGCGCAGGCGCTTGTGGCGATCGATTTCAGCCGCCGGACCACTGCCCAGCAGTTTTTTGGCATAGCCTTCATCGACGACTTTGCGGGCTTCGGCCGGATAGCCGGCCTGCAAGGCGAGCTGGGCCATTTCCATGTAGTCACCCGCACCGCCGACATTGCCGCTGGCCAGACGCAAACGGTAAAGATCCAGCGCCAGGCGGTCGGCAAAGCCGGACTTGCGCTGCAGGCGATGCAGCAGATCCGCCCAGTATTCCGGCGTGGGATGATGGGTCACCAGTTTTTCCAGGGCGGTGACATAGCCATTCATGTCATTCAGCTGCAGGTAGCAGCTGGCCAGCATCTGCAGGCTGTCGATGCTGGGTTTCTGATCGGCCTTTTCCTGGGCGGCGATGTCGGCGGTGAGCTGTCTGGCCGCGCCGGCGTAATCACCGCTGAGATAGTGTGCCTGCACCAGCAGGGTGCGCATCTGGCCATCGCGGCCGCCGTCCTTGAAATAGCGCTGCGTCCATTCGATGGCCTTGGCGTAATTCTTGTTGCGATAGTAGGTGACGGCGACGGCCTGGATGTAGTTGTGGCGATCGTTGGCACTCAGCTTGCCGGATGCCAGCAGGGCGCTGACGGCGGTGGCCGCGCTTTCGGCATCGCCGAGTTCATTGGCGGCGGCCAGACGCATACGTTCGATGGTGAAGCTTTCATTGGCAGTCTTGCCGGCGACGGCATCGGCATCACGGATCTTGGCCAGCGCTTCGCGGTATTTTTTTGCCTTGATGAGTTCCTGTGCTGCGACCAGCGGCTTGCTGACTTCCGGGCGCAGGCTTTCCTGGGCGTGGGCGCTGCCGATACCCAGCGAAAGGGCCAGCAGGGAGGCGAGCAACAGGGACGCAAAGGGGCGCTGCGGTTTCATGGGTTCTCCTTGCATGACATCAACATCGGTGCTGCGCACTGCACCAGGGGGCGCTCGGCAGAGGGTGATCAGTTGGCAAACTGTTCGTTGCCGACCAGACCAATCTTGGTCACGCCCAGCCGCTGGGCGGCGGCCATCACGGCGGCCACACTGCGATAGGTGACCAGCTTGTTGGGGCGCAGATGGACTTCGGGTTGATCCGCGCGCGCAGCAATGCCGCGCAGACGGTGGTCGAGAGCCTGGCTGTCGGGAATGATTTCGCCATCCCAGAGAATGGTGCCGTCGAAGTCGATGTCGATGCGCACCACGACAGGTTCGAGGTTGTTGACCGGCGGCTTGCCGGTTGGCATGTTCATCTTGACGGCATGTGTCTGGATGGGGATGGTGATGATCAGCATGATCAGCAATACCAGCATCACGTCGATCAGCGGCGTGGTGTTGATATCCACCATTTCTTCGGGATCACCCGAGCCGCTTCCCGTACCTAAATTCATGGCCATGATGTGTGTCCTGTTTCAGCCGCCGCGTGCCGGCGGTTCGGTGATGAAGGCGATTTTCTGGATGCCGGCGCGCTGGCAGGCAAACACGACCTTGCCCACGGATTCATAGCGGCCGTCCTGGTCGCCACGGATATGCACTTCGGGCTGCGGCACCATCACGGCGACTTCCTTGAGCCGGTTGACCAGGTCTTCCGTGTCGCTGACTTCCTTCAGGTTCCAGTAAACATCGCCATCGCGGGTTACCGAGAGGATGATGTTCTCCGGCTTGGTCTGCGTGGGCTGGTTGGTTTCCTGGGGCAGTTCGACCGGGACGGTATGCACCACCACCGGAATGGTGATGAGGAAGATGATCAGCAGCACCAGCATGACGTCGACCAGCGGCGTGGTGTTGATCGTCGAGATCGCCTCGTCCTCGTCGCCGGCGACGTTGAAGCCCGGCAGCATGGTGGCCTTGCGGGCGGCGGCCATGTTCAGGCTCCGTTTTTGCTGCGCAACAGCAGGGCGGCGTGCAGCTCGCTGCTGAAGCCACGGATGTCTTCCATCACCAGCTTGTTGCGGCGCACCAGCCAGTTGTAGGAGAGCACTGCCGGCACGGCCACGGCCAGACCGATGGCGGTCATGATCAGCGCTTCACCCACCGGGCCGGCCACCTTGTCGATCGATGCCTGACCGGAAATGCCGATGGCCGTCAATGCGTGATAGATGCCCCAGACCGTACCGAACAGACCGACGAACGGCGCAGTCGAGCCGACTGTGGCGAGGAAGGAGAGACCGTCCTGCATCCGGGCCTGTACCGAATCAACAGCACGCTGGACGGTCATGATGATCCAGGAGTTCAGGTCGACTTCCTGGCTGCCGGATTGCTGGTATCGGGCGACAGCTTCCGTGGTCGTCGTGGCAATGTAGCGGAAAGGGCCTTCCTGGCTCAGGCCGGCGATACCCTGGTCGATGGACGTGGCAGACCAGAAGGTTTCCTGCATGTGCTTGGCCTGGCTGCGCAGCTTGTGCTGTTCAAAGAGCTTGATCGCCAGGATGTACCAGGAACCGAAGGACATGATCAGCAGGATGATCAGCGTGCCGCGTGAAACGAAGTCTCCCTGCTGCCACAGTGCGTCGATGCCATAGGGGTTATCAACCACTTCATGATCGGGGGCGCTGGCAGACAGCGGTGCTGCCGCCGGGGCGCTGTCCTCGATGGTAGCGGTCTGGTTTTCAGTCGCGCTGTCCTCGGTGGTCGTGGCTTCCTGGGCATGTACCGGGGCAGGCAGCAGCGTTGCCACAGGCCCACCGGCGAGCAGGAGGATGATGGACAGGGAGGTCAGATATTTTTTGATGGCCATGGTTTCTCCGTTGCGTTCGGTTCCACGATCGGCTGATTGCTGATTGCTGATGTGGATGTTTGATGTGTGAATGCTGTGAGGACGTGGGGGATGGGGTGAATGGGAACGATCTGTCAGGGGCGGTGCGTCATGGGCAATGGACGAAAGGAGGCAGGGCGGTTACCAGTCTTCGAGTTGCCAAGTGTACTTGATGCTGGCCCAGCTCTGCTCCGGCTTGCCATCGACCGTGCCGGGCTTGAACTTGCACTTGCCAAGTGCTGTCCGCGCGGCCTGGTCTAGTCGCGCGTAGCCGCTGGATTTTTCGACCCGGCTGTCGATCACCTTGCCATCGACATCGATCAGGAAGTTCAGCGTGACCGTGCCTTCTTCTTCCATGCGCTTGGAGGCTGCCGGATATTCGGGTTTTTCGCAGGAGCGTGCGGCGTCGATCACCGGTGCCGTGCGCACGGCAGGCTTGGGCGGTGCGGCTGGCTGCGGTGGCGGCGGCGCTTCCTTGGGTTTTTCGGTGGTCACCACGGTAATTGCGTTGCTTGGCGCAGTGGTTGGCTGCACGGCGATATTCACTTCCGGCGGCGGAATGTAGGGTGGCGGTGGCGGCGCCAGTTTGGGTGGCGGCGGTGGCGGTTCGTCAACCTCGGGCGTTTTCTGGGTTTCCTCGATGATCTTGGTTTCGATCGGTGCCTTCACCACTTCAACCACCTTGCGCGCCAGGCCCGACATCAGGGCATAGGCGGTCACCACATGCAGCAGCACGACGATGCCAAAGCCGACCAGGTGATTGGTTGGGCCTTTTCGCTGCCCTGTATATTTCATGCTCGCTCCTGTTTTGTCGCGCGATTGTTGTTTGTACACGGCATGGAAGCTGGGTTTCTGGCCGGTCGCATTACGCGAAAACAGCGTGGATGATAATAAGGTTCGATATTTTGATGCAAGTCTTGGCGTATGCTGCAGTGGCCTCTGGTGTGACTTTGTGCAGGCGCGGCGCTGTACTCCGCAGCCATGCAGCCAGGCAGTCTGCGCTCATGCGCCTGGCAATGCCGCACGCAAGAAATCGTAGCGCGCCCCCGCCGTTGCCAGCAGGTGCTGCAAATCTTGCGGCTCGTCGATGTCAAAGCCGAGGCCAGCGCTTTCAATGCGGGCGATGGGGCGCTGGAGGGCGGCTGCTTCGGCCAGGTGCAGGCGCAAGCTGTCGGGGCCAAAACGGAAAGCGAAAGGGGCCGGCAAGGGCAGGTAAAGGGCATTGGTGCCCAGGCCGGACTTGTCCGGCGCAATGGCCAGCCCGTGGGCGCGGCCGGCGTCAATCAGCGCGTCGATTTCAGCCGCGCTGGCCAGGGGCAGATCAGCGTGCAGGATCAGCAGTTCATCGACGCCCCGGGCATGGAGCGCTTGCGCCCCGTGGGCCAGTGCGGCATTCAGGCCAAGGCCGGGGTCATCAATCCGCACAAGCTCGGCTGCGGCCAGTTCATCGGCCGTGACCACGGCAATGCCGGCGATTTGCCGCGTGCTGCGCAAGGCCTTGAGCACATCGGCAAACATCTGCGCAACCAATTGGCTGCGGGCGGTTGTTGCCAATGTTTCGGCCAGTCGGCCTTTGGCGCTGGCGGGTTGTTTGAGAGCGACCAAGGCCCAGCAGCTCATGGCTGTTTCTCTTGGTGGTTGCCCAGTGTCCGCGCGTAGTCGAGCACGGCCCGCGCCAGACGGATGCGGTCGTCGAGAGTTTTCATCAGGGTATCGGTGACCAGTGTCGGCAGGCCGAGGGCGGTCAGTTGGTTTTCGCTGGCCGCATCGCGCGCATCGAGAACAAAGCCGTCGAGCAGCTCGCCATAATGCTGGGCCACCGCCCGCGGCGAAACGGAAATGCCCAGCTCGGTCATGATTTTCGCCGTCGGCCCTTTGACTGCCGCGCCGCCGACCAGCGGTGAAATGGCGATGACCGGCGCGCCGCTGGCCCGCAGCAGCTCGCGCACGCCTGGCAGCGCCAGAATGGGGTCGATGCTCAGGTAGGGATTGGAAGGACAGAGAATGATGGCTTCCAGCGCCGGATCGGTGAGCGCGGCACAGACCTGGGGCGTCGGCGCGGCGGCATCCGCGCCGGCAAAGCGCAGGGCGGCCACGCGCGGTTGGCACTGCCGCCGCACGAAGTAATCCTGAAAATCCAGCTCGCCGATATCGGTGGTCACCCGGGTGCGCACAGGCGCGTCGGTCATCGGCAGCAACTGCGCAGGGATGCCCAGGCGCTGCGCCAGATCGGCGGTGATTTCCGTCAGGCTGGCCGCCATCTTGAGGCGGCGCGTGCGTTCCACATGCAGGGCCAGATCGCCATCGCCGAGGCGGAACCAGGTTTCGCCGCCCAGGTCTTGCATGGCCTGCATGAACGTCCAGGTTTCAGCGCGCCGGCCCCAGCCGGTTTCCGGATTGGCCAGGCCGGCAAGCGTATACAGTGCGGTATCGAGATCGGGCGAAATGGCCAGCCCCAGATGCTCGAAATCATCGCCGGTATTGACGATGACCGTCAGCTCGCCGGGGGGGAGGACATGCTGCAGACCCAGCGCCATCTTGGCGCCACCGACGCCGCCGGAAAGTGCTACGACACGCTGAATTGGCCGGGGCTGGCGGTCGTTCATCTGAACAGGTCTTCTTCGAGTGGCCGGACCAGGCTTTGTGCATTGCGGGCCGCCGCCTGCCAGCGCAAACCGCGCACCAGCACCAGTGGCGTGCCTTCGGCGCCCTCGCCCATCGCCAGGCCGGCGGCCGCTGCGATGGCATCGGCAAAGGCGACCTGGGTGACTTCCAGTGTGCGACCGAACATGTCCTGTTCACCCCGCCGGTCGATCAGCGCCGGCAGACCGGCCGCACCGATCGCCACGTTGGTGACGCCATTGCGCCAGGGACGGCCGAAACTATCGCTGATGATGATGCCCAATTCCACCCCCAGCAATTCCTGCAGGCGCGCGCGGAGTGTAGCCGCCGAAGCATCGGCATCCAGC
>JAHRWT010000012.1 GCA_019105045.1 Sterolibacterium sp.
TGAGGATTGCCGCAAGATGGTGTTTCTCCTGTTGATTCAGGCGATAAGCCCACAACAACACAGACGCACCGATGAAATACAGCGAGGTGTAAATATCGGGAGAAATGATTAACCTGACGCCGGCGACGAGTATGAATGCCAGCGCCATCGCTAGCAAAAATTGTTGCAAGCGATGTCTGAAGTGGGCTTTATGGCTGGTTAGTGCGTTCATGTCGGCAATGCTATATTGACGCGGCGAAAAAAAGCAGGGGGCAACTATGCGTCGTTCGTCTGTCCTGTCTTTATGTATATGGATGCTATCCACCCGCTCAGTATATGCAATTGATTTGTTGCCTGGTGAAGCCCAGGCGCCACGAGCGGGCATCAACTACCTTCAGTTGATTTATCAGCAAAGTGAACGGGGTGATTATTATCGCGATGGACGGAAGTCGCGAACGGATGCCCGGATTTCGGCGTCGCAGTTTCAAATGCGTCTGGGGCGTACTTTCGAGATCGATGGTCAGCCCGCGTTTGCGAGTGTGCTGATCCCGCTGGATATGCGCACGGAGCCCAAGGGGGCGCTGTCGAATGTGGGCACGGTCGCGGGAGTGGGGGATCTGACCGCGTATCTTGCGTACTGGCCATATGCCAATCGGGAAACCCAGACCTATTTTGGGACAGTGGCTTATGTTACGGCGCCTACGGGAGCGTATGACCGATACCGTGCTTTGAATCCGGGCGGCAACCGCTGGTCTGGTGACATCCAGATGGGTTATCAGCAAACAGTGTGGAATCGGCTGATCGTGATGGTGGCCGGCGACGTGTTCTGGTATGGAAAAAACAAGGATTACGGCCAGTTCAGCAATACCTTGGAGCAGAAACCGATTTACTCTACTCAGGCCAGTCTGCGTTACGACCTCAATTCGTTCTATGCGATCGGTGCCAGCTACTTCATCAATGCGGGTGGAGAGACCTCGGTCAATGGCATTGCCAACAGCGACCGTCTGCTGGTGCGCCGCTACCAGCTTGTGGGTAGCGTCAACTGTTCTTTTGGCCGGGTGATTCTGCAGTATGGCGGCGATCTTCGGACAAACAACGGCTATTTTGAAAATAGCCGCTGGCTGGTGCGATATATTCGTCCTTTCTGAGCCAGAATCAAAAGGTGAAGATGTGACGACAGATCAGCCCTGTGGTCGGAATCGGTGTGACCAGATTGGCAGGCGGCATGAAGATGCCCTGTATTTGCGACCATGTGCGTTAGACTGATATTTTTCTGATGTCTGAATCTGAACAAGGTTGGATCCATTGCTTGTCTGGGCGGATCCTGGGGTTTGTTGTGTTGGCAGGTTTGATTGGAAGGCAAGATCGATGGCCGCATTGTTTTCTCCTGCTGTTGCACTGCTGGAACAATTGATAGAAAAAATTTTCATGACCAAATTATTTGCTCCTGCTGCAGCGTTGATGAACCGTTTCAGGTATCCGGTCAAGTTCACGTTGATCAACCTGATTGTCGGTCTGGCGATCGGATTTCTGGCGGTTTCCCTGGTGGTCAACTTGACAGCGACGCTCAATGCATCGCAGAAGGAACTGGCAGCGCTTGAGTTGTTGCGGCCTGTGGCGCGACAGATTCAGTATACCCAGCAGCATCGCGGCTTTTCGGCAGGCGTGCTGGGGGGTAATGCGGCAATGAAAGAAAAGCTGACAGCCAAGCAGGTTGAGGTGGATGCGGCTGTCGTCGCCACAAATCAGACCGTGACGCGGCTGCAATCGGTATTGCCTCTTGGGAATGACTGGGCGAGCATTCAGCAGGACTGGGAGAAACTGCGTACAGCCGGCATGAATCTGAGTGCGCCGGAAAACTTGTTGGCGCATGCCGCGTTGATTGGCCGCCTGCTGCGCTATCAGGTGACGATAGCGGATGCCGGCGTGCTGACTGGCGATCCCGATCTGGACACTTTTTACCTGATCGACAGCCTGGTTGTGCGCATGCCCGAAATGCTCGAACAACTGGGACAGGCGCGCGCCAAGGGAACGGGAGTTCTGGCGCGACATGCACTGACTGAACAGGAGCGCATTGGCCTGTCGGTGCAGGTCAGCATGCTGCAACGCACTCTTGATGCGCTGAACGATAACCTCGCCAAGACCAGCAAGGCGGCGCCGCAGTTGGCGCACAAATTGAATGCTTTTGGCAATGAAATCAACAAGGCAACAGGCGAAGTCGTCGGCTTGATCAACAATGACATACTGGCGGAACAGTTTTCAACCCCGTCGGAAGTCTATTTCGGCAAAGTGACGGCGACCATCGATCTGGGCTACGCACAATGGTTCGACACCTTGATGCCGGCACTGGAAACGCAGATTCAGGCGCGTGTCGCCCGCTTGCAAGAACAACGATTCTGGTATGTCGGTACGGCGATCGCTGTGATGTTGTGCGTGTTCTGGCTGCTGAGCGGTTTGTATTACTCCATCGTGTCGACCGTGCGTTCGTTGTCGACGGCAACGCGTGCCATGGCGGCCGGCGACATGACGACACGGGTCACATTGAACAGTCGTGATGAGCTGGTCGAGATCGCCGATAGTGTGAATCAGCTGGGCGCCAGCCTGAATGGTTTGCTGATCAAGGTGCGTGACGCTGCGGCCCAGGTGACTGATGCCAGCGTGACGCTGGCTGGTTCGTCACATACGGTGGCGCAGGGGTCACACCAGCAGAGCAATGCGGCGATGAACATGGCGGCGGCTGTCGAGGAAATGACGGCCAGCTTCAGCACCATTGCCGAGAATGCCGGCAGGGCGGAACAATCTTCGGTTGAGTCGGGAGAGCTTTCGCAAGAAAGCTCCCGTATTGTTTATGGTACCGTTGGCGAAATGCAGCACATCGCAACCAGCGTACATGATTCGGCGCAAATCATCGAAGAACTGGGGCGGGATGCGGAGCGTATTTCAGCCATTGCCGGTGCGATCCGTGAAATTGCCGATCAAACCACTTTGCTGGCGCTGAATGCGGCAATCGAAGCTGCACGGGCGGGGGAACAGGGGCGTGGTTTTGCGGTTGTGGCGGATGAAGTACGCAAGCTGGCGGAGCGTACTTCACAGCAAACTGGAGAAATCACCAACATGATCAGCTCCATACAAGGCAGCAGCGGCAAGGCGGTGGCGAGCATGAAAGCTGGCGTCGCGCGGGTTGCCGAAGGCGTGCTCCTGTCGCAGCAGGCGGGGGATTCAATCTCGCGGGTACAGGAAGGTTCCAGCCAGTTGCTGACCATGGTCAATGAGATTTCCGTAGCCTTGCGGGAACAATCGGTAGCCAGTCAGGAAATCGCAAAAAATGTCGAGCACATTGCCCACATGAGTGAATCCAACAGTGCAGCGGTGGATTCGGTGGCGAAAACGGCAAAAACGCTGAAGTCGATGGCCGAGGAGTTGCAGCGGGATGTGGCCAGCTTCAAGCTGAGTTGAAGGCGGGAGCGGATAGCGGATAGCGGATTGCGCTGTGTGTTCTGATGTACCAGGCATGAGCTGATCAGCCGCTCTTGAACAGGCGTTGTGACGGTAGATCTGCTCTAATGCCGTTATGCGTTTGTCAATTTCAGGGTTTGTATTCGGCGTTGCTCTGCTGCAGTGGCAGCCGGCTTTGCCTTCTCTTGTCGCGCTGGGCTACCTTGCCGCATTGGCTGCGTGGCTGTGGTTTGTGGCTGTCGTTTTGCCGCAGCGCTTTGCCTGGCGTGCAACCCTGCTGCCCATCGTGGCGTTTCTGCTGGGTTTTTGCTGGGCGGGTGGTCTCGCGCAGTGGCGGATGAGTGATGCGCTGGCGGCTGACGACGAGGGGCGCGATATCCAGTTGGTGGGCGTCATCAACGCGTTGCCGCAAGCGTTTGAGAATGGCGTGCGCTTCAATTTCCGGGTCGAGTCGGTAGACAGCGAAACGACCGCCGGAGTCCGGGTGGTGGTCCCCCAGCAACTGGCTCTTGCCTGGTATCGCGCCTGGCGACGGGGGCCGCAGGCGCGCGAGCAGGCGCTACCGCAATTGCAGGCTGGCCAGCGCTGGCGGCTGACGGTGCGCCTGAAACGCCCGCATGGCGGCATCAATCCGCAAGGTTTTGACTATGAAGCCTGGCTGCTGGAAAACGGCGTGCGGGCGACGGGTTATGTGCGACCAGCGGCGGGCAACCAGCTCTTGGCGGCGTTCGTGCTGGATCCCGTGACCTTGATTGAACGTCTGCGCGCGGAGATCCGTCAGCGATTCGAGCAACGACTGGGCGAGCGGCCCTATGCGGGTATCCTGAGCGCTTTGGTGATCGGTGACCAGCGTGCGATACCTCATGCCCAGTGGGAGTCGTTTCGGCGTACCGGCATCACGCATCTGATCAGTATTTCCGGGCTGCATGTGACCATGATCGCCAGTCTGGCGTATGGGCTGGCGGGCGGCTTGTGGCGCCGTCAGCCGCGTCTGGTTTTACGCCTGCCGGCGCAACGTGCGGCGGTGCTGGGCGGGTTTCTGGCCGCCTTGGTCTACTGCCTGATTGCCGGTTACCAGGCGCCGGCGCAACGCACCTTGTACATGTTGCTGGTGATTGCCCTGGCGCTGTGGACGCAGCGCACGACGGCCCCCAGTCGCGTGTTGTCGCTGGCTCTGCTGCTGGTGGTGGTGCTGGATCCCTGGGCAGTGTTGAAGCCCGGTTTATGGCTGTCTTTTGGTGCGGTCGGCGTGCTTTTTTATATTGGCAGCAACCGCCTGGCGACTGGGCATTGGTTGCTGGAGTGGGGCCGCGCGCAATGGGCTGTCACCCTGGCTTCCATTCCGCTGCTGTTGATGCTGTTCCAGCAATTCTCCCTGGTTTCGCCGCTGGCCAATGCCCTGGCGATTCCTCTGGTCAGCTTTGTCATCACGCCGCTGGCACTGCTCGGCGCTTTACCCGGGCTCGGATTTCTGCTCGAACCGGCTTACTGGGTTACTGACTGGCTGATGCGTTTCATTGACTGGCTGGCGCAACTGCCCTGGGCGTCCTGGCAGCAGCATGCGCCCCGTCCGTGGACCTGGCTGCTGGCCTTGGCCGGCTGTCTGTGGCTGTTGCTGCCGCGCGGTTTTCCGGCGCGCTGGCTGGGTTTTCTGACTTTGTTGCCGTTGTTGCTGCTCACGCCACCGCGTCCAGCGCCGGGCGCGGTGCGTCTGGTGGTGCTCGATGTGGGGCAGGGTCAGGCCGTGCATATCCAGACGGCGACGCATGATCTGCTGTATGACGCCGGACCGATCTACACGCCAGAGACCAATGCCGGCAATCGTGTCATCGTGCCGTATTTACAGGCCGCTGGTGTCGGCAAGTTGCATGGCCTGCTCATCAGCCATCAGGATACCGACCATGCCGGCGGGGCGGCGGATATCCTGCAGGCGATGCCGGTGGATTGGTTGATGAGTTCACTGCCAGCCCGTCACGCCTTGCTCACGCAGTCACGCAAGGCATTGCCCTGTTACGCCGGGCAGACGTGGATCTGGGATGGCGTGCGCTTTGCCATTCTGCATCCCGAGGCGGCGCAGCTTGCCCATCCACCGCGCAAAACCAACGCACTGAGCTGTGTCTTGTCAGTCAGTAACGCCGCTGGAAAAGTGTTGCTGGCTGGCGATATAGAGACCGCCAACGAACGCGATCTAATACGGCGTAACGCTGCAGCCCTGCAGGCGGATGTGCTGCTGGCGCCGCATCACGGCAGCACGACATCTTCTTCACCGGAGTTTGTGCAGGCGGTTGGCGCGTCAACCGTGATTTTTTCGGCGGGTTATCGAAATCGCTTCAATCATCCACGGCCGGAGATCGCGGCGCGTTACCGCGCAACGGGCGCGCAACTGTGCCGGACGGATGCCGAAGGTGCGTTGACGGTCGATTTACCCGCCGAACCCGGTGAGGCAGCAACTGGCAATGGTGGTAATGGCCAGTCAAGTCACGGCGTAACGATTGAGGTCGCGGGTGAACGCGCCAGGCATGGCCGCTACTGGTATTTGCAGTAATTGAATCAGCGTTCGACGTGACGCAGTGACAGGTCGACGGCGGTCACATCCTTGGTCAGCGCGCCGATGGAGACACGATGCACGCCGGTTTCCGCGATGGCGCGGACGCGGTCGATATTGACGCCGCCGGAAACCTCCAGCTCGGCGCGGCCGGCGCTGATGACCACGGCTTCACGCATCTGCTCCAGCGTCATGTTGTCGAGCAGCAGCATCTTCGCGCCGCAGTCGAGCGCCTCGACGAGTTGCGCGATGGTTTCGACCTCGATCTGGATGAAGACATGGCCGTTGGCGATCTTGCGCGCCTGGCTCAGGGCATGGGCCACGCCGCCAGCGGTGATGATGTGGTTTTCCTTGATCAGGATGCCATCGTACAAGCCCAGCCGATGATTCCAGCCGCCGCCGGTCTTCACCGCGTATTTTTGCGCCAGCCGCAGACCGGGCAGGGTCTTGCGGGTATCGACGATCCTGCAGTCGGTGCCTTGAACGATATCGACAAAGCGCCGGGTTTTGGTCGCCGTGCCGGAAAGCAGCTGCAGAAAATTCAGCGCGGTGCGCTCGGCGGTCAGCAAGGCGCGCGCCTCGGCAGAAATTTCACAGAGTGTCTGGCCGGCGGTAACGCGCTCGCCATCGCGGGCATGCCATTGAATGCGGGAAGCCGGATCCAGCCGCTGGAAACAGGCATCGAACCAGGCCGTACCGCACAGCACCGCGTCTTCCCGGGTAATCACCAGACCACGGCTGGGCTGGCCGGCAGGGATCAGCATGGCGGTCAGATCGCCACTGCCAATATCTTCGGCCAGGGCGGCGAGCACATTGCGTTCGATTTCGGCGGCGAGTTGGATATCCATGGCAGGGTGGGCAATCAATGAGTGGAGGCCACAGATTTTAGCATTGCGACAGCAGCGCAAGGCGCAAGGCGCGTGGCGCGTGGGTTGTGCGGTGTTATGGCGTTTGCAGCAGCTTGAGCGGTGTGGTGGCGCCTCCCGCAGCTGCAATCACCCAGCGATTCAGCAGGCTGCGCGTCTGGGGAATCAATTCGCTGGCGGTCAGGCCGATCGGGCCGAGGCCTTCGGCCACGCAGGCGTCGGCGGCTGCGCCGTGCAGATGCACCGCGGCGAGCAAGGCTTCCGTGGCTGGCCAGCCTTGCGCCATCAGGGCGATGATCATGCCGCTGAGCACGTCGCCACTGCCGGCAGTCGCCAGGCCGGGGTTGCCTGTGGTGTTGATGTACCAGCGCCCGCCAGCCGCAGCGGGCAGGGCGATGATGCTGCCACAGCCTTTCAACACGACGGCAGCATGGCAGCGCTGGGCCAGCTGCCGGGCGGCGGCGAGGCGATCGGCCTGGATGTGGGTGGTGTCCGTTTGCAGCAGACGCGCGGCTTCGGCAGGGTGCGGCGTGAGCACGACGGGTGCGGCGCGGTGGGCGAGCTTGTCCAGCAGATGGCGGTGAGCCGCGCACAAATTCAGGGCGTCGGCATCGAGCAGCAAGGGAAGCGCGCCGTTGATTGCCTGCGTCAGCAGCGACAGCGCACTGCCGGATTGCCCCAGGCCGGGGCCGATGGCCAGGCAGTCGGCCAATCCGAAAACCTCATCTGCCGCACGCAGCATCAGTTCCGGCTGCTGTGGATCGAGTTCGAGACGCTCCAGCATGCCGACATACACCCGGCCGCTACCGAGCGCCAGCGCGGCGCGTCCGGCGAGCAGCGCCGCGCCGGCCATGCCGGCGGCGCCGCCAATGATGCCGACGCTGCCGTAACTGCCTTTGTGAGCGTTGCGCCGACGCGGCTGCAACTGCGGGCTGAAGCGCTCCACGCTGATGGTCTGGCCGCAGTCGCAGTGTTCGTTGCCTGCGCCTGCGCAGCTGGCAATGCTGTTGCCCAGCCCCAGATCATTCAGGCTGATTTCGCCGCAATGGTCCGGGCCGTCCAGCGTCAGCAAGCCGGGCTTGAGCGCAATGAAACTCAGTGTATGCGTTGCCTTTATGGCGACGCCCAGCACGCGCCCCGTGGCGGCGTCGAGGCCGCTGGGAATGTCGAGCGCCAGCAGCGGGCAGTCAAAGGTATTGATACGCCTGACCAGTGCGGCGTGCGCATCGGTCAATTCGCGCGTCAGGCCGATGCCGAACAGACCATCGATGACCAGGGCATAGCTCGCCTCATCCGCCGGCAAGGCATCCAGCGTGCCGCCCCCGGCGGCGATCCACAGATCGTAGGCTTTGCGCGCGTCGGCCGGCAGCTTGCCGGCTTCGCCGATGAACACCACGACGGGCGCAAAGCCGGCCTGGCGCAGGACACGGGCCACAACAAACGCATCGCCGCCGTTATTGCCCGGGCCGGCGATGATCAGCGGCGCGAGCAGTTTGGGGCGGTTGGCCAGCAGGCGCAGGGCGAGCTGAGCGGCGGCCTGCCCGGCGCGCTCCATCAGCGGTGGCTCGGCGTGCTGGTGCTGCTGCTCGATTTTGCGCAAGCTGGCAGCACCCAGTATCGCTTGCGACAGCGTTTTGGATTTGGCGGTGGGCATTGTTCAATCCAGCAGCATGAGCGGGAGCAGGCGATGAAGTAGTTATTTCTTTTGCTTGATGTAAGTCCCCATCAGCACGGCCTGCGCCAGAACATGCCCCTCCAGCGCCGCTTCCAGCCTGGCTTTGGTCGGCTGGCCCAGATCAGGCAGCACGGTATCGAGTGCATACAGCTTGTGATAGTAGCGATGCACGCCGATCGGCGGGCAGGGGCCGCCGTAACCGGTGCGCTCCCAGTCGTTGATGCCTTCTTGCGTGCCTGCCGGCAGGTTGGCCGGGGCAATGGCTGCGGGCAGTTCGCTCACCGTGGGCGGGATGTTGTAGAGCACCCAATGCACCCAGGTCATTTTCGGCGCGGCCGGATCGGGTGCGTCCGGGTCGTCGACGATCAGCACCAGCGATTGCGTCCCGGCCGGCACTTCCGACCAGGCCAGTTGCGGAGAAATATCCTGGCCCTCGCAGGTATAGGGCATGGGAATGGCGCCTTCGTGAACAAAGGTGGTTGAAGTCAGTTGCATGGCGGGCTCCTCCTGATCAGTGACTGAACAGGCCGATTCTCGCACGGCAATGCGCCTGTGGTGCGCGAGTGCGTGCACATGGTGCACATGACATGGTGCACATGAATTCGCAGATCAAATCGACGCCGGCAGGCTGCGCCGTATTGGTGCAATCCAGCGTGGGTTTGCACCGTTATGCACCGTTATGAGTCGGAGACGGATTGCCGTTTGCGGGATTTGTTTGGCAATACACTTGTTTGTTTGTTAACGCATTGTTTTCAATGTGATTATTTGTTGTGGACTGTATCTTGCTAGATGCTTGCCTGTTGTCTTTCTCTTAATGTACAGGAGCGATCAAAATGTCTTTGAAGACCCAATCACTGATCAAGGAAACCCAGGCACGCTGGGTGGATCTGCGCTTTACCGATACGCTGGGCAAGGAGCAGCACGTCACTTTCCCCGCGCACACCATGGGCGAGGATGCCTTTGAAAGCGGCAAGATGTTCGACGGTTCGTCGATTCATGGCTGGAAGGGCATCGAGGCTTCCGACATGGTTTTGATGCCGGATGACAGTACCGCCGTCATCGATCCGTTTGCCGATGAGTCCACGGTGATCGTGCGCTGCGACATTCTCGAACCGGCCACCATGCAAGGCTATGGCCGCGATCCGCGTTCGATTGCGCGGCGTGCCGAGCTGTACCTGAAATCCACCGGCATTGCGGACACCGCCTACTTTGGCCCGGAACCGGAATTTTTCGTGTTCGATTCGGTGCAGTGGAAAACCGAAATGCAGGGCGTGAGCTTTGCCATCCATTCGGAAGAAGGCGCCTGGACCACCAACGAGATGCAGGATGGACGCAATTCGGGCCATCGTCCGCGGGTGAAGGGCGGCTACTTTCCCGTGCCGCCGGTCGATTCCCTGCACAATCTGCGCGCCGCCATGTGTACCGCCATGGAATCCATGGGCCTGGGCATCGAAGTGCATCATCATGAAGTGGCGACGGCCGGCCAGTGCGAAATCGGCGTGCCTTTCAACACGCTGGTGAAGAAGGCCGATGAAGTGCAGATCCTGAAATATTGCGTGCACAACGTGGCGCATGAGCACGGCAGAACGGCCACTTTCATGGCCAAGCCGCTGGTGGGCGACAATGGCTCGGGCATGCACGTGCACCAGTCGCTGGCGAAAGACGGGCAGAACCTGTTTGCCGGCAACGGTTATGCCGGGCTGTCGGATCTGGCCCTGTATTACATCGGCGGCATCATCAAGCATGCGCGGGCGCTGAATGCCATCACCAATCCGGGAACGAACTCCTACAAGCGCCTGGTGCCGGGCTTCGAGGCGCCGGTGATGCTGGCCTATTCGGCCAGCAACCGCTCGGCTTCGATCCGCATCCCATGGGTCAGCAGCCCCAAGGCGCGCCGCATCGAGACCCGCTTCCCCGATCCGACGGCCAATCCCTATCTGACCTTCGCCGCGCTGCTGATGGCTGGTCTGGACGGCATCCGCAACAAGATCCATCCCGGCGAGGCCATGGACAAGAATCTCTACGATCTGCCGCCCGAAGTCTCGGCCAACGTGCCGCGCGTGGCGCACAGCCTCGATCAGGCGCTCGATGTCCTGATGGCCGACAAGCAGTTTCTGCTGGAAGGCGGCGTATTCAGCGAGGACATGCTGGCAGCCTACGTGGAAACCAAGATGGGTGAAGTCACGCGTCTGCGCCAGGCAGTTCACCCGGCCGAGTTCGACATGTACTATAGCCTCTGAAGTTTTTCAGTTTGTTATCCGAAGTGTGTCGTGTGTCGCGACCGGGCGTCGCACCTTGCCTGCCATCCGCTGTTTGCCTCTGCCGAGTCTTTGCGGCGGGAATTTCGGCTTCCGGTAGGTGATGCGCGCAGGGTGCGCCGAATTTAGGGTGAAAGAACCATTCCATGTCGTGGCAAATAGACGAGCGCAGCGAGCCAGACAGTGCCCCGCCTGGGGGCGGGGTCAGGGGTGAGGGGCAAGCTCATGGGCGTTCTTTCATGGCACGGGGTGTCGGCTTTCTGCACATGAACGTTAGGGAGAGGGGAGATCGCTGTGGGCGCGGCGTATTTGCAGCATGGCATCGCCGGCAGCGGTGAGATCGGCGACTTTCTGCTGGAACACCTGACGACGTCCGTCGTATTGCTGGACGACCAGTTGCGCGTCTGCCATGCCAACCCTGCGGCCGAGCAATTGCTTGCCACCAGCGTGGTCCATCTGATCGGGCAGCCGATGGGGCCGTTTTTCGAAGCGGAAGACTGGGCGCCGGCCGATCTGCGCAACGCCCAGATCGGCCAGCATGCCTATACGCGGCGCGAAGCGCGCTTGTGTCCTCCGGGCAGCGATCATGTCATCCGGGTGGATTACACCATCACGCCCTTGGGCGATGGCGGCAGGGCGAACTGCGCCACGCAGCTTCTGATGGAACTGCAACCGCTGGATCGCCTGTTGCGCATCAGCCGCGAAGGCAGCCTGTTTGCCGCCAATCAGGCGACGCGCGCGCTGGTGCGCGGCGTGGCGCATGAAGTCAAGAATCCGCTCGGTGGAATCCGTGGCGCGGTTCAACTGCTGGCGCGCGAGTTGAAGGATCCTGGATTGCAGGAATACATCGACGTCATCATCAGCGAGACCGAGCGTTTGCGCAATCTGGTCGATCGGATGCTGGGGCCGCGCAAGCTTCCCGATTTCCGGCGCATCAACATTCATCAGGTGCTGGAGCGCGTGCGCATGATCCAGCAGGCCGAGCTGGGCGATGCCCTGGTGATCGAGCGCGATTACGATCCCAGCCTGCCCGAGTTGTGGGGCGATCTGGATCAGCTGATCCAGGTCGTGCTCAACATCCTGCGCAATGCTGCCCAGTCGCTGATGGACCCGGCCATGGCAGACGCCCGTGGCAGTCAGGACAAGGACAGCAAGGACAGGCCGCGGATCGTGATCCGTTCGCGCGTGCTGCGCCAGTTGACTATCGGCGCGCAGTGCCATCGTCTGGTCTGCCTGGTCGAGGTGGAAGACAATGGTCCGGGCATCGGCGAGGAACTGCGCGAAACGCTGTTCTATCCGATGGTGACGGGGCGTTCCCAGGGCACGGGTCTGGGGCTGCCCATCGCGCAGTCCATCATCCAGCAACATGGCGGATTGATCGAGTGCGACAGCCGGCCCGGCCGCACGGTTTTCAGGATACTGATTCCCTTTGATCCCGTTGAGTCTGTTGAGCCTGCTGAACATGTCGAACATGTCGAACCCGTTGCCGATCCTGCCGCAGGAGTCCCGAAACATGCCGCAATCTGACCGGATCTGGGTCATCGACGATGACAAGTCGATCCGCTGGGTATTGGAGAAAGCCCTGTCCCAGGCCGGCCTCGCGGTCACTTCCTTCGAGAATGCCGATGAGGCATTGCGCCGATTGCCGGAGGGGCCGCCGAAGGTGATCGTCAGCGATATCCGCATGCGCGGCAAAAGCGGGCTGGAATTGCTTGCTCATGTTCAGCAGGCCTATCCGCACGTGCCGGTGATCATCATGACCGCCCACTCCGATCTCGACAGTGCGGTGAAGTCCTACAAGGGCGGCGCCTTCGAGTATCTGCCCAAGCCCTTCGACCTGGATGAAGCCGTTACCCTG
>JAHRWT010000013.1 GCA_019105045.1 Sterolibacterium sp.
TCGCTCTCGCCTTGCTCCGTCAGGATAAGCAATACCCAAAACGCAGCCTGCGATCCAAACGCAAAACGGCTGAGCGCCTCCCCGATTACCGGGCTTCTTTGCTCGGCCTATCTACTCGGGGGTAAATGCGATTGCCCTAAGCCAGGCCATTCGCTTTGGCGCTGCCCACCCTGAATGGAGTTTGCTCTTGAACCAAAGCCTCTCTCAAGGGCGAAATGCCGACGGCTTGAGCAATCGCCAGCAAAGCTTAGGCAGCACGTTGAATTACAACGCAGCCAGCTGGAATGGGGCGTTGGGCTACACCCGCAGCAGTTTGCGCAATGCATCAGCCAATGACAGTAATGGCCACACCAAGGCCTGGACATTGGCGCTGGGCAAACAGTGGCAGCAAGATCAGGACTGGAGCTTAGGCCTGAACTTCAACGGCAATCATCAGCAACAACAAATGGATAACAGCAAAAACTTGCGTAGCCATATCCTGTAATGGGGCTTGAGTGCGCAACACCAAACGTGGGGGAGCTTGAATTTAAGTTACCAAACGGGGCGCACGACGCAAGAAGCTGGCGATAGTTTGCACCAAGATGGCTGGCAGCTAGATGCTTCATACCCATTCATCAATGGCAGCAGTATCAAACTTTATGGGCGCCGCTACCAGTTGCGTGCCAGTAGTGCCGTACCCAATGCTGATTACCGCGAGTGCAGCGCAGGCTTACAATGGGCTTACCCATTTTGATGAATGGAGATTTCAATAATGAAGCCCAGCTCCTCCTTTTTTTGCTTGCTTTGCTGTGCCGCTGTCGCCTTGCCGTGGACTGTACAGGCGCAAGTGCCTGTATCCCAAGCGACGCCCCAGCCGCCCTCTTCGACCAAGCCTGCGGTGGCAGATTTGGCAGAGGCCAAGCGAGCGCAACAGGCCTTAGACGACTTTATTCGCGCCTATCAAAACGGCAATGTGGCTGAAATTCGCCAGCAGCTAGACCCCGCCATGCTGGGCTATCAGCGTTTTTTAGATGGCATCACACAAGACCAGCGTCGGTTTACGCAGATTCGTCTGCATTTGCTCGATACGCAAACCTTGGTCGGACCTGACGTTGCCATAGTGCAAACACGCTGGGAAAAGCGTTTTTTGTCCAGTACGGCGCTGCAGCCTGGTATGTATAGCGGGCAAAGCCAGTTTTTGCTGCACAAAAGCCAGGAAGGTTGGCGGGTGGCGGCGATTGGCGGGGACGATCCTTTCTCTAGCCAAAGTGGTGTATTAGGGCGTATTAACTTAACGCAGCCGCCATCGGCCTTGGCTCCTTTTATTCGTATAGAGCTGATAGACCCCGATTTGGCGGGATCTCATCAAACTGCGGTGGAGCTTTTGTGCAGCCCCACCCCATGCATACCTAACACGGTCTATTTACCAGAGACTACGCCAGGGCGCTTTGTTCTGACCACGGCGGCCAGTGCGGGCACGATGACCGTGCGCTACATTGACAACAACCCAGGCGGCGGCAGGCCGCCTAGTCTACTTAGCCGCAGTTTGCAAATTGCTCCGTAAACAAGTGCTGTCCCCAGGCATAAAAAGCCCCGCTGTGCGGCGGGCGGATGTCAGCTTTTGCTGGCCTGAGGCGCAGCTTGCGCTAGTGAAGCTCTTCCCAGCCGGTGAGCATGGCCTTGATGTGCGAGAACACGGTATGGCCCGTGGTGGTCAGATAGACGTGGGCGAAGAAGAAAGCGACGATCAGATAGGCGCCCACGGTATGCGCCAGCGCCACGCCTTCCAGCGTCAGCCAAGGCGCCAGACCCAGTTGTGGCCAATCGGCATAAAACAGATAGAGCAGACCGGAAGCCCAGATCAGCGGCAGAATGCAGGCCAGCAACAGCAGGTAGGTCAGCCGTTGCAGGGGATTGTGTTTTTGCTGCGTGCTCGGGCGAAACGGATGGGGCACCTCCTTGAAAATGCCGATGGTGTAATAACGCGCCATGCCCACCACGTTGTGCAGTGAGGGCCGGTATTGCCGCCATTCGCCAGTGGTGAATTGCCAGAAAATGGTGAAGGCCCACAGCACCAGCAAGGCCCAGGCGCAGGCCGTGTGCCAGCTCACCGCCTGGCCGTAGCCCAGCAGCGCATAGCTGCCATGCACCTCAAAACCAGTGAGCATCATCAGGCCGATCAACACGGCTTGCGACCAGTGCCAGAAGCGCTCGTAGCGCTTGTAAAGATAGACGCGCCCCGGCCCGGCATTTCTTGCATTTCCTGCATTTCCTGCATTCTTTGCCTGTGTGCTCATGCCTTGCTCCTTCTGCGCCGGCTGATGATGCGCAGCAGACCATGGAGGCTGCTGGCCAGAATGACGCCGATGACCAGCAGGGCCCCCAGGCGATCCAGCCACGGCTGACGATCCCGTCCCGGCAGATAGAGATCGGTGATTTCATGCAGTCGACCATCGCTGGCACGGGTATGGCAGTCCTGACACTGCAAGGCTTCCGCCTTGGGCGCGACCATGTGGGTGATGAACCAGTTCATGCGTGTTTCGATGAAATCATATTGACCGCTGTAGGGCAGCCCGGCGTAATCCATGCCGGCGCGGATGGATTTCGCGTAGTCATAATTTCCCCAGAAAGCCGTGTCATCCTTGCCATACACATGATTGACCACCAGCGTCTTGTTCACCGGGTCATAAGGCTGTTTGCCGACCATGACCTTGAACGGCCAGATGCGCGCCTGCGGGTCCTTGGCCGAACCTTCCACCCGGTTCAATTCAAGAATCCGGCTATCGTCGATCTTGTCGTCGATCACCACCTGGTGCACCACGCCGTTGTACCACTTATAGCTCGGTCGCACGTTCTCGCCGTAGGCAAAATCACCTTTTTCCGCCGAATAGATCAACCGACCTCGCTCATCCTTGATGAACAGCGCCTGGCCATTGGCATCACGCCGGCCGGCCGTCGACCAATCCCACAGGGTCTTGGTGCCGATGCCACCCCGGGCGAACTCGGGAATATGGCAGGTCTGACAGGCAATGCGCTTGACGTGCTGATTGAGCCGGGTCTGTTGATGCGGTTGCAGATCATGGCAGGATTCGCAGCTGGCCCGCGTGTGATCCTCGTGTTTCATGTCCTTGCCCAGCACATCCCTGGCCAGCGTGGCGTAGCGGCTGCCGGCAGGCTGGTGGGCATTGAAATTGTGGCAATCCGCGCAACTGAGATTGCCCCCCTGCGGCGACATATGCACATCGAGCGCCAGCGCCGGATGAAGCAGCGAAGAATCCAGATCGCCATGCTTGACCGCATCGCCGCCCCCGCCATTGAAGTGACAGGCACCGCAGTTGTGCCGGCTTGACTTGCCCACCGACTGAGCGACGTTCACCAGATCGGGCGGCAGCTCGAACTGGCCGCTGCCCTTGGCCGTCTCACGCGGCGCGTACAACGGATGGCCGGCATCGGTCGGATATTTGCGATAGGTCGCCGTAGTGTCGTGGCAGACCAGGCAATCGACATTGCTCTCTTTGGTGAAATCGTAATTTTTGTCTTCCCAGCCATAACCGGCGTGGCAACTGGTGCAGCGCGGCTCGTTGGACAGCGGCGAGCCGCAGAAATTATTGGCCGCATGGCGCTTGCCCAGCGTCCTGCCGGTCAGCGGATTGACCGCCTGCCAGGTCCAATGCACGCTTTGCATCACCTGATGAGCCGCTTCGTTATGGCAGCTCAGGCAGGCCTGAGTCACCTCCGGCCCGGTTTTGAACGGCCCCTGCAATGCCTTGAACTTGCTGTGATCTGCCGTGCTCTGCGCCTTGCCGGGCGCAGCGACCACTGGCAGCGGCATGGCCGGCGCAGCGGGTGCAGCCCGACGACTGGCCGCTGCAGTGGCATCGGTCGTGCTGTCAGCCGCAACCGCAGACAGCGCCGCGCCGACCAGGCTGCCGACGCACAACAACGCTCCCGCAAACCGCGTCCAGCACCGAAAAACTGGCTTGTCCATGAGCTCCTCTCCTGTGCAACAGTACAACAAAATCACCGGGCAGCCAGCCGCCGCCGGCTATGCGATATCCAGAAAAACCCGTAATTCGTCACTGCGTTCCCGCGCATCGTGATAACCCAGTTCAATCAGCGCCTGGGTATAGCAGGACTCGAACAGCAGATAGCTGGCCAGCGCGCCGCCACGCCGGTTCAATGCACCGATATTACCAAGCAGGGCGCGCAGTGCCCACGGCAGGCTGCGCACGTGGCGGGCGGCAATATGATCGATGCGCTTGGAAGGTGAAATTTCCAACGCTTCGACTGGACGCAGGGGCAGCCCCTGCTCACGGCGCACCGCTTCCGGAATCAGGTTGAGCGTGCGGTTGATGCGCATCAGACGTTCAAGATCCACAGACAGGCTATCAAGAAAAATACTCGACAACGCATGTCCGGCAATCTGCGCCAGCGAAGGATAACGCGACCCCTGCTCGCGATAACTTTCACCGGTATTGCGCTGCCCGGCGCCGATCACCAATATCTTGTCGGCACCCAGATGAATCGCCGGCGAGATGGGAGCAACCTGACGCATCGAACCATCGCCAAAATATTCACGGTTGATGCGTACCGCCGGAAAAATGAACGGGATCGCACTCGATGCCATCAGATGATTGACGTTCAATCGGGTATGCACGCCAAAGCGTTGCGAGCGATGCCAGTTTTCAAGTTCATGACCGCCCTCGAAAAAACTGACGCTCTGCCCCGAACCATAACCGGAACAAGTAATGCTCACCGAATGCAACGCCCCACTGGCAATCGCCGAATCAATGCGATCGAAATTCAGATATTGCAGCAGCAATTCACGCAGCGGCGTATTGTCGAGCAGGGAACGTGGTACCTGTTTGACCAGCCAGCCGCCCATCAAAGAGCCCAGCCAGCGCATACCCGTCAGAGAAATTCCCAGAGTATCCGCGCGATAAACCTGGCGAACATGAAAGTTTTCCCAAATCGCCCGCAGCCGGCTCACGGCAAAACCGAAATCTTCTGCCTGGGTTGCCAGGGACGCTGCATTGATGGCACCCGCAGACGTGCCGCAAAGAATCGGAAACGGATTCTGTTTGGAATCCGGCAGCAACTCACTGATGGCGGACAGCACGCCAACCTGATAGGCCGCCCGGGCACCGCCTCCGGTCAATACCAGCGCAGTTTTTGAGCGGGGCGCGGGCATGAGCCTGATCAGTGACGAATGTCCGTCAGCGCAGGCGCTGCGTTGCCGCCTCGACGGAAAGCAGAGCCGTGACATTGACGATGCGCCGTACAGTCGCCGTGGGCGTCAGTATCTGCACGGGCTTGGCCGCTCCCAGCAACAGCGGGCCGACCGTCAAGCCATCGCCGGAAGCGGTTTTCAGCAGACTGAAGGCGATGTTCGCGGCATCCAGCGTGGGCATCACCAACAGATTGGCCTGCCCGGTCAGACGGGAGTTCGGAAAAATCTGGTTGCGGATTTCTGCCGAAAGTGCGGCATCGCCATGCATTTCGCCTTCCACCTCCAGTTGGGGCGCCACCTGCTGCAACAACTTGAGGGTGGCGCGCATCTTCAGTGCGGTGGGCGTGTCTTCCGACCCAAAACTGGAATGCGACAGCAGGGCGACTTTCGGCGTCAGGCCAAAGCGTTGCACGACATCAGCAGCGAGTATGGTCATCTCGGCCAGCTGCTCGGCGGTTGGATCGTAATTCACGTAGGAATCGCCGATGAACAGGGTGCGATCAGGCAGGATCAGCATGTTCATGGCGTAAAAATTATCAACGCCCTCGCGCAGGCCGATGACATTGCTGATATAGCGCAAATGCTGTTGGTGCGTGCCGTAGGTGCCGCAGACCATGCCGTCAGCGTGCCCTTTCCTGACCATCAGCGAGCCGATCAGGGTCGTCCGCCGCCGCGCTTCGCGTTTGGCATATTCAACGCTGACACCCTTGCGCTGCATGATTTCATGGTATTCCATCCAGAAATCCCGGTAACGCGGATCGGAATCCGGATTGACCAGACCGAAATTCTCACCCGCCTTGAGACGCAAGCCAAATTTGGCGATACGCGCCTCGACCACTTCCGGCCGACCGATCAGGATGGGCTTGGCCAGCCCTTCATCGACCACAGTCTGTACGGCGCGCAGCACACGCTCATCTTCACCCTCACAGAAAACAATGCGTTTGGGATTTTTCTTGGCGGCCGTAAATACTGGCCGCATCTGCAGTCCGGAGTGATAGACAAAATCTGACATCTGGGTGCGATAGTGTTCAATGTCGGCCAACGGACGCGTCGCCACGCCGGAAATCATCGCCGCCTGCGCCACAGCCGGCGGGACTTTCATCACCAGCCGCGGATCAAAGGGCATAGGAATCAGGTAATCCGGGCCGAAGCTCAGATCCACTCGACCATAAGCGCCGGACGACACATCCGGCTGTTCAGCATGGGCCAGATCGGCAATCGCCATCACCGCTGCAACTTTCATTTCCTCGTTGATGGTGGTCGCACCGACATCCAGTGCGCCACGGAACATATAGGGAAAGCACAACGCGTTATTCACCTGATTCGGATAATCCGAACGGCCCGTACCGATGATGACATCAGGCCGCGTGGCCTTGGCCACTTCCGGCAGGATTTCGGGAATCGGATTGGCCATCGCCAGCACGATGGGATCCCTGGCCATGGTTTCCAGCATTTCCGGCTTGAGCACGCCCGGGGCAGAGAGACCCAGGAACACATCGGCATCACGCACAATGTCACCCAGCGTGCGCGCCGTCGTATCCTGCGCATAACGCGCCTTGGAAGGATCCATGTTCTGCTCGCGGCCCCGATAGACCACCCCCTTGCTGTCCACTGCATGGACATGCTCGATCTTCACGCCCAGGCTGACCAGCAGATCGAGACAGGCAATCGCCGCCGCCCCCGCGCCCGAACAGGCCACCTTGATCTGATCGATCTGCTTGCCGACCAGCCGCAACCCATTGAGCACGGCCGCCGCCGCGATGATTGCCGTGCCATGCTGATCGTCATGAAACACCGGAATCTTCAGGCGTTCACGCAATTTTTTCTCAATATAGAAACATTCCGGCGCCTTGATGTCTTCAAGATTGATGCCACCAAAAGTTGGCTCCAAGGAGGCAATGATATCGACCAGTTTGTCCGGATCGTTCTCGTTGATTTCGATATCGAACACATCGATGCCGGCGAACTTCTTGAACAGGACGCCCTTGCCTTCCATCACCGGCTTGCCGGCCAGCGGACCAATATTGCCCAGACCCAGCACCGCCGTACCGTTGGTGATGACCGCCACCAGATTGCCGCGCGCCGTGTATTTTTCGGCATTGGCCGGGTCTTTCTGGATTTCTTCACAGGGCACGGCAACGCCTGGCGAATAGGCCAACGCCAGATCCTGTGGATTCAACATCGATTTGATTGGCGTGACCGCAATCTTGCCGGGTTTGGGCTGAAGATGATATTCAAGGGCTGCGGCGCGAAATCTTTCGTCCATTGTGAGTTACCCGCTATTTAAGTTCTTGCACAGTCAAGCTTGCTGAAAATCCGTTGTTTTGACGCTGCAGCAACGCAATCGGGCAGCGCCGGAACCAGGCGCACATTCTATAGTGACGGGCAAAACTCTGCTTGAAAAACAGAGTGCAGAACGCCTGTCTTCTTGCGCACAACGCCAGATCAGCCCTTCCATGCGCCATTCTTCCGGCTTGCTGAGCGCATTTGTTTGCCGACCATCCGCACGCAAATTTCAATACGAGCAAAACTCAGAAATCCCCAGAAACAGGGCAAAAAAAACATGCCGTCAGACTGGCTAACTTGATCTTTACACAGGGAAATGCGAGAATCCCGCGCTTACGGGTTCAGCAGACAAATTAAGTATTTGCCTCCACCCCTTTTGTGCCGGGGCACACCCCCTACCGCACGAAAAGCTGGAAGCCCACCGATCTCCCACCCCGCATGATCGATCGACTTTCAGGTACTTTCCCACCATCAATTCTGGAGAGTTCCGCATGACTCAAGCAGCACCTGATTACGTTCGCAACACCAAGCTCAAGGCCTGGGTCACCGAAGTCGCCGCCCTCACTCAGCCGGATCAGATCGTCTGGTGTGATGGCTCGCAGGAAGAATACGATCGTCTGTGCAACCTGCTGGTCGATGCCGGCAAAATGATTCGCCTCAACCCGGCCAAACGGCCCAATTCCTTCCTCGCCTGCTCCGATCCTTCCGATGTGGCGCGCGTTGAAGACCGCACCTACATCTGCTCGGCCAACAAGGAAGACGCCGGCCCCAACAACAACTGGGAAGACCCGGCCAAGATGAAGGACAAGCTCACCGGCCTGTTCAAGGGCAGTATGCGCGGCCGCACCATGTACGTGATTCCCTTCTCGATGGGGCCGATCGGCTCGCCCATCGCCCACATCGGTGTGGAAATTTCCGACAGCGCCTATGTCGCCATCAACATGCGCATCATGACCCGCATGGGTCGTGCCGTGATCGACCAACTGGGCAGCGATGGCCATTTCGTGCCCTGTCTGCATTCCATCGGCGCGCCGCTGGAAGCCGGCCAGCAGGACGTGCGCTGGCCCTGCAACCCCACCAAATACATCGTGCATTTCCCCGAAACCCGCGAAATCTGGTCATATGGTTCAGGTTACGGCGGCAACGCCCTGCTTGGCAAGAAATGCTTTGCCCTGCGCATTGCTTCGACCATGGCGCGTGACGAAGGCTGGCTGGCCGAGCACATGCTGATTCTCGGTGTTGAATCACCCGAAGGTGAAAAGAACTACGTCGCCGCCGCCTTCCCTTCGGCCTGTGGCAAGACCAACTTCGCCATGTTGATTCCGCCCAAGAGCTTCGATGGCTGGAAAATAACCACCGTCGGCGATGACATTGCCTGGATCAAGCCCGGCCCGGATGGCCGCCTCTACGCCATCAACCCAGAAGCCGGTTATTTCGGTGTGGCCCCGGGCACGTCGGAAAAGACCAACTTCAACGCCATGGCGACGCTGCAGGAAAACGTCATTTTCACCAACGTGGCCCTGACTGATGACGGCGACGTCTGGTGGGAAGGCATGACCAAGCAGGCACCCGCGCATCTGATCGACTGGCAAGGCCAGGACTGGACGCCGGAAATTGCCGCCAGCAGCGGTCGCAAGGCCGCTCACCCGAATGCCCGCTTCACCGCGCCGGCCAACCAATGCCCCTCGATCGACAAGGATTGGGAAAATCCCGCCGGTGTGCCGATCTCGGCCTTCATCTTCGGTGGCCGCCGCTCGACCACCGTGCCGCTGGTCTATGAAGCCTTCAACTGGAACTTCGGCGTCTACATGGCCGCCACCCTGGGTTCGGAAACCACCGCCGCCGCGACCGGCGAGATGGGCGTGATCCGCCGCGATCCTTTTGCCATGCTGCCATTCTGTGGTTACCACATGGGTGACTACTTCAAGCACTGGCTGCACATGGGACGCAATGACAAGGTCAAGGAATTGCCACACGTGTTCACCGTCAACTGGTTCCGCCAGAACGACAACGGCGAATTCATCTGGCCGGGCTTTGGCGACAACATGCGCGTGCTGAAATGGATCGTTGAACGCGTCAAGGGCCGTGCCGCCGCCAAGGAAACCGCACTGGGCTGGATGCCGCGCTTTGAAGACATCGACTGGACCGACTTCAGCGGCATGACCCGCGAGCAGTTCGAAGAACTCACGCGTATCGATAACGCCGCCTGGCAAGCCGAACTGGCACTGCATGCCGAATGGTTCGAAAAATTGAAATCCCGCCTGCCGCGCGAACTGCCTTTGATGTGCGAACTGCTGGAACAGACGCTGGCAGAATAACCCACCAGAAAACACCCCGGCCGGTGTTTTGTTCAGCTCAACCCAGAAGCCCGACGGATTCCGACTAGCGGCATCCATCGGGCTTTTGTTTTGTCGCCGCTTCGCGACTGCAGTCCGTAAACTGCCTGTCACACAATCTGAATCCTGAACCATCCCGGCCAGCCATGTCACCCACTTCCCCCGCACTGCGCCTGACACTCTGCCTGCTTGGTCTGATGGTTGCGCTGCCTTTTGTCCAGCCTATCCACCATCGTCCGCTTCCATCTTTCTACGAAGAATGGCTGGCCGTCATGCTGGGCTCGCTCGCCTGGCTGACTTATCTCATGAGTCGCCCAAGCCAGCTGCAGATTCCCGGCATAGTCTGGCTGCCCGGTGTGCTGCTGGCAGCGACCCTGCTGCAGCTGCTCACTGGGCTCATACAAATTCCCATGCTGGGGATTTTTCAAAGCGGCTTTCTGCTCTGGGCCGCATTGCTGGCAATCCTTTCAGCCAGCCTGGCACAACAGCTGGGACGAAAAAAACTACTGCGCGTGCTCGCACTGAGCATCCTGGCCGGCGCGCTGGGCAGCGCGCTCAGTGCAATTTTTCAGCGGCTGGAAACCCCGCTGCCCGGCTGGTTGATCATGCCTACTCCCGGTCGAGTGTATGGCAACATGGGGCAACCCAACCTGCTTGCCACTTACCTTTGGGCAGGTCTGCTCTGCCTGATTCATTTTCGCGAACAGCAACAGATACGTCTTGGCTTCGTCTTGCCCGGACTGCTGATTCTGGCAACAGCCATTGGCTTTACCGCCTCACGCACTGCACTGCTTCATGGCGTCGTCCTGCTTTGCCTGGCTGCCTGGTACCGACCGGCAACCCTTGACGCAGCCCTCTGGCGTCAACGTCTGGGCATACTGTTTTCATCACTGATCCTGGTCATTGCCGCCAACGCCCTTTCACGCTGGCTACCCTGGTTGCACACCGCAAACCAGGTGGATGCTTTCGATCGCCTGCGCGCAGGTCTGATTGGCAGCGATGCGCGCCTGTGGATCTGGCGCGACACGCTGACCATGATTCTGGACCATCCCTGGTTTGGCAACGGCGTAGGCAACTACGCTTACAACAACGTCTCGGCTTCTGCCCGTGCCCCTCTGGATGCCTCGACATTGGCTGGCTGCGAACATGCCCACAACTTTCTGCTGCAGATTGCTGCTGATTTTGGACTGCCGCTTGCCTTGCTGATCACCTTCCTGTCCGCGCGCTGGCTCTGGCGCACCGCGCAGGATATCCGCCAGAACCATGATCATGCCCGCTCGAACGAACTGCTGTGCGCACTGCTCTGTCTGATCGTCATCCATAGCCAGCTAGAGTACCCTCTCTGGCATGGTGAATTCCTCGGCTTGACGGCCGTCATGCTGGGCCTGCTTGAATACAGACAACGCACACTGCAACTGCCTCGTCTGCTCATCCTGAAATCCGCCAGCCTCGTTGTGCCGCTGCTGTTGACCAGCCTGTTTCTCGACTACCACCGGCTGGACCAAAACCTGATCATCCGGCCCGCCGAAATTGGCGATGAAGCCCACTGGAAAAAACGTATGCAGGTCTTTGCAGACCTGTCCTTGCACTCCCCCTTGGCGCCTTACGCCAGAGGAACACTGGCTGTACTGATGGAACCCAATCATCCGCAGGCAAAGCAGCAATCCGCTATTTGCGAAGCAGCGATGCAATTGTGGATTTCTCCGGTATTGATGACCAAGTGTGCCGCCCTGCGCAACATGAATGGACAGACCCAGGCAGCAGAAACTCTCCTGCAACTGCAACGACAGGCTTTTCGCAGCCAGGAAGAACAAAGCCTGATAGACGAACTCTGGCAAAAATGGACCACTTCTGCCAAGAGCACCTATGTGTCGAACACGTCGAACGCGTCGAACAAGAACGCAACAGAGAGCGCACCGGTACCAAAGGAAACGCTGCACGAATCGGGCCGGTGAGTGCATCCTGCCGCCAGGCGCACAAACAAAAAGGCGGCTGGTTCGCCGCCTGAGGACTGAGTCGGAACAGATTCGGAAGAGCGCAGCTGTTCAAGCAATTCTGGCCAAACCCCACCGGCAAGTGAGGCCTGGCCTTGATGTCTCTTTATGCCTGCACTCCTCCGGAGAACGACTCAGGAAGGACGCGAACCCGTGGGAAACGGCCAGGCGGCGGCCGGGTTCAACGAAGACTTCAGTCCAGGCGCGGCAGCGGTCGAAGGTACGGGAGCCGCTGCTTTGGGGGCAGCCGGTTTCTTCGCTGCTGGTTTGGCGGCGGGCTTCTTCGCAGGCGCTGCTTTTTTCGCAGCCGGGGCCGGTTTGGCCGCAGGCTTTTTCACCGCTGCGGCTTTCTTGGCAGCCGGTTTCTTGGCCGGTGCAGCTTTCTTCGCTACAGGTTTTTTCGCCGGTGCGGCTTTCTTGGCTGGCGCCGCCTTCTTCGCTACGGGCTTTTTGGCGGGGGCCGCTTTCTTGGCAACCGGTTTTTTGGCCGGTGCGGCTTTCTTGGCTGGCGCCGCCTTCTTCGCTACGGGCTTTTTGGCGGGTGCCGCTTTCTTGGCAACCGGTTTTTTGGCCGGAGCGGCTTTCTTCGCCGGCGCTGCTTTCTTGGCGACCGGTTTCTTGGCAGCAACGACCTTCTTCACTGCGGGTTTCTTTGCTGGTGCTGCTTTCTTGGCGACCGGCTTTTTGGCCGGTGCGGCCTTCTTCGCCGGCGCCGCTTTTTTCGCTACAGGTTTTTTCGCCGGTGCCGCTTTCTTGGCGACCGGTTTCTTGGCAGCAACAGCCTTCTTGGCTACGGGTTTCTTCGCCGGTGTTGCCTTCTTAGCCGGGGCAGCTTTCTTTGCTGCCGGCTTCTTTGCCTTGGTTTTTGCCTCAGCCATATCAACCTCCTTAAACAAAGTAACAGGAAAGAAACATCAAACAGCAACCCGCCCCGAGCGGAACGGATTATTCAAGAGGGCGATTGCATCGCCCTCTTCGAACTCGGCGAACTCGGTTAAAAAACCCCATCGCGCAAGACGCACCCCGCCTGCACAAGACGAAAGCGCACGCACAGATGCAGGCGTAATCCTGCCCAGACGCATCTTTCGTCCGGACACAGGCTCATCAAAAGAAATGGAAAACGGCGTGACAGCCGCACGATGCCGGCGGATACCGGACAAGCAACGCAGCCAGTGGTTGCGCAAGCAGCGGGAAACACGTTTGGTGATTTTGGTCGCGCAAGTCATCTTGCTGATCCCGGCTTCACCTTCTGCTGGAAAAGCCTGCCAGAACGCGCAGTGGCGGATGATGAAAAAAAAGGAGAAACGAAAGATGCGCTGCAGTAAGGCTGCGGGAAGTTTTGCGGGACATCCAGTGTGACCAACAACTGCCTCAAGCCTGTCTCCTTTGGGTCTTGCGCTGTTCTTGTCTTGCCTGTCTTTTCTTGACGGACTGTCAGCTCCTGCATACGACTGGTCTTGACCTACTAGATATAGTGTGCTGTCAAGATTTTCGACTAAGTGTAGTGTTGTGTTTTAAAACATGCAAGAAGTTTTTCCAGACTTCATTCAAAAATTCTCAAAAAAACAACAACGAAAATTTTCATGCAAATCTGTTTGCAAAATCTGTTTGTTCGCGCGAGAAGACACGTTTCAGCGCGGCGCGCAGCGTTCGCTTTGCAGGGCGCTGATACCGATGCGCGACCAATCAAAACAAGGACCGGGATCGGTCTTGCGTTGCGGTGCGATATCCGCATGACCCGCAATCGCCGCAACCGGATAATGCTGTCGCAGCTGCGCCAGCAGCGCCACGAGACACTGATATTGCGCTTCTTCGAAAGGCTGATCGTCACAACCTTCGAGTTCGATACCCAGCGAAAAATCATTGCACCGTTCGCGACCATGCCAGCACGATGCACCCGCGTGCCAGGCACGCTGATTGCAGGAAACGAACTGGATCAACTCGCCGTCACGGCGAATCAGGAAATGCGCCGAAACACGCAACGCATGAATCCCGGCGAAGTAGGGATGCGCTACCGGATCAAGGCTGTTGGTGAATAACCGTTCAATGTTTTCGCCACCAAATTCTCCCGGCGGCAGACTGATGGCATGAATCACGATCAGATCAACCAACATCCCCGGCGGCCGTTCATCGAAATTCGGTGAAGGCAGCCAGCGCGCACTGGACAGGACACCGGCCGCATCCAGACCTGTCAATCGCCTGTTCATTCGTTCAACCCAAGGCGTTCCATGCGATAGCGCAGGGAACGAAACGTGATGCCCAGCAGCTTGGCGGCTGCCGTGCGGTTGTAACGGGTTTTCTGCAAGGCATCGACGATCATCTGGCGCTCCAATTGATCGAGATGATCCTGCAGCGACGCGTGGCCGGCAACAGGCAAAGACTGACTGCCTGTTTCATCGCATGTCTGCGGTGTCAATTGCAGATCGGCAGCATCGATGGATGCGCCCGACAACAAAGCCAGGGCGCGCTCAAGCGTGTTTTCAAGCTCGCGCACATTGCCTGGAAAAGTGTGATCGCACAACACGCGCAATGCTGCCGGCGTCAGACGCGGCACGGCGACCCCTGCGGCAGCGGCCAGCCGCCGCAGCAGATGCTCGGCCAGTTGCGGAATGTCCTCACGGCATTCGCGCAATGCCGGCATACGCAGCCCAATCACATTGAGCCGATAGTACAGATCCTGGCGGAATTTTCCCTGCTCAACCAGGGCTTTCAGGTCCTGATGCGTAGCACAGATGATGCGCACATCGACCGGCTCCTCAGTGGTTGCTCCGATTTTGCGCACGCATTTTTCCTGGATGGCGCGCAACAGCTTGACCTGCATGGCCAGCGGCAGATCGGCCACTTCGTCGAGAAACAGCGTGCCGCCATTCGCCGCCTTGAAGAATCCTTCGCGATCACTCTCTGCCCCGGTGAACGCCCCTTTGCGATGGCCGAAGAATTCGCTTTCCATCAGGTTTTCCGGAATGGCACCGCAATTCACGGCGATAAACGGTTTTTCCCGACGTGCGCCAAGCCGATGAATCAGCCGGGCGGCCAGTTCCTTGCCGCTGCCGGATTCGCCGGAAACATAAACCGGCGCCTGACTGCGTGCAACACGCTCGATCATGTCACGCACCTGGCGGATGGCCGGCGAATTGCCAAACAACTGCCCCCCCTCGCTGTCGCCCTCCCCTGCCACAGCCAGCACGGATGTCTGCTGGGGCAGATTGATCGCCGACTTGACCAACGCACGCAATTGGTCAAGCGAAACCGGCTTGGCAAGATAATCGAAGGCGCCGACTTTCAATGCTGCTACCGCGTTTTCCATGCTGCCGTGCGCCGTGATCACAGCCACCGGCAAATCCTCGCAATGCTCGCTGATATGGCGCACCAGCTCGATACCTTCGCCATCCGGCAGACGCATGTCGGTCAGACACAATTGATAGCTGCCTGCCGCCAGCAGACGCCGGGCCTCGGCCACGCTGCCGGCACAATCGCAGGCCAGCCCCATGCGCGCCAGCGTCAGATCAAGCAGTTCGCGAATATCCGGTTCATCATCAACCACCAGCACCCGGATCGTGCTGCTGCCTGTCCTGTTTTCTGCTTTCATCGGTTCAGTCTACTCGCCCCTGCCCGTCAGACAAAAATGCGCGCCCGAAACGCCCTGTGGATTGGCGCAAAGTTCCAGCCGCGCGTCATTGGCTTCGCACAATTCACGCGCAATATACAAGCCCAGTCCGGTACCGCTGCTGTGCGTGGTGTAAAAAGGCTCGAAAACATGTGCCTGGATGGCCGTATCAATTCCAGGTCCATCGTCAATCACATGCACTTCCGTGCGCCGACTGGCGGCAGGCCCGACTACGCAAGAGACTTGCAAACGCACGCCACCAGACCGTGTGCTGCCATGGCGCAAGGCATTACCCAGCAAATTGTTCAGCACCCGATTCAAGTGCATACGGTCAAACCAGAGCTTGGCCCCATCATCAATCTCCAGCACGAGTGCTTCCGTGATGCGTGGATCATGCAAAGCATATTCTTCGACGAACGCGTCCATGAAACCCTGCAGATCCAACAACTCAGGCTGTGCCCAGTCACGTCGCCCCAACTCAAGCACTTCGCTGACCAGACGGTTCAGGCGCTGGCTGTTATCGCCAATGATGCGCACCAGGCGCTCGCGTATCGCCGACCGCGGCTCATCAACCAGCAGCTCGGCGGCATGGCTGATCGCCGCCAGCGGATTTCGGATCTCATGCGCCATATTGGCAGTGAGCCGGCCAAGCGCGGCCAGCTTAAGCTGCTGCGCCTGCTCCTGAATGCGCCCCATGTCTTCGAGATAGATCAGTGTACGTCCGGCCTCACCGGCTGGCAGAAAGCGCACCCGCAAATCGCGCATACGACCGGCCACCGGCAGTTGCAGAACTTCCACGGCTTCCTTGGCCTGCTGGCTCCAACGGACAAAACCGGCCGCCAGGCCCGTCGATAGATCAGCCAGCGCAGTTGTTTTTGGCAGCTGGCCAGCAGCCAGACCCAGCAGCTGTGCCGCCTGCGGATTGAGCTGGCGCACCTGCCCGACCGCATCCACCACCAGCACGCCATCCTGCATGTCACGAATGACATGTTCATTGACGCTCAGTTGCTCCGCCAGCTCCTGGCCACGCTGGCGCGCCAGGGTTTCGTTGGCCACCACACGTTTGGCCAGCAGCCGCGCCGTAATCGCCGTGGCAAAGAAACCAATGCCGACGATCCCCGAATGCATGAAATCTGCCGGATCGGCATCCAGGATCAGGGCACGGCGGGTTTGCTCAAACAGTACGGCAAAACTTGCCATGGCGGCAAAGAACAGGCTCAAGCGTCCCTGACCAACCAGACCGGCGCCAGCCAGCACCACCAGCATCATGAAGGCAAAACCGCTTTTGTAGCCGCCGCTGTATTGCATCAGCAAAGTCAGCAGTATGATGTCCGTCAGCACCTGCACAGTCAGCTGCAAGTTGAAGCCGCGTTGCCAAAAACGCAACACCAGCAAAAAGACAATCGCCAACAACAGATAGATGATGCAAAGCCATCTGAAAACCGCGCGGTTTTCGTAGCCCAGTTCGAGACTGACGCCAAAAAAATGCAGGCTGCCGAGAAAAACCAGGGACACCAGCAGCCGATACCCGCCGAAATACTTCAGCGAACGCCAGAAAGTTTCTGGCGGATCGGCCGCCAGGCGCTGCCAGGGACTCAGACTGGCTTCAGCGCGGATCCGTTCCACCCGTCACTCCGACCGCACTCACGCCAAGCTTGCGATGTGACTCAGTGCAATAATGCCTGCCTGCGGCCGACAGGCTTTCCGTTTCTGGCACATACACACCACAGTGGGCGCAAGCCACCATCTGCTGTGTTGCGACATGCCCGGCAGCCGGCCGCTGGCCTCGCCCGGATTGAGCATCATGCCCATTGCCACCATTGCCGCCATTGCCACCATTGCCACCATTGCGCCCATTGCGCTTCAACAGCAGATAGACAATCAAACCGAGAATGGCAAACAAAAGCAGCTTGGGCATGGTGCAAAAGACAAAATGAACGTTGAGAAAACCAAAGGCATGGCCAGTTCAAACGACCTGGACAAGCCGCCCGTCAGGCAACCGCCGGCCACCGGAACGCCGCTCAGTCTATCAGCTTCCAGCCCCTCGCCTGCTGCCAGATTGCGCACAGTATCATGCACGACCTGAGTCCGGAAACCCCACCATGTTCAGCCTTCATCATCGACTCGTCCGCAGCCTCCTGCTGTGCGGCTGGCTGCTGCCGGCAACCGCCGCCCTGGCACAGAAATCCCCGCCTCAGTCGCCGCTACCGGCTGTCGTTGCCCTGGCGCTGCAAGCAGCGAACATTCCGCAAAACGCCGTTGCCGTCGTCGTACAGGATGCCGGCGCAACAAACCCGCCCCTGATCCGCCTGAATGCGGAACAGGCTTTCAACCCGGCTTCGCTGATGAAGCTGCTGACCACCTACGCCGCGCTCGACATGCTGGGCCCGGCTTACACCTGGTCGACCGAAATGCTCTCAGACCGCCTGCCGGTGGATGGCGTGCTCGATGGCGATCTGGTCATCAAGGGCGGCGGTGACCCCAACCTCACTCTCGAACAATTCTGGCTGCTGCTGCGCCAACTTCGGGCGCGGGGCGTGCGCGAGATACACGGCGATCTGCTGCTCGACCGCAGTCTCTTCGATGACGAGGAAATCGCTGCCGCCGCAGCCGTGCCGTTCGACGATCAACCGCTGCGCCCCTACAACGTCACGCCCGATGCCCTGCTGGTGAATTACAAATCGCTGCGTCTGCAACTGCTGGCGGGTTCGGCAGACCAAGCGCCCGCTCTGCTCGTCGAACCCCGGCCAACCAACCTGAACATACTCAACCGTCTGCGCACGACCCACGACCCGGCTTGCGGCAACTGGAAGTCACGACTGCACGCCGAATATCTTGAGGATGCCGGCAGCCCCGGCAACACCCGCTTTCAGCTCATTCTCAGCGGCGATTATCCGGCCAGTTGCGGCGAAAAAACCTGGCAGCTTGGCGGCATGTCCCATGCGTACTACATCGATGGCGTTTTTCGCCAGCTCTGGCAGGAACTCGGCGGCGCCTTCTCCGGCCGGCTCGCGCTCGACAAACCCATCCCCTCGCCCCTGCTGCCGCTGGCCCGCAGTGAATCCCCGCCACTGGCCAACGTCATTCGCGACATCAACAAATACAGCAACAACGTCATGGCGCGGCAGCTCTATCTGACACTGGGTGCCGAATGGCTCAAGCGCGGCAACCAGGGCCAGGACCCCGCCGTTCGCCAGACGCTGCGGCCGGCCGGCGCGAACGATGCCGCCCGCGCGCTGTATGCCTGGCTGACGCGGCAGCAACTGAACTTTCCCGAACTGATACTGGAAAACGGCGCCGGCCTGTCACGCCAGGAACGGCTCTCTGCCAACAGCCTGGCCGCACTATTGCAACATGCCTGGCAGAATCCGCTGATGCCCGAATTCATCGCCTCGCTGTCGCTGGCCGGTGTCGATGGCACGCTGAAAAAACGCCTGCCGCACGAGGCCATCCGTGCCCAGGCGCACCTCAAGACCGGCACGCTGGATGCGGTCCAAACCATCGCCGGCTACGTCCGCGACCGGCGCGGTCAATGGCAGATCGTCGTCTTCCTGGTGAATCACCCGCAGGCAGCAAAGGCGCAGGCCGCGCAGGATGCGCTGTTGGGCTGGGTGTATGCGCGAGAGGATTGAACCTAGAGACCGCAGTTGACCGCTGCCCCTGGCCTTGAACCCCGCTGCTGCGTTGGAGATCGAGGCCAAAGCAAGCTTCACCGGATGGTTGAGAGCGTGGGCAAAATTGGCTGAAACAACCCACTCAGCGCAAGATGATACCCGACCGATGATGCGCTTATCTGGGTAGTTCAAGCCCAACCTGGCGTGCCGATTCGTATTGCGCGACAGCGGCCGATCCCGGCAAGCCACATGAAAAAGACAAGGCCCGAACATCGTCGGGCCTTGTTTTGCAAAATAATCCAGAAGGATTATGGCGTACCAATTGCGGTGAATTTTGCTGATTTGTTGTTGTTGTACGTCAACACACAATCAGAATATGTTTCATTGGCAGACACAGCATGTCCCGTAATGGTATAGCCTGTCGGCAGACCACCATCAAGAACGTTTGCCCCGTGCTGACAATCGCTAACTGTTGTTCCCTTGGATCCATCTATTTTATTTGCCGCATAATTGATCGTCATTGCCGAACTGATTGATCCAGCCACACCCTGCAAAGCCGCATCCTCCGCTTCGCCCGACAGATCAACGAACTTCGGCATGGCCACCGCTGCCAGAATGCCGAGGATGACGATGACGATGATCAGCTCGATCAGGGTAAAGCCTTGTTGGTTCTGCTTCATGGTTCCTTCTCC
>JAHRWT010000077.1 GCA_019105045.1 Sterolibacterium sp.
ATGCACCTGTATCCGCGCGAAACCTGGCCGCTATCGAAACAGATAAACAGCCCGTTCCCACCACATCCAGCCAATGGATGCGCGACCATCGACCCACCCCCATCAAACTGGCCGTATCAACCCATTCTCCCGACAGCGCCGATGCAAACCTGACCAGCATAGTAACGGCACCCACCGTTACGCCAGCAGCAACGCCGATTGATCAAACCACTTCACCTGCCTCTTCTGCAAGCACGCCACCCGATGCCATCCAAAATCCGTTGACGGTTGAACAACATTACACCCGGTTCACACAGGCTTTGTCCCGCAATGAACTCAATATCGCCCAGACTCATCTGAACGCCCTGGCCACCCTGCTGCCACAGGAAAGCATCAGCCTGTTGCGCGCACGTGCCTGGTATTTCAGTCAGGCTCAGGACACAAGCTCTGCCCGCACCACCTATGAGGCCATCCTGAAGCGCCTGCCCGGAGATGAGAATGCCGGACTCAACCTGGCCGCTCTGGAAGCCCAGGCCGGGCGGTTGCCGCGCGCTCACAGTCTGCTGGCTGACGTTTTGCGGCAGCATCCTGATTCCGTTCAGGCGCAGCAGATGCGTGCGCGCCTGCAGGAAGGCAGGCGCTGATCATGACCAGCCCTCATCTTTCTTTGCTGGGTCTGCACCGCAACCCATTTCCGCTCACCCCGGATGCGCAGAGCTATTTCTACACTCAGCAGCTCGAAAACGAACTGGCTGAAGTCGAGCATTGCATCAAAAGCGGCAAGGGCTTCATTTTGGTCACCGGCGAAGTGGGCCTGGGCAAGAGCACTTTCGTGCGCCGCCTGCTCGACATGCTGGAATCCGGCGATGCACAAGCCGATGCACAATCTATTGTCCAACCCAGCCCACAAGTCGCACTGGTACTGAATACCTTCTTGCAAGGACGTGAGCTGCTCAGTGCCATCAATCATGACTTTGGTATTCCTGTGCAATCCAGCATGGCACTGGACATGGCTGCACTCAATGCTTTCCTGCTGCAACAATCCAGCGAGAGACGACAGTGCCTGTTGATCATTGATGATGCCCAGAACCTGACGCGCGAAAGCCTGGAGCTGGTGCGTTTATTGTGCAATCTCGAATCGGGCCAGGAAAAACTGCTGCAAATCGTGCTTGCCGGACAACCCGAGCTACTGACCACGCTTTCGCAGGAAAACTTGCGGCAGCTGAAAAGCCGGATCGCCAAACATGTCCATCTCGAAGGTCTGAGCGCAGCCGATGTCGCCCGTTATTTTGAATTCCGCATTACCAAAGCTGGGGGAGCGGGCCACCTGAAGCTAGAAAATTCGGCCTGCAAACTGCTCTATCGAGCCAGCCAGGGTAATCCACGACGTATCCATTTGATACTCGATCGCTGTCTCTACGGTTTGGTCGCCCGGCGCAGTCAGCGCATCAATAAAACCCTAGTCAAGGAAGCGATTGCCGATATACAGGTTGGCCGCCCACCAACGGATCAACGCCGTGCGGCCTATCGTCCGGGAGCATTGCTGCTGACACTGGGCCTACCACTGGCCGCCATCGCCGGCTGGGGCGGACATTACCTGAATACGCCAGCCAGCCAGCCCGCACCCGTGACTTCCACCGGCCTGACAACGGTAATGGCGCCTCCCGCCATACCTTTGGCCAGCAGCCCAGCTCAGCCACAGCCCACCATCCAATCACCGCAACCATTGATCTCACCTCAACAAGCGACTTGTCTGCAAAAACTGAGCGCCGCTTCTGCACAGCACGGCCCGGCCATGCGCAGCCTGCCGCTGCCCGTCGGCCTGAAAGCACATCTGCATCAGGGCAGCGACCTCTGTATCTATCAACTGGATAGCGCCGCAGAAACCGCGACGGACTGGGTCATCTGGCAGCCGAGTTTGAGCAGTGCCGACCTGCTGGGTGCACCACCCAACGAAGCTGTGCGCCGCCTGCAAGCCATCCTGGTGCAGCATGAACTGCTGGAAGCCGATGATATCGATGGCCGTTTTGGCCCACTCACGCGCGCGGCCATTGCCCGCCAGCAGCAGCAACACGGACTGCCTGCGACCGGTGAACCCGATGACCTGACTCTGCTCCTGCTGGAAAAATACGATGAACGACTTTCTTCTACCGCGCGCTGAAACGGACGAGGCGCGGCGCGCTCGCCCAGCAGCCAGCCAAGCCCAACCGTCCTCGCCCAACCAGCAGCCCTCATCGCCGCCGATGGTTGATGGCGCTTGCGCATCCACCCAGATCGTGTTGGGTGAATATCTTTTGCAGCAAGGTTCCATTAATTCGTTGCAGCTGGAATACGCCTTGCAAAAGCAGAAAATCGAACCCAACCGACTGGGGAATCTGCTGGTGGAACACGGCCTGGCCAGCGAAGCCCAGGTGGCGCGTTTTCTGGCCATGCAGCGAAATTTCGCGCTCGTTGATGTCACCTCCCTGCCGCCGCCAGAAAGCGAAGTTTTCACGCTGTTCAACCGCGAGCTGTGTCTGACCCACGGTTTTTTGCCACAAAAACGTGAGGGCGATCATTTCCATGTCGTGCTGGGCAATGGCGAACCGAGGATCGTCGCCGATCTAGTGCAACGGCGCATCGGTCTGAAAACCCGCTTCCAGCAAGGCGAATTCACGCTGGTCGCCCAGGCGATCCGCCAACATTTCTATTTTGCCCAGCATCCCATCGAAGACTTGCTGGCCCGCGAAGTCCGCCGTCTGGCTGACGATAACGATCACGCCTACAGCCCGGAGCGGATGCTCGATCACCTGCTGCACCTGGCGGTACGCGAGCGCGCCACCGACATCCACATCGCCCCGGCAGCCGCCAGCCTGCATGTGCTGTTTCGTGTCGATGGCGTGCTGCGCCCTGAATTTGCGCTCCCCACGGCGTTGAATCGTTTGGCCGCTTACATCAAGCTGGAAGCTGAAATGGATGTCGCCGAACAGCGCCTGCCTCAGGACGGCAGCTTCAGCGCCACCGTGCTCGACATGCCATTCACCCTGCGCGTCTCTACCGTGATCTCGGAATATGGCGAACGCATGGTGCTACGCATCCTGCCCGGTCGCAGCGAACTGGGCGGCCTGGAAGAACTCGGTTACCGGCGCGCCGATGTCGACAGGCTGCGCAGCATATTCACCCGCCCGGCCGGCCTGATACTCGTCACCGGTCCAACGGGCTCGGGCAAAAGTACGACCTTGCATGCCGCCTTGCGCATGCAATCGCTGATCGAACGCAATGTGGTGACCATCGAAGACCCGGTCGAATACCGTGTGCCCGGCGTTTGTCAGACCGAAGTCAATCGCCGCGCTGGCTATGAATTCGGCTCGGCCATGCGTCACTTTCTGCGTCACGATCCGGATGTGATTCTGGTCGGTGAAATCCGCGACGCAGAAACCGCCCAGGCGGCCATGGAAGCCGCTTCGACCGGCCACCTGGTGCTATCCACCCTGCACGTCGGCGGCATTTTCGGCATCGTGCCCCGGCTGCGCCTGCTTGGTGTGGATTCCGAAAGCATTGCCGAAAATCTGGTCACCGTCATCAATCAGCGGCTGGTGCGCCGCATCTGCCCGCACTGCCGCGAGCTGCACGCCATCACAGCGGCTGAACGCAACGCTCTGGAAGAGCTGAACACCGCCGCTGAAGCCTTGCCTGAGCAGCTCTGGCATGGCTGTGGCTGCGCTCATTGTCGGGGCAGCGGTTATTTTGGCCGGCTGCCGGTGTATGAAATGTTCATTGTCGATCGCAATCTGGCCGATGCCATCGGCAGTGACGCACCACGCCACGACATCCGTGCAGCCGCAACGGCCGGCGGCTACCGCTCGATGCTGGAAATGGCCTATTCACGTGTGCTGCTAGGTGAAACCACCATCGCTGAAGTGCTGCGCTCCGTCGGTAGTAGTCTCGGATGAGCCAGGCCATGAATACGTATTTCTACCGCGTTCTACTGGCAGAAGGCCAGATACGGCAAGGCATCGTGCGCCTGGCCGTGGATCGTGACTTCTCCGCGCGCCTGCGCCTGGAGCGACAGCATGATGGCGTCGTGCTCAGTCTTTACCGGCTGCCTGCCTGGCTATCCAGCGCACAGGAGCTGCTGCTGCGCCCATTCCGCCCAAGCGTGCGCACAGAAGACCTGGCCGGTTTCCTGCGCGATCTGGCCTTGATGACCGGCGCCGGAGTCCCCATGCTGGAAGCGCTCCATGCTATCGAAGCCGAAGGCGATAGCGGCGACCAGCAGCGTCTGGTCGGGCTGGCCCGGCGTCTGCTGGAAGATCTGACCGCCGGCGCTTCGGTGTCCGATGCTTTTGCCCGTCACCCCGATGTCTTTCCCGAAACCGTGCGCAATCTGGTGGCCATTGGCGATCAATCCGGCAACATGGACCGCATGTTGCTCGAAGCCGCCCGCCATATCGAGCGCAGTATGCAGATACACCGCGATATCCGCACCGCCTTGATCTACCCGGCATTCGTTTTTGCCACCATCCTTGCCGTGGCCGCCTTTTGGATCTACAACGTGGTTCCCAACATGGCGCAGCTGTTCCGCCAGCTGCACGCCAAATTGCCGCCCATCACCCTGGGACTGGTGGCCTTTGCCGATTGGGCCAACGCCCACTGGATGAGCACCCTGATCGCCCTGCTGGCGGCAGCGCTGCTGTTCTGGCTGGCATTGCAGCGAATTCCCGGTACGCGGCATTTTCTCCACCGCCTCGGCCACCGCTTGCCGATTTCGCGCGTGCTGATGCGCTCGGCCGGACTGGCCCATATCACCGAACATCTGGCCATTCTGATCCGCGCCGGTCTTGACATCGTCGCCAGCCTCGACATTCTCGCCCGCACCACGGGTGATACGGTCTATCAAGCCCGTATCGTCGCCCTGCGCCGCCATGTCGCCCGTGGCGAGCGCATCGGTGCGGCCATGCGCCGTGTCGGTGGCTTTCCGGCGATGGTCAGCCGCATGGTCAGCGTGGGCGAAGAATCCGGCACGCTGGACGAACAGCTCGAACATCTCGCCGCCGAATACCGTCTGCGTCTCAACGCCCTGGTGGCCTCGCTGGGTGAAATCATCAAACCCGCCGTCATCCTGATTGCCGGCGGCCTGTTTCTGTTTCTCATCGTCGCCCTGCTGCTGCCGGTCTATGACCTGGTCCGACAAACCGTGGATATTTCGATGCACGGAGGCTAAGACCACCATGCCCTGCCACCCTGCCCGCCCACAGCGCTTTGCAAAAGCACGCAAACACCATCACGGCATCGGCCTGCTGGAAGTTTTACTGCTGCTGTTCATACTGGGGGGCGCACTGACGGCAGGAGCCCTGCTACTGCAAAATCAAACAAAAAAACAAGAAGCCGAACAGCAACTCCATCTGTTGAAGCAGGCTGATTCACAATTGCGTGGCTTTGCCGCCGCCCATTATCGCCTGCCCTGTCCGGCCTTTGCCGATACTGATGGCGTCGAATCGTGCAACAAAGGTTCAAAGGGGCTGCTACCTTGGCGCACGCTGGGTATCGACGCCACCAATGCCCGCGGCAATCTGGCCAAGCTGGCTTACCTCGTACAAAGCAGCACGCTCCCTTTGATTCCGTCTGACTTGACCGTTGCGGCCCACCGCTTCGAGCCCACCGATTGGGATGGCGAAGTCATTGAATTGGCCGCTGATGTGAATAGCCAGGATTTCTGCCAGGCGCTGGTCATGGCCGCAGATGTCTCCTCAGCCGGAGTAAATGTCACGGACGGCACAAATTCTCGTCGCGTGGCCTATGCCCTGGCCCACCCTGGTTATGGTGACGCTGACGGCGACGGCCAACTATTTGATGGGCGCAATGCCAATAGCAGCGGCGAAATGGAGCTACCGGAACGCGAACGCATCAATGGCAGCTACGACGACCGGGTGCTGGCAATCAGTTTTTCTGACTTGAGTAAAGCCTTCAATTGCCAATCACTGACAGACTCAATCAGCGGCATGGCTCTGAGCGTCAACGTCATCGATGAAGTACGTGCCCAAAAAGGCTGGGCAACAGCATCGGCCACCGTGCTCACCACCATCAATGGCGTCAAACTGGGAGTACAGGCTGGTAAATACATCGCAGCAGGCATCACCATGACCAGTTCAGTAGCCGTCTTGGGCACAGCCATTGGCCAGTTGGCCTCGGCTAGCCTTGGTTGTATCTTTCTTGCCGGTTGCGTCGACATTCCGC
>JAHRWT010000072.1 GCA_019105045.1 Sterolibacterium sp.
GCCCAGTTGCGGCTGGAAATGATGCAGAAAACGGCGCATCGCCCAGGGAAAATCGTAAGGCAGATAGACGCTGCGGATCAGCGGGTCCTGGCCGTAAAGTTCGGCGGCGGTCTGCCGGCCGGTGGGGGTCATGTGGCTGAGCAGCAGGCGGGCTTGCGGCCAGCGTTGGCGAATCGACTTGACCAGCGGCTGGGTGGCGCGGGTTTCGCCAACGGAGACGGCGTGCAGCCAGATCAGCGGGGCGTGGGGGTTTGTTGTCGTCGTTGCTGCCGTTGCTGCCGTTGCGGCATCTGCGTCTGGCTGGCGGTAATAGCCCAGCCGTTCGCCCCAGTGTTGCCGGTAGGCCGGCTGGCGGCGGCTGCGCCACAGCAGATAGAGCGGCAGTAGCGGCGCCAGCAGGCAGATCAACAGGGTATAGAGCAGGCGGCTGCGGCTCATGGCTGGGCGGTGTGCAGCAGTGACAAGGCGTGGTCGATGACTTCGGCCGCCGCGGGTGGCGCGGCTTGCTGGCCCAGGTTGATGACCGGGCTGGCCGCCGGCTCGCCGCTATAGACGCCGGTGAGTTGCGGGTTGGAGGCGCAGTAAATGGCCAGAGTGGGGCGGGCCAGGGCCACGGCCAGGTGGGTCAGGCCAGTATCGACACCAATCACCAGGCGGGCGCCGGCGCAGCACTGGGCCAGCTCGCGAATGGATAGCGGCGGCAGTTCGGTGGCGGCCTTGCTTGCGTTGGTTGCATTGGCCGCATTGGCTTGTATCACCAGCCGCTGTGCTCGTTCGCGCTCGCTGGCCGAGCCGGCCGGCAGCAGGCAATGAATTCCTTGCGCGTGCAAGGCTGCGATCAATTGCAGCCAGGCGGTTTCTGACCAGAGTTTGTCGTCACGACTGGTGGCGGTGAGCAGCACGGCATAGGGGCGCTCATCCAGCGGCCAGGCTGCGTGGGGGTTTGTCGTCGTGGGCCATGTACCCACGTTGCTCAAGCTGCTCAAGCCATAATCCAGCGGCAGATCGGGTGAATAATCGCAGGCGGCCGCGGCCAGCCAGCGGTTGCGTTCAACGGCATGGACATTCTTGGGAATGGCGTAGGTGGCATCGTAAAAGCGCGCGGCCAGTGGCTCGCGGGCTGATTCGGCCGCATGACCGCAGCGCCGGCCCGTTGCGCTGCACAGCGTCTGGCTGACCAGCAAGGCGCTTTTCAGCAAGCCTTGCGTATCGAGCACCAGATCGTAGGCGCTTTGTTGCAATTGCCGGCGGGTGGCACGGATTTCGCGCCAGGTCTGCGGCTGCAGCAGGGCTTTGCGCCAGCGGCGGATGGCGACGGGAATGACGCGCTGCACGGCCGGGTGCAAGCGGGGAATATCGACAAAAGCCTCTTCCACCAGCCAGTCGATCTGCGCTGCGGGAAATTGCCGGTGCAAGTCGGTTGCCACCGGCAGGTTATGCACCACATCACCCAGCGAGGAGGTTTTGACCAGCAGAATCGTGCGTGGCGCAGGCGCGACGGGTGGCGAAGTCGAAAAAATGGAAGTTGAGCGGGTCACGCCGGGATTATAAGAGCGCCCCTGTCGGGTTCATGCGGTTTCTGCGGTGCGGAATTTATCCTGCTAAACAGACAGGAGAGCAAGCCAAGCGGGATGAGTCAGGTAGAATGGGGCTCCCCTGCTCCGCGAGCACGCCCTGTCTGCGGCATTGTTCCGGATCGGTTTATGACAACTCATGTACTGACAGCTACCGGGAATCATGACTGGCTCAAAGACATCGTCAATACTTGGTCGCCTGTTGTTCGGGCTTGTGCTGATTGCGGCAATTGCCGGCGTCTGGTGGAAGTTGAGCCAGCCTACGCCGGTCAAGGTCGTGTTTGCGGAAATCGATGTCGGCAAGGTTGAAGCCTCGACGGCCAATACGCGCGCGGGCGAGGTGGAATCCTGCCGCCGCGCCAAGCTGGCCACTTTGCTGGGCGGCCGCATCGAGCAATTGCCGGTCAAGGAAGGCGACCGCGTCAAGAAAGGGCAGCTGTTGATGCGGCTGTGGAATGATGACCAGCTGGCGCAGGGCGCGCTGGCCAAGGCGCAGGTCGATACCGCACGTCAGGGGATTGCCGAAGCTTGTAGCCTGGCGGCCGCTGCTGAGCGTGAAGCGCAACGGCTGGATCTGCTGCACGCACAGAATTATGTTTCCGGTTCGCGCAGCGAAGCCGCCCAGGCAGAAGCCGATGCCAAGCGGGCAGCCTGCGAGTCGGCCAAGGCGCGGGTGAATCAGGCCATGGCGCAGGTCAATGTGGTCAAGGTCGAACAGGGCCGCACCTATCTGTATGCGCCCTTTGATGGCACCGTGGCCAAGATCACCGGCGAGCTCGGTGAATATTCCACGCCTTCGCCCCCGGGCATTCCCACGCCGCCGGCCATTGATCTGATCGACGAATCCTGCCTGTACATCAAGGCACCGATGGATGAAGTCGATTCGATGAAAATCCACGAAGGCCAGCCGGTACGCATTTCCATGGATGCCTTGCCCAAGAAGACTTTTCCCGGCCATATCAAGCGGGTAGCGCCCTATGTGCTGGCGCTGGAAAAACAGTCACGCACAGTCGATGTGGAAGCCGTGTTTGACAATCCGGCTGAAGTCGATCGTCTGCTGGTGGGCTTCACGGCCAATATCGAAGTCATCCTCGATGTGCGCAACAAGGTGGTGCGCGTGCCGACTTCGGCCTTGCTGGAAGGCGGTCGGGTGCTGGTGGCCGGTGCCGGCGGCACGCTGGAAGAACGCCCGATCAAGACCGGCCTGTCGAACTGGGAATACACCGAAGTGCTTGACGGCCTGGCGGCAGGTGATCGCGTCGTCATCTCGCTGGAACGTGAAGGGGTGAAGGCCGGCGCCCATTTCGAAGCCGAAGCGTCGGCGACTGTTGCCCAGCCTTGATTCTTGATTCCGGACCCGACGATGGCCGCTCCGCTGATTGAACTGAAGGGCATAGAGCGCGTTTTCTATCTTGGCGACAGCAAGGTCAATGCCTTGCGCGGGCTGGATGTCACGATTGCCGCTGGCGAATACGTGGCGGTGATGGGGCCTTCCGGTTCCGGCAAATCCACGCTGATGAATCTGCTCGGCCTGCTCGACCGGCCCGATGCTGGCATCTACCGGCTCGAAGGCCGCGATGTGACCACGCTGTCAGCCGAAGAACAGGCGCGCGTGCGCAGTGAGCGTATTGGTTTCGTGTTTCAGAGTTTTCATCTGGTGCCGCGTCTGACGGCCGCCGAAAACATCGCCCTGCCGATGACGCTGGCCGGCATTCCACCGAAAGAGCGCTCGTTGCGTGTTGCCCAGGCGCTCAAGGATTACGGTCTGGACAATCGGGGACACCATCGTCCCAACGAACTGTCCGGCGGCCAGCGGCAGCGCGTGGCGATTGCCCGGGCGCTGGTCATGAAGCCGGCAATGATTCTTGCCGATGAGCCGACCGGCAACCTCGACCGGGTAACGGGTGAAGAAGTCATGCGCCTGCTGGAAGAACTCAACAGCCAGGGCGTGACGCTGATTGTCGTGACGCACGATGTCGAACTGGGCAAGCGCGCCCGGCGGCAGTTGCGCATGGAAGATGGTTTTCTGCTGCACGATAGTGCCTACCCGTCGGCAAGGGCTGTGGATAGGGTGGCCGGAATGAGCGGCGAAATCCCTGTTTCTGCCGGCGAGGCCGGCCCGGGCGATGCGCAACAGTGACCTGATCCGCTTCGCCCGCGACGCCGCTTTGGGCAGTCCGTTGCGCACTTCCCTGCTGGTGCTGGCGATTGCCATTGGTGTGGCCGCCGTCGTCACCCTGACGGCGCTGGGTGATGGCGCGCGGCAGTATGTGCTGCGTGAGTTTTCTTCGCTGGGCACCAATCTGCTCATCGTCATGCCGGGCCGTTCATCGACGGGCGGCTTCAATCCGGCCAATGCCATTACCAGCACGCCGCGCGATCTGACGCTGGACGATGCCCAGGCGCTGCTGCGGGCGCCGGCCATCAGCCGGATTGCCCCGCTGGCCATCGGCAATACCGAAATCGGCATCGGCGGCAAGCTGCGCGAAACCGTGGTGTTGGGGACGACTGCGGAATACATCCGCATCCGTTCGCTGGAGATCGCCCAGGGGCGGTTTCTCTCCTCGAACGAGTGGGGGCGCGGCCAGGCGGAAGTGGTCATCGGCGCAACCATCCGCAACGAACTGTTCGGCGCCGAGCCGGCGCTGGGCCGCCTGGTGCGTATCGGCGGCTGGCGTTACCGGGTGGTCGGTGTGTTTGCGCCCAGCGGCAATTCGCTGGGGACGAATACCGATGAAGTGGTGATGATTCCGGTCGCTCTGGCGCAATCCATGCTCAACAGCAATACCCTGTTCCGCATTTTCATTGAAGCGCGCAACCGTGAAGTCATTGAAGCGGCGCGCAGTCAGGCACTCAACGTCATCAAGCAGCGCCACGAAGGCGAGGAAGACGTGACCGTCATCACCCAGGATGCCGTGTTGCAGACTTTCGACCGGGTGTTGACGGCGCTGACGCTGGGCGTGGCCGGCATTTCCGCCATCAGCTTGGTGGTTTCCGGGATACTGGTGATGAATGTGATGCTGGTGTCCGTGGTGCAGCGCACTGCGGAAATCGGCCTGCTCAAGGCGCTGGGCGCCACGCGGCGCAATATCGAACTGGCTTTTCTTACCGAGGCGGGCATTCTTTCCGTCATGGGCGGCTGTGTCGGCTATGTCCTGGGTTTGCTGGGGGCGGCGCTGATCCGTGACATGTATCCGACCTTCCCGGCGTTTCCTCCGGACTGGGCCGTGCTGGCAGCTCTGGGAACGGCCATGGTGAGCGGCATCCTGTTTGGCGTTGCGCCAGCGCGCAATGCGGCCAGTCTGGATCCTGTCGCGGCGCTGGCCAGGCATTGAACGGGGGGCAGCGATGAGATTGAGCGATAGCGTTCTGCTGGCCTTGCGTGCCATTACCGCCCATCGTCTGCGCAGTTTTCTGACGCTGCTGGGCATTGCCGTCGGCATTGCTGCCGTGATCCTGCTGACATCGATTGGTGAAGGCATTCACCGTTTCATGCTCAGTGAATTCAGCCAGTTTGGCACCAACACCATTTTCATTTCGCCCGGCAAGACCAAGACGGGCGGCCAGAATGTCAGCGGCATTCCCAGTTCGGTACGGCCATTGACCATGGACGATGCCCGGGCGTTGCGCCGTGAACCGAACATTCTTGCGATCACGCCCTGGATCTGGGGCAATTCGGAAATTTCTGCCAATGGCCGGGTTCGGCGCACCACGCTGTATGGCGTGGGTTCGGAAATGCCCAAGGTGGTGACCATTGCCATTCGCATCGGCCAGTTTCTGCCGCGCGAGGATTCGGGCAGCGCCCGTTCGCTGGCCGTGCTCGGCGCCAAGCTCAAACGTGAGCTGTTCGGCGATGCCAACCCGCTGGGTGAGCGGGTTCGGGTGGGCAACATGCAATTCACGGTGATCGGCGTGCTCGAAGCACGTGGCCAGGTGCTGGGTGTGGATGTCGATGACACGCTGTTGATCCCGGCCGAGCGGGCGATGGAGCTTTACAACCGTGATGGCGTATCGGAAATTCGTGTTTCCTATCCGGACAACGTATCGGTCGATCACGTTTCCGCAAGTATCCGCAAAGTGCTCATGGCACGGCATGGCCGCGAGGATTTCACCTTGATCACCCAGGCCGACATGCTGCGTTCGCTGTCGAAAATCCTCAACATCCTGACCATGGCGGTGGGTGCGCTGGGCAGTATTTCCCTGCTGGTCGGCGGCGTGGGCATCATCACCATCATGACCATCGCGGTAACCGAGCGCACCAGTGAAATCGGTCTGATGGTTGCGTTGGGCGCGCAGCGGCGCACCATTCTCGGCGTCTTTCTCGGCGAAGCGGTGGTGCTCTCGGCCATCGGCGGCTTTCTCGGTCTGGCGATCGGCTTGGGTCTGGCGCAGGCCATCCACATCATGGTTCCCAATCTGCCGGTGCATACTCCGCTGGAATTCGTCGCCTTTGCCGAAGGCATCGCCATTGCCATTGGTCTGCTTGCCGGCGTCCTGCCGGCGCGCCGCGCGGCCCGCATGGATGCTGTCGAAGCGCTGCGCACGGAGTGAGCCGGCGAGTGACGAGCGGCGCAACAATCAAACAGCGGATGAAGGGTGTGCCGGCAGGCACCCTGTTCAGTGCGTTCAGTGTGTTCAGTGCGGCAAGCCGTTGAACAGGTATTCTCCACCGTTTTCGTGTCCCGCCGAAATGACTGCGCCGTACTCGGGCTGTTGCGGGAAATCATTGCTGACGGCTTTTCTGACCTGGCGGTAGAGGTCATAGCCGACGACCGTGCCACCGATCTGGTCGAGCGAGCGCAGGAAGTGCCAGGCAAAAATCGAATGCCCCTGCTTGCCTTCATCGGAGACGGGTTCCTCGCCACCGGATGAAAGTACCAGCACGCTGCGTTTGCGCAGAACGTCGGTTGGCGAGGTCATGCTGCTGCGGGTCTTGATGGTTTGTTCGCGGGTCAGGCTACCTGAAAAGCAGCTGTCGGAAACCAGCATCAGTTGTCTGGCAGGAATGGCGGCGAGCAGTTTTGCAATGTCGGTATTTGAAATCCAGCGGGCAGCGGTCTTGACCGAGGCATCCGTGGGCAGCCAGTAGCCCATTGCCGTGTCGTCCATCAGATAGCCGTGGCCGGCGTAATAGATGAATACGCTGTCGGCCGGGCCGGTGTTGCGGGCCAGTGCGGCAACAGTGCGGATGAGGTCGGCCTTGCTGGCGTCTTTCAGCAGCTGAACTTCAAAACCGGCCTTTTGCCGGAGCGCGGCAGCGATGGCCTCGACATCGTTGCCGGGTGTTTCCAGCGAAGGAATCGGTGACTGGTAGCGTTGATTGCCGATCAGCAGGGCGACATGGCGTGCTGTCGGCATTTGTGCGACGGCGGCGGGTACGCCGGCTGACCGGGCGGTTGGCAGGCAGAGTGACTGGTCGTCATCTGCCGCGCCGCATTCCCGCACATCGACGATTTTGGGCGTGCGGCGCAGTTCTTCAATCGCTTCCCGATACAGCAGGGTGCGCGCCTGGTGCTGCTGGATCGCGATCGCCTGCATCTGGGCGCTGCCAGGAATACCGGCGGCAAAGGGCGGCGGCTGGAAAATCTGCGCGCCGGCCAGCGCGGGCAGAGAAGCGCAGACAGCCATCAGCAGTGTTCTGATCATGGTTGCAGCCTCCACGTGCGGGTGACGTTGCCTGCGTAAGTTTGCTATAGGGCGATCAGAAGCGCTGGCTGAGGTTGGCCGTCAGGCTATGGAATTTCTGGTTGCTGCGCCCACTTTCGTGGTTATAAACAACGCCACCGGTCAGGCCATTTTTCAGTGAGAAGAAATTCACGCCAGCGCCGATCAGCCAGCCATCGCGGCCGGCCGGATGGCTCGGCGCGCCATACAGGGTGGTTCGACGATAGATATCATTGCTGTAGGCCAGTGAGACGAACGGCATGATGCCATCCAGCCAATAGCCGGCCTGCGTGTGCAGGCGGATTTGACCAAGTGTGTTCTTGGCGCGTGTTCCGATAAAGGGCGTGCCAGTTGCCCGATCCACGGTGTCATCGTAATCTTCGACACCATGCAGATAGCTGGCCCGGCTGGAGAACTGCCAGTTGTTTAGCCAGCGGCTGTAGTTGAGATTGGCTGCACCGAACCAGCGCGTGGCTTTGGCCTGGGTGTTGGCGTCGTCGAGTTTCAGCTTGCCTCGGCCCCAGCCCGCGCTGATGTCCAGCGCAAGGCTGTTGTCGATTCGCCAGCCGAAGTAAGGTGCGAACAGCCAGCCGCGCGTATCGATGTTGTCGATCAGCAGGCCGTCGTTCTGTCCCGAGCCGTCACCGTCATCAACAGCGCCTGAAAACCCCAGGGTCATCGCCGGGGTCAGTGTGTAATCTGCTCCGAATGTGGCGGTCGTGATCTTGGTGTCATTGCGGACTGCGCTCGCCATGGTTGACAGATAGTGCAGCCGGGTGTCGTTGTTGTTCACATTGCCCCAGATGTTCCATTGGCTGGCGTTGCCACCGGCAGACATGCCGAGCCGTGGTGCCTGGGCATGTGGCTCAGGTCCGGCAACCGGCTGTTGCATGGCAAAGGATTGAGAGATGGCGTTGGCCTGGGCAAATGATGTGGCATTGATCTGGTTGTACGAGGTGAGCGGGCCGCCAAAGCAGGTCGGGTTTTCAGAAATATAGTACTCGGCAGAAACAGGGAATAAATTGACGACGCCAGCGTAACCGAAAAGAACGCCGTTGGCGCCGCCGCAACTACCCTGTGCCTGGGCACAAGATGCCGTGATCAGACCGGCAACAAGCGCGGCATGACGGAGTCGTGTTTTCATGGTCATGAGCTGTCCTTTGATTTTGTGGAAAAGACGAACGAGGCAGGGGAGGCAATGTGCTATTGATTTTTTGCCATGCGGGCATTGTTGATGGCGCGTTTGTAGAGCGAGGCCAGCACTTTGACTTCCTGGTTGTCCGGTGATTTTTCGTTCAGGTCGCGCAACAAGGCGTCGAGCTTGTCGTATTCGTGCAATTCAAAATAACCGGAGAGCAGGTAGATTTCCGGATTGCGGTCGTCTTCTTCTGCCTGGGCCTTCAGTTCGGCGTAATGTTTTTCAACGGACTCCAGCGTGCCACCGCTGGGAATCGAGCGCATACGCACCATGCCGGCCTTGACGTGACCGTCTGTGCCCGGTGTTTTTGCCATCTGTTTGACCAGGATTTTTGGCAACATCCGGATGGCCGGCTGCAGGTTGCCCGCGCTGGGTGTGCTGGCCTGGGCGCCAATTTTCAGTTGCCCCGTGCCCTGCCAGGTTTCCTGGCGGCCACCATCAAAATATACGATTTGCAGGCGCGCGTTTTCGCTCAGGGCCAGTTGATCGCCCGGGCGCAGTTTGACGAAAGCCTTGAGCGCCTCTGGCGGCCTTTCGGCGGCTTGCAGTTGTACCTTGCCACTGATCAGGGTCACCAGGCTGGCTTCGCTGTCGGTTGGGGCGGCGGCGTTGGCCAGCGGGACATGGGTGAGCCAGAAAGATCCGCCCAGCAGGAGTGCGGCAATGAGCTTGTACATGGTGGTACCTTTCACTCTGTTCATTATTCCGTTTTCCCGGGCGCCGCTCTGGTGTCATCAAGGTCGAGGATTTCGTAAGCCTTGACAGGCGTGGCGCGGCCCTTGACGGTCAATGTTTCGCTGTGCCCGCAATGCACCCTGGGGCCTGCCGCAAGAAGGGTCTGTTCGCTGGCCAGTATAGTACAGCCCAGCGCCTTGGTCATGCCTTCCAGGCGTGAGGCAAGGTTGACCGTATCGCCGATGGCTGTGAATTCCATGCGTGCCGGCGAGCCGATGTTGCCGATGACCGCCTCGCCACTATGCAGGCCGATACCGATGGCGAATTCAGGCAACTGGCGATCCGGGAAACGCTGCTTCATCCAGCCGGCAAATTCTTCGGCCACCGTGCGCAAGGCCAGCGCCGCCCGTATGCCGCGCAGTGCATGATCGGCCACCGGCAACGGCGAGCCGAATTCGACCATGACGGCATCGCCGATGAACTTGTCGATACTGCCGCCTTCGGCCAGCAAGGGCGCGCAGGCTCGCTTGAAATAGGCATTGAGCATTTCAACCACTTCCTCGGCATTCAGTTTTTCGCTGATGGTGGTGAAGTTGCGGATGTCGGAAAACAGTACCGTGATCGTCTGTGTCTGACCGCCGAGCGCCGGACGGTTGCCGGATTGCAGCAGCGCGTCCACAACCTGATCCGACACGTAGCGCCCAAACAGGTTGCGCAGATGAGCGCGCTCGCGCTCTTCGCCCGTCAGTCGCCAGCCCAGCGCGCCCAGCAGTACCAGGCTGATTGCCAATATGCCGCTTGCCGTGGGCAGGAGCAGGCCGCTGCGAAAAGCAAGATAGGCCGTCAGCATGAGCAGGGGCAGGCTGAACAGCCAGGCCAGCGCAGCCTGCCAGACCGACAGGGCGAGAAAACAGGCCGCCGCAATGGCGCACAGCAGCAGCAACAGGGAGATGCGCCATGGTGCTGGCAAGGGGTGCAGTTGGTCTCCGGCAAGCAGGGCTTCGGCGATATTGGCATGTATCTCCACCCCCGGCATGAGGCCGCCGCGACCAGACAGAAAACGGGTGGCATATGGCGTGAAGTGCTCATCATTCATGCCCGCCGCTGTTGCACCGATCAGAACCGCCTTGCCGCGCAAGCGATGGGTCAGCGTGGCAGGCAGTGGCCCTTCGCCAAGCAGTTCGGTCAGCGATATGCGCGGGAAGGTGCCCGGTGGTCCCAGGTAGGGTATCGGTGCGGCCGGCCCATCCACGCGAAGTTCCTTGCCGGCCAGTTGCCAGTGGGTGGCGTGCGGATCAAGTGCGGCTGCCTGCAATGCCAGCAGCGCGGGCAGACCGAACACGGGCACGTCCTGCGCAGGTACGGCCACGCCAGCACCGAGGAGCGGCGCCAGATGAAAGCGGCGGATGACGCCATCCCCTTCATCAAGGACATCGCCAAGCGCGATATGGCCGGGAATGTCGAAATCGGGCAGCGCCAGCAGGTAGTCCGGGCTGGGCAGCAGGTAATCCGTCTCCTGGGTGCCGCGTCCTGTATGGGAGCTGACCAATACCAGGCGACCCTGGTTGATTTCCTCGCGGAAAGGCTGGTCATAGTCGCGGGCCGCCTGTGCCACTGTGCCGCCCAGCTTGCCCAGCCAGCGTTCCGGACTGATGCTGAGCAGCACGTCCAGACCGATTGCGGCCACGCCCGCTTCACGCAGGCGCGCGCTGGCGCGTGCCAGCCGGTCAGTCCAGAACACCATGGGATCATCCGGAAAGGCTTCGAGCATTTGTTCATCAATGGCCACAATCACTACATGTTGCGCTTCGCCACGCTGGCCCTGCCACTGAAACCAGACATCCTGCAGGCGCTGCTCAAGAGGCGACAGGGCGCCGCTGCGAAACAGGGCTTCGGCGAGCAGACCTGCCCCCAGTGCCAGCAGCACCAGCCAGCGTAATTGTTTGTTGTGCAAAGTCCTCATGGGCTCTCCTGGCGGGCCGTTCACTCGCCACTTATGCGTGCGCAAGCGTTGATTATCCCGTAGCGTGCGGTCGTGCGGCCGTGCGGCCGATTCTGTCGGCTATCGTAACACCAGGACAAAATTGCTTGACGCTGTAATGGCTGCCGCCTAACATCGGGGATTTTCCGGAATTCCTGACCGTGTCCTCTGTTTCTTCCCTGAACACCGTGAGCGCATTGATCGAAGCCGACATGCGCGAAGTGGATCGGGTCATTCGTGCGCGCCTGCACTCCGATGTGGTCCTGATCCGTCAGGTTGCCGAATACATCATTGCCGGTGGCGGCAAGCGGCTGCGGCCGGCACTGGTGTTGCTGACAGCGGGAGCCCTGGGCTACCGGGGCAGCCATCACCACGAACTGGCGGCGGTGGTCGAATTCATCCATACCGCCACCTTGCTGCACGATGATGTGGTCGATGAATCCGATCTCCGGCGCGGCCAGGAAACGGCGAATGCCCTGTTCGGCAATGCCGCCAGCGTGCTGGTGGGTGATTTTCTCTATTCACGTGCTTTCCAGATGATGCTGGTGGCCAACGACATGCGCATCATGCAGGTGCTGGCCGATGCCACCAACATCATTGCCGAAGGCGAAGTACTGCAGCTGATGAACTGCCGCAATGTGGATATCGCGGTGGATGACTATCTGCAGGTGATCCGCTACAAGACAGCCAAGCTGTTCGAAGCGGCGGCGCGTCTGGGGGCCTTGCTGGGCGCTGCCGATCCCGATATGGAAGCGCGTCTGGCGCGCTACGGTATGCACCTGGGCACGGCTTTCCAGCTGATTGACGACGTGCTCGATTATTCCGGCGAGGAGGCCGACACCGGCAAGCATCTGGGCGATGATCTGGCCGAGGGCAAGCCGACCTTGCCCTTGATACACGTCATGCAGCATGGCAGCCCGGCGCAGGCCGAATGCGTGCGCAAGGCGTTGCTTGGCGGCGGCCGTGACCAGTTTGGTCAGGTGCTGGCGGCCATTCAGAGTACCGATGCGCTGGCCGTGACGCGCAAGCAGGCCGAGTATGAGATTGAACAGGCCACTTTGGCGCTGGATGCATTAAAAGCTTCAAATTACAAAAAAGCCCTGCTAGAATTGGCGGCCTTTGCAATAGCGCGCAATCATTAGTTTGATGCACGCAAGCAGCAGACAGATGACCACGGTCATGGTTGAGATTCTGAAACCGGCCCGGCAGTTTGTCCCTTTTTCCCGAAAGGTTGCGCAAAGCATATTGTTTCATCGGTTCGGGGTGTAGCTCAGCCCGGTAGAGTACTGCGTTCGGGACGCAGGAGTCGGAGGTTCGAATCCTCTCACCCCGACCAACAAACATGAAAAAAATAGCCGACCCACCTGTGTGAGTCGGCTATTTTTTTGGTTGAGTGTTGAGTGTTGAGTGTGACTGCACGTGGTTGAACGCTGCCCGCCTCAATGGCACCCGAAGGGGCGCATTGGGACGGGCGTCGTGAGGCTCACTTGACCTTGTTGGCCTTTTCCATCACCCACCACAGCGAGCCGGGGAAGAGGCGCCGCCAGAGCATCATGAAGCCGGCGGGTTTGGGGCGCACCACCCAGTCGCCGCGTTCCAGGGCCGCTTCGACGGCATCGATGATTTCTTGCGGCTGGGCCATGTTCTTGCCGGTCTTGGCCGAATCCTTGAGACTTTCCGGGCCGTGGGCAGTGGCCTGGTTGACCAGCGGGGTATTGACCATCGGTGGGCAAACCAGCAGGAAGCGGATCGGGCTGTTCAGGTTTTCACGGATGAGGATTTCCGCCCAGGCGTTGATGGCCGCCTTGGTGGCGCTGTAGGCGGCCAGGTTGTGGGTAAGCACGGCACCGGCCATCGAGCCGTAGAGAATGATGTCGCCGCCGCCGCGTGCTTCCATCAGCGGCATGACGGTCTTGGTGAGATTGACTGTGCCGAAGTAGTTGATGGCCATCACCTTGTTGTGGAACTCGGCAGGCATGTCCTTGACCGATTGCCCTGGCATGATCGCTGCGCAATGCACCAGACGGTCGATGGGGCCGACCTCCTGTTCGATCTGGGCGACGACTTTCTGTACTTCTTCGAGATTGCTGACATCGCAACGATAAGGTTTGATGTTGGGTGACTGGGCGGCGGTTTCCTGCAGGCCCTTGTCGTTGAGGTCGATGATCGCGACCTTGGCGCCGGCCTTGGCCAGGCGCAGGGCGTCGAGCTGCCCCATGCCGCTGGCGCCGCCGGTGACCAGGGCGACTTTTCCTTTGAATGCCATGCTTTTCTCCTTTGGATATCTTCTTGACGGCGGCAATTGGTTTGGCAAGGCCGCGCGCAGTTGAGTGGTGAATCGGGGGGGGATTCTGTGCTGTGTACTGTGTGTCGTGTGTCAGGCGATCGAGGACCTGAAAATCAGAAATCCCAGGCGTCTTCACCGCGCAGGATCTTGCGGATGATTTCGCGGGTAAACAGATAGTTGTTGTGATCTTCTTCCGGTTGGCGTTCGCCAAAGCGCAACTGGCGCTGGGCGATGCGCACATCGAACATCGCCATGCGCAGCACGCAGAAAGCCAGGAACCAGTCCATGTTCTGCAGCTTCACACCGGCCAGCCGCTCGTACTCGGCAATGATGTCATCACGTTTCATGTAGCCGGCCATCGGTGCTTCGGGAAAGCCCAGCGTCAAGGCGATGTACTGGAAATATTTGTGGAAGAAGATCAGCCAGGCGACATCCAGCTCACGCGGGCCGAACGTGGCCATTTCCCAGTCGAGCACGGCCCTGGGTTCGAAGTTTTCCCAGAGGATGTTGCCCGGGCGGGCATCGCCCCAGCAGATCACGCCGTCATTGCCGCCGTCATTGGCGGGCCAATGCGCTTCCAGCCAGGCGGCCATCTCATTGACCAGCGGCACATCCAGACCTTCGCGCGCCCAGGCGTAATAATCTTTCCAGTCATCGACGATGCGCCGCATCAGCGAGCCTTGCGTATTCTTGGGCTGGAGAAAAGCCACTTCCTCAGCGCTGGCCTTGACGCCGTGGATGCCGGCAATCATCGCCACCGCGCTGTTTTGCAAAGCCTGCTGTTCGTCAGGAGTGGCATCGACCAGCCAGCCGCCATAGGGGTAGGGCGGCAGATCCGGCAGCGGCTCGCCACTGGCGCGGGCCATGATGAAGAAAGGCATACCCAGTGCTGCCGTGCCCGGCTCATCCCACAAGACCTTGGGCACGGGCACCTGGCTGCGCTGCTCGACCAGCCGCATGACGCCGACCTGCAGCGGGAAATCGTATTTCGGAAATACCGGAAAAGCATCTTCCGCCGGCGGCAGGCGACCGACGAAAGAACCGCTTTTCTGCACGCCGTTTTCCTTCCAGCGCATTTCAAACAGCAAGGTTTCGCTGGACATGCCGGCGCTGCCGGGATTGCGCACATCCGAAAGTGTGGGTTCGGCACCCGGTCCCAGCGTTTTTTCCATCCAGGCCGTCAGCTTTTCCTGGATGACGTTCAAATCGCGGGTGGACGTCTTGACCTGGGTCAGATCCGGTGTTTCGGACATCTCTCGTTCTCCTTGTTTATTGTTTTGACGGCACAGGCGTGCAAAGCCGCCAGCGTCGCTGTGAAGTCGCCGGATACTACCGGTATTTGCTTTTCCACGCAATGAAACGACATCGGCGAATGGTGGCTCGACCCGGGCCGCACGCAATGGGTTTCATCAAAACCACGTCAAAATCAGTTTTTGCATAATCGGAGATTGCATCGTAGAATCCGCCGATCCATCTTGGCCGACTGGGCACCGGCAAGCGTTTTGACTGCTTGCATCCGGCCAGCCCGCATCAGTCGCAATCGTAGAGTTTTTGACTTGCCATAAAAAAAAGACAGGGGGAACGCATGAATCGCAGATCGACCGGCCTGGTTTTAAAGCTGTTGCCCGCATTGCTGGCGTTGCCCGCTGCTTCGGTGCTGGCGTTTGAACCGATCAAGCTTGACGATGGCACAGTCATCGATGTGTCGCTGCAGGTCAGTTACCAGAACGTGAAACGTCTGGCAGCCCCTGTCGGCATGAAGGATTACAAGACCGAGTATTCCCGTTCTCCGGGTGTGGTGCAGAAAACCTGGTTCAATGGCAAGGCCGGCACCATGTGGGGGCCGGCGGTTGACGTGTTTACCCAGATGGAAAGCAAGAACAACACGGATGACGGCCAGGTGGCGGTGGCCAAGCACGGCACTATCAGCAATCGTGTCAGTGCGCTGATGGATGTAAACGTGGCCAAGGATAACTATCGTGCTTTTGCGCGGGTCAATGCTTTCCGTGATGCCCAGTTGTACAAGACGACGGCTCACAACGAGCCGGGGTCATTCAATGGTACAGGGCCGCATAATGAATATTCCGAAGAGGCCCGTCGCCTGATTGGCCAGCGTACGCGTCTGCTCGACGCCTATGTGCAGGGTCGCTGGAAGCTGGGTGATGATGGCAGCTATCCCCTGTTCATCAAGGTGGGTCGGCAGGTGGTCAACTGGGGTGAAGGTCTGTTCTTCCAGGGCATCGGCTCATCCATGAACCCGATGGATCAGGTCAAGGGCATGACGCCGGGGGTGCCGGCACAGGAAGCCTTCCTGCCAACCGAACAGATCTACGGTACGTTGGGCATCAATGAAAAACTGACGGTGATGGCCTACAAGAAGTGGCGTTTCCGTGAAACCGAGCTGGCGCCGGTCGGCACTTATTTCAGTGCGAGTGACTTTCTTGGTCCAGGCGCGGCCTTCCAGTCAGCGTTTCCGTGGGATGGCGTTGGTAGCGTGCCCTTTAATAGTGGCTTGACAGCACACCTGGGGGGCGGGCTGAATATTCCTTTGAACTTGCCATTTAACTTGCTGAGTGGTGCTGGTAACTACGGTGCCTGGCGCGCGGCAGACAAGGGGCGCACGTCCAAGGGCCAGTGGGGCTTGGCCGCCAAGTACCAGCTGACCGACATGACCGATGTGGGTCTGTATTACCTCAACTACACGGAAACCGTCGGCTTTCCTGAGTTTGGTTTTGGTACGCCCTACATGAAGAAAGGCGTCGGCCTTGCCTGTACTGGTTTTGCCAAAGTCGATGCGGGCTATACGTGTGCTACCAATGGTGGCAAGCCAGACCTCAGTGCCCAGGTGTTGGAAGGGATCATCAATGCCTTGACACCTTTCAACTCGAACTTTTCCATTCGTTACATGAATGATGTCAAGCTGCTGGGTACCAGCTTCTCGACGCTGTTTGGCGACTGGCAGGTAGCCGGCGAGCTGGCCTATCGTCGCGGTGCGCCGATGATGAACAACAACCTGCACTATGAGTTGGCACGGGCCAACATCACCAATGCCAACCTCTCTTTCCTGCGTGCCTGGTCGGGCGGCAACTTCCTGTGGGGCGCAACCCGGGCGGATAACGTCATTCTGGGTGGTGAGCTGGCCATACAGCATCTCAATAGCTACAAACAGCCGGGTTATTCAGTTAGCCCATACCTGGCGGAGTTGTCCCAGGGGACTCCAGGGGGCTATCTGTACGATCGCCATCCCAATCTCAGAGGCAAGCCGGTCGAGTACATCATCGGCCCATCCGAGCCGCGTTTCGACAAGAACGCCGTTGCCTACGTAGCTCGTATGCAATTGGATTACACCCCCTGGCAGGAGTGGGATCTGTCGATTCCCATCTTCTACTGGCGTCAGCTGGTGGGTAACGGTGCCGTGCAAGGTGGCTGGAACAGCGGCCTGACGGGCAAGGGCAGCGCGCGGACCAGTATCGATGCCAACTTCACCTATCGTCAAAACCTGACGCTGGGCGTGTCGGCGACCTGGTGGCTGGGTGATTTCGATCTGCGTTCGCACACCATGAACAACTACGCGGATCGTGACATGGTTGCCTTCAACGCGACCTATCACTTCTGACGCAGACACTAACCGCAGTGGTGTCTGGATATTTTCAAGGGGGAGCAAATCCGGCTCCCCTTTTTTCAGCGGAAATGACGGCATGACAGGCGACATCTGGCAGCGCTTGCGGTACGTATGTTGCGCGGGCGCTGTTTTGCAGCCGCCAGCGGCATGAATTCAAAAAAGATTTACCCAAAAGCAGGAGGAGTGGAAAGTGCGAACATGTCTGGTTCACCCGCCAAGGAGGGGAACATGCGGCTACTGATTGGTTTGAGCATGGCGCTGATAGTGGCAATCGGCGCCTATGTTTCTTTTGCAACCCGGCCACTCGTGCAATTTGCCGAGACGCGTCTCAAGGCTGAACATTTTGCCGTGACGGGCATGGTGAATACCGGTGAGCGTCTGGTCGCCGTTGGCGAGCTGGGGCGCATCATGCTGAGCGACGATCAGGGTCAGACCTGGCACGAGGCGCAGGTCAAGGACAGTCGCGGCTCTGCCTTGACCCAGGTGGTTTTCTTCAATGACAAGGAAGGCGTTGCGGTTGGTCACGATGGCTGGGCCATCTTCACTGAAGACGGTGGATTGAACTGGCGCGAAACCTTGTTCGACAAGGATCTGTCCGAGCCGCTGCTGGGTGTCTGGGGGGCGGCAGAAGGGCCAGTGTTTGCCTATGGCAGTTTTGGCCGGTTCTTTGTCTCCAACGATCATGGTCGCACCTGGGAGCGGACGGAACCCGGCATCGAGGATGCTCACGTCTATGCCATGAATGGCGGCGCAGACGGTCACCTGATGATGGTAGGGGAACATGGTCTGGCATTCAAGTCAGCAGATTACGGCAAGACCTGGCAGGCGATCCCCGAGTTTTATCGTGGCACCATGTTTGGCCTGATCCGTCTGAACGCCGACGAATGGATTGCCTATGGCTTGCGCGGCAATGTGTTCAAAACCACCGATTTTGGCGCAACCTGGACGCAGATCCCGACGCATCTGTCGATTGGCCTGTTCGGCCACGCCGTGCTGGCGGATGGCCGCATCATCATCGTTGGTCAGGGCGGCGTCATTCTTGAGTCGCGTGATCAAGGGGCCAGTTTCAATGTGATCCAGGAAAACAAGGGGAATAACCTGACCTCCATTGTCGCCTTGCCGGACGGCCGTCTGCTGACCGCCGGGCTGGGCGGTATCCGTGTATTTGATGGCGGCCAGCCAGGGGAGCAGAAATGACGAAAGTAGACCGCCGCGCGACACCTTCATACTTCCGTCGCTTTGTAGATCTGTGCGCTGATTTCCTGATCAATTATCGCAATCTGCTGTTTATTGTCTTTACGGCGATGACGCTGGGGTTCGGTTGGTCGATGACCCGGATCCAGTTGGATCCGGGCTTCCTCAAGATGATCCCGATGACTCATCCGTACATGCAGACGTTCGAGAAGTACATGACCGTCTTCCCGGGAGCAAACCAGTTGTTGATCAACGTCCGCTGGAAAGGCGAAGGCGATATCTACAACAAGGAGTTTCTCGACACCTTGCACAAGGTGACGGATGCCGTGTTCTTTACCGAAGGCGTGCAGCGCAGCAAGCTGCAATCGCTGTTCACCCCCAATGTGAAATACGTTGAAGTGACGGAAGAAGGTTTTCGTGGCGATGTGGTCGTGCCCGCGCAGTTCTCTTCGGACAATCCGGACGATCTCGATCAGGTTCGGGTGAATGTCACCCGTTCGGGTGAAATCGGCCGGCTGGTGGCCTCCGATCTGCGTTCAGCGATGGTTTCTGCCGAATTGCAGGAAACCGATCCGAACAATCCCGGGCAGCGGCTCAATCTCTACGAAGTTTCCAAGAAAATGGAGGAAATTCGCAAGCAGTATGAAAGCCCGAACATCGATATCGGCATCATGGGCTTCACCATGCTGGTCGGTGAAGTGGTGGCCGGCCTGCTGGGGGTGTTCACCTTCTTCGGCATCGCTTTCGTCATCACTGCGCTGCTGCTGTATTTTTACTGTCGTTCACTCAAGCTGACTGCAGTTGCCCTTGGTGTTGCGCTGCTCCCGGTGGTCTGGCTGCTGGGTCTGCTGCCCGTCATCAATATGGGGATCGATCCGATTTCCATGCTCGTGCCTTTCCTGATCTTCTCCATCGGCGTTTCTCATGCCGTGCAGATGACCAATGCCTGGAAGCTGGAAATGCTGAAAGGTGCGACGTCGGTGCAGGCTTCGCACAGTGCCATCCGCAAGCTGTTCATTCCCGGTACTGTGGCGCTGGTCACCAATGCACTGGGCTTCATGGTGATCATGAACATCGAGATTCCCATCGTTCATGAGCTGGGCATCACTGCCTGTCTTGGGGTGTTGCTGATGATCGTCACCAACAAGATGATGCTGCCGATCATCCTCTCGCACCTGAGCCTGGAACAGCGCGCCATGAAACCGACCACCATGGACGGTCTGGGCAAGCACCCGCTGTGGTGGCGACTGTCGGTATTCACCCTGCCCAAGCCGGCACTGGTGATTTTCGCCATTGCCGGGGTGTTGCTGGCGGTTGGTGTGATGGAGTCGCGCAAACTGCAGATCGGTGATATCGGCATCGGTTTCCCGGAACTGCGGCAGTCTTCACGCCTCAACCAGGACACCAAGCAGATCGCCGAGAGCTACCAGATCGGCACGGACGTCCTGACCATCATCGCCGAAGCCCAGTCACTGGAAGAAGGCTGTCTGGACTATCCGCTGATGAACAGCCTGGAGCGTCTTGAACTGTTCATGCGTGGCGTCGATGGCGTACAGTCCGTCATCAGCGCGCCGACCATCGGCAAGATCGTGGTGGCTGCGCAGAACGAAGGCAGCCCGCGCTGGGGCGCCATCGGCCGGACGTACGACGCCCTGCGCCAGGGCGGTCGCGCCTATGATCCGGAATACGGCATCAACACTGAAGCCTGCCAGACCATTCAGGTCATGGTCTTCCTCAAGGATCACAAAGGCGCCACCTTGGCGCATGTGGTGGCCGAGGCCAAGAAGTTCATTCAAAACGAGAAGAACGACCATGTGAAACTGCTTCTGGCAGGTGGCAATGCCGGCGTCCAGGCGGCAACCAACGAGGCTGTGGAAGAAGCTGAAATCACCATGCTGCTGGCGATTTTCGGCGCCATCACCCTGCTCTGCCTGATCACCTTCCGTTCCTGGCGGGCGGCGGTATGCATCATCGTGCCGCTGAGCCTGGTGTCCATCCTGTGCAATGCCCTGATGCCTGCCCTGGGGATTGGTCTCAAGGTGGCGACCTTGCCAGTGATTGCGCTGGGGGTGGGCGTGGGTGTGGATTACGGCATCTACCTGTTCGAGCGTATCCAGCATCAGATGGAACACCTGGGCAATGACTTGCGCACGGCATTCTACGAAGCCATGTGCCAGCGTGGTACGGCAGCGGTGTTCACCGCCATCACCATGTCGATTGGCGTAGGCACCTGGGCGTTTTCCGCGCTCAAGTTTCAGGCCGACATGGGCTTGCTGCTGGCCTTCATGTTCCTCGTCAACGTGCTCGGCGCGATCTTCTTCCTGCCGGCGCTGGCCGCCTGGCTCAACATGCCCAGCGGCTCTGGTGAGGTGATCGACCTTGACGACGATCTTCTTGACGCACCGCCGATCGATGCGCACGGCAACTGAAACCTGTTTGCACAGCGGTCAGACGAAGTTCTCTGGAGTCTTCGTCTTGACCGCAGTTGCAACAGTTCTATAGAATTTTCGCTCTGGCTGCCAGGCGGTCAGACAGTAGACGACAGGACAATGGGGGCATAGCTCAGTTGGGAGAGCGTCTGGTTCGCAATCAGAAGGTCGGCGGTTCGATCCCGCCTGTCTCCACCAATCACCATCATCGTGTTCGCAGGCCGTCATCAAAAAGTCATCAAAAGGAGTTCCCCATGAAGAAAAAGCTGATTGCCCTGGCGATCGCGGTGCCCTGCCTGGCCAGTTCGCTTGCGTATGCGGGCGTGCCGCCTTCCGTCACGACTTATTCCGCCTTGTCGCAAAAACACAACAAGACGCGCGCCTATGTGGGTCTGAACTGGACCCTGGGGAGCAGCCTCACCCCGGCGCTGGTGCTCGGCGTGATGCAGGCGCGGACCAAGTCGAATGGCGACACCACGGGCGCCAACCTGACTTTCTCCCTGGATCTGCTGGGCGGTCCCAAGCCGGGCGCGCTCAAGCTCACGGCGCTGGGCGGCAAGGAAAACGCGCAGGGCGAGCTTGGCATCGGCTACCACTTCGGCAAGGCTGCACCGCTGTTTACTCTGGGTGTGAATGCGCCCCACCTTGCGCTCGGTATCGATGGCATCCTTGGTCAAGGCATTGCACCGTACGCGACGCTGCACAGCAGCCGCAAGTTCGACAAGCCCGGCCATGGCTGTCTGGCCGGAGATGTGCTGGTCAATGCGACGACTTGCAGTTCGTCGGTTCCGGAAGTTTAACTGCCTTGCGGGCATGCGGCGGCGTTTTGCCCTCCCTCCCGCACGTGGCTGAACTCCCTTCCGCAATACGGCGCCGGCTGATTCAGATCGCCGGCGCTTTTTTTTCCGCGCATGTGCTTGGCGTGAGCCGGCTGGCCGTGGCGGCACCGGCGTCCGTGGGTTCGGCGGCGGAACGCCGGACGCTGGCGGCATTTCTGGATACCCTGTTGCCGCGCGATGCGCTTTCCGCTTCGGCGACCGGCCTCGGCGTGGATGAGGGATTGTGGGCCTATGCCCGCGAAGACGGGCAGTTCGGCCAGTTGCTGGCGCTCGGCTGCACCTGGCTGGACCAGACGCAGGGGCCGCCCTTTCATGCGCTGGCGGAGGCGCAGCAAATCGCCATCGTCCGCTGGATGGCGGATGCCGACTGGCAGCAGATACCGCGCCGCTTTTATGAGCTGACGCGACAACTGGCGGTGGAAATCTATTACAGCCATCCGGCTTCCTGGGGCGGCCTGGCTTTGCAGCGCCCG
>JAHRWT010000108.1 GCA_019105045.1 Sterolibacterium sp.
AATCGCGGGCTTCACCGCCCCATTTCTTCGACAGCACCGTGGTGATCGCCGCCGTCAAGGTGGTCTTGCCGTGGTCAACGTGACCAATCGTGCCTACGTTTACGTGCGGTTTGGTACGCTCAAATTTGGCCTTTGCCATGATCATCTACCCCAAAGTCGAATAATAAAACCCGCCACAGCGGACCCTTGTTGATACGTGGTGCCCTTGACGTGGATTGAACACGTGGCCTCTCCCTTACCAAGGGAGTGCTCTACCACTGAGCTACAAGGGCAAAACCTTTAAACACTGGAGCGGGTGAAGGGAATCGAACCCTCGTCATAAGCTTGGAAGGCTTCTGCTCTACCATTGAGCTACACCCGCCTTGCCTGCGACAGCCAGGCTACCTACCCTGCACAGCATCCAGCTGTCCGGCAAAACAAACACTACAAACCACAAAACTCGTTGCAACCTTGGTGGAGGGGGAAGGATTCGAACCTTCGAAGGCTGAGCCGGCAGATTTACAGTCTGCTCCCTTTGACCGCTCGGGAACCCCTCCAGCGAAACGCGACATTATGCTAGCCTCGCCAGCACGAGTCAACATTCTCTGTTGACATTTTTTTGCACGCCGTCATTGCGCCGTAAAATCAGGCACCGGCTCTCGATTCGACCAGCCCGTCAGGTGCCGGATACTTGATCGCATTTCTGGCGATCTTGTCAGTCACCGCCGCATACAGATCAATCTGCAATACATCTGCCAACTCGATCAGATAGATCAATACATCTGCCACTTCCTCGCGTACAGCCGCATGTTTTTCCTCTGACAGCGCCAGGCTCTCTTCGCCACTCAGCCACTGAAAATGCTCAACCAGTTCGGCGGCCTCGACGATCAGGGCCATGGCCAGATTTTTTGGTGTATGCCAGGCTGGCCAGCCCCGCGCGGCAGCAAAGCGTCTCAAGGTATCGCGCAGGACGCACAATTCGCCGGATGCCGCCAGGTCCTGTTTCATCGGTGTCGTTCTCCAGTAAGGTTCTGCCGCAACAACATCAACCAGGGCAGGGCAAGAAACGGCCACACCGATGAGGCCAGCCGGGTCAGACCGTTGAAATTGAGAAAATGCCCCTGACGCCAGGCTTGCAGGCTGGCGGCCAGATAGGGATTTTCAGGCGCCAGATTGACGAAAACGGTGGCCAGCATCAACACCATGGCGGCCAGCACCCGACGCCAGACATAGGGCAACGGACTTGCCAGCAGCCACAACAGCAGACCGACAAACAGTCCCATCAGACTGCCACGCGTGGCCCAGGCAACACTGGCTGTGGATGCCAGCACGGTCAGAGAAAAACTTTTCATCAGCAAGGCCAGCAGTATCACCAGGAGAGTCAGCAGCCGTGGCCGGATGCGCCACAAACAACTGCAGATCAAGCCGATTGCCAGCGTATTGCCGGCCGCAATGCCCGCTTCTATCCAGGGAAAATGCTCGACGGCATAGGAGGCCGCCAGCACGGCAGCCTGCTCGCCCAGCAGGCTGCGCAAATCACCATTGCCGAACAGCAGAATTTCCGGATTCAGCTGACTGAGCAGCCAGACCGCCAACAAGATCAGCCCGCTGTGCGCCTGTGCGCTGTCACCGATCAGCCGATGCGCCAGAGCATGCAGGCGACCACCATCAAGCAAGGCCGCGCCCCAGCGACCGCCGGTCAGCGCGCCGAGCAGCACGCCACAAAGATTGGTTGCCAGATCCACATTCGAGGCTACCCGGGAGGGCAGAAAATTCTGCGTGGTTTCCAGCAACAGACTCAGGCTGCCGCCCAGCAACAGCGCCAGCAACACGGCCACCAGCCGGCCACGCCAGGGACGAAAGGCCGATGCCCACAAAAAACCAAGCGGCAGATAGGCCAGCACATTCACCACGATATCGAATGCCGTCCAGTAGCGCGGCCAGGCGGCCTGCAGATAGACAAACAGCGAAATCCCGTTATCACGCCAGCCAGAAAAAGGATGCAGGCTGGCATACACCACCAGCAGCGTGTAAGCCACGGCAAGATAGCGTGGCAAAACCGTGGCCGTGCGAGTCAGAACAGACGATCCCGTCTCATGCCGCATCGACACAGTCAAGGCGGGTGGCTCCCCGGTTCGACAGCAGCCGGCGCCATTGCTGGAACACCTGAGCCGGCGCCAGCTTGCCCAGCTCGAACTGCGGCAGCTCAATCGTATCCAGTGTGTTCTTCACCAACAGCCCCAGATCGGTATCCCCTTCCATGATCAGGCGGCGGCTGAAGAACAGGGTGTCGGCATCTTCCTCGCGCATCATCAGGGAAAGAAAATCACGCGTACTGGCGGTGATGCAAAGATCCGGCGTGCGTGGATCGAAGCTGGGATGAAAGCTGCGCCGTCCCATGGTAAAGCGCAGCGACAAGCCGGCATCACGCACTCGTATCATCACCCGTTTGCCGATCAGCGGCTCCAGCGGCTCGCGCGGCAACAGCCGATCCAGCGCCAGGTTCAGGCTGCTTGTCAGCAGCAGGGTCGGCGGCAGTTGCGGCAGGCGTGCGCCCAGGCGCGCCAGTGGCTGGGGCAAGGTGAAATCAGGCAGGCTCTTTTTCGACACGTTTGACTCCTTTGTTTCTTGCTTCCTTGCAGATTGCTTGCAGATTGCTTGCAGCGAATTCAAGGCGCCCGCCTCAGGCACTCATCACCTGCTCCAGGCCCGGCCGGCCATACCAGAAACCGTTGCAGGTTTCGCCATTCAGGACATCCTGCAGCGCCTCCCAGGCGTCCTGTGGCGCCAGTTCGCCAGCGACACAGCGCCGGAACAGGGCAATGACGGCAGCCGTCTGTGTGGATTGCGGACTGATGCGGGCAATCGCCACATGCAGCGCCTGCAGCGCGGGCAGTTCCAGCAGCAGATTGTAGATTTTCGCCGATTGGGTCTGGGTGCCGTTGAGCGTCAGAAAAGGCTCGCCCTCTCGCGTTTTCAGCGCCATGCCATCCGGAAACTCGATGCAGCGGAATTCGCAGCTGTCTTTCTGCAGATTGAAACGCCGTGCCGTGAAACAGCGCGCCGAAAAAGCCAGCGGCAGGCGACCATGGGCGAACACTTCGGTTTCAAATCCGCTGTCCGCCGGCAGACCGGCCAGCAAGGACGTCAGCGCATCCCCTCCGGACTCAGGCGGCATGACCCAGCGTGTCGCGCCGGCGGCACGCAGGATGTTGAGGGTGTCGCTGTTGAACACATTCAATGTCGGCCCGGCGACGAAAGGCAGTTTGCGCTCACTGAGCATGTGCACTGCCCCCATGTCATTGGCCTCGACGGCGAACTTGTCGTTGCCGACGATCTTGCGCAGCATTTTCAGATCGGATTCGGATTCAATCAACGTCTGCGAGGACAGCACCACCTCCTTGCCGGCAGCCGCCAGCTTTTCGGCCACGGTGATCCAGTCATCGACACGCAATTCGTGGCGGCGCGAACAGACGGTTTCACCCAGATAGATGATATCCAGCGGCTGCTCGGCCATTTCCTCGTAGAACTCGAACACCCGCGCACGCGGCCAGTAGGTGAGGATGGGGCCCAGAGATAATTTCATGACTTCACTTCCATGGACGGTTGTAGGCGCCGAGCGTATTCGACTGACCTTCGGACACCTTGCCCAACTCACTCAGCCAGGCGGGCTTGACGACAAAGCCGGCCGGATTGCTGCGGCAGCTGTCGATGGCCTCGCGCCAGACTCTGGTGACCTGCGAAACATAGGCCGGCGAGCGCTGGCGGCCTTCGATCTTCATGGCGCGCACGCCGATCGCCATCAATTGTGGCAGCAGCTCCAGCGTATTCAGGCTGGTCGGCTCTTCGATGGCGTAATAGGTTTCCTCCTCGACGGCAAAGCGGCCCTTGCACAGTGTCGGATAACCCGCGCGCTCACCATCCTCGTAACGATCGATGAGAATGCCGTTGAGGCGCGTTTCCATGCCGGCCTCGGTCTGCTCCCAGCGCACGCTCTTGCCCGGCGAACAGGCGCCCTGGCAGTTGGGTGACGTGCCGGTGGCATAGGCCGACAGCGCACAGCGTCCTTCCACCATCACACACAGACCGCCAAACCCGAAGACTTCGATCTCCACCGGCGTATTGGCCACCACATGCGCCACCTGCGCCATCGACAGCACGCGCGGCAATACGGCGCGCTGGATGCCGAAACGCTCACGATAGAAATTGATGGCTTCGTAACTGGTGGCCGAACCCTGCACCGACAGATGCAGGCGCAACTGCGGATGATGCTTCTGTGCGTAGGCCATCAACCCCGGATCGGCCAGGATGATGGCATCGATGCCCGCCCCCGCCGCGCGATCAATGGCGCCCGTCCAGCGCGACCAGTTGGCTGCCTGGGGATAAGTGTTCAGCGCCAGCAACACCTTGCGCCCGCGATCATGCGCATAGCGCAGGCCCTCGGCCAGCGCCTTGTCGTCAAAATTCAGACCGTTGAAATTGCGTGCATTGGTTTCGTCACGAAAACCCAGATAGACGCAATCCGCACCGTGGTCGATTGCTGCCTTCAAGGCTGGCAGACTGCCAGCCGGGCAAACAAGCTCCATAGAGGCTTGAGCAGACATACCGGCTCCCGAAAAAAGAGCCGACAGTATACGCGCCTGCTGCCAAATAAGGGTTTGATCAGGCTCAAGGCAGAATCCAGGCGCCTTCAATACGCCTCAACCGGCCGTTGCACTGCCCGCCTGCGCCACATAGCCGCGCAGCAAGGCCAGCAGTTCCTCGTCATCGTAGGGCTTGCCCAAATAGGCATTGACACCCAGCGCCAGGGCATGTTCGCGATGTTTGTCGGCAATGCGCGAAGTAATCATGACAATGGGCACCTGCTGCAAACGCGCATCTGCACGCACGTTGCGGGTCAGCTCGAAACCATCCATGCGCGGCATTTCGATATCCACCAGCATGGCTGCAGGCAACAGATCCTGCAACTGATCAAGCGCATCGACCCCGTCCTTGGCCGTTACCACCTGGTAGCCTTCGCGTTGCAGCAAGCGGCCGACGATCTTGCGCACGGTCAACGAATCATCAACCACCATGATGACCGGCGACGCATCTGCCGACGCAGGCTGCGCTGCGCCAGGTAGGGCTGCCGTAATGCGGGCCTGGCGCCCGGCCTGCTCGGCCAGAACCAACGGATTGAGGATCAGCGCGATTTCGCCATCGCTCAACACCGTCGCCCCGGTTATGCCGGGAACCCGCGCCAGTTGCGGACCAATGTGCTTGACGACGATTTCCTGATTGCCGGCAACGCCATCGATCTCGAGCGCTAGCTGTCGATCCGGCCCCTTCAGCAGCACGATCCAGTGGCGGCGCGCCGGCATGGTATCTGCCGCTGCCTGGCCCAGCAACTGCGCCAGCGAATGCCATGGGTAATGCTTGTCCAGCCAGTCCTTGCCGCCTGCCTCACGGATCGCCCTGGCCGCCTCCGGGCGCAGCTCCAGCACCTGCTCGACCATGCTTGAAGGCAGGGCATAGCTGCGATTGCCCGAGCGCACCAGCAAAGCTTGACTGACCGCCAAGGTCAGGGGCAGATAAATGCGGAAGCGCGTGCCCTGACCGTGGGTCGACTGAACTTCAATGCGGCCACCCAGCGCGGTCGTTTCGGTACGCACCACGTCCATGCCGACACCCCGTCCGGCCACCTCGCTGACCTGCCGTGCCGTGCTGAAGCCCGCAGAAAAAATGAACTGCGCCAGGCGCTGATCATCCGCCGGTTCATCCGCCGCCAGCAGCCCGAGTTCGACGGCCTTGCTGCGTATCCGCCGCATATCGAGGCCCGCCCCGTCATCCGTCAGCTCGATCAGGATTTCATTGCCCTGCTGGGCCAGACTCATGATGATCTCGCCGACTTCCGGCTTGCCGGCCGCCCGACGCTGTTCGCGGCTTTCCACGCCATGCACCACGGCATTGCGCAGCAGATGTTCCAGCGAAGCCTGCATTTTCTCCAACACCGAACGATCGAGTTCGATCTGTCCGCCGCGTATGTCGAAGTTGACCCGCCGATCGACTTCCTTGGCCACCTGCCGCACAACACGATAAAGACGATCGACGATGGCATTGAACGGCAACATCCGCACACCCATCAAGGCCTGCGACAGCTCACGGTTCAGCCGCGCCTGGCTGGCGATGGCGGCACTGGCGTTATCCACATTGCGCAGCAGATTGTGCTGCACGGTGGTCACGTCATTGACGCTTTCCGCCATCATCCGGGTGAGTTCCTGGAAGCGGGTGAAGCGATCCATTTCCAGCGGATCGAACATCTGCGGCGCATCCTGTTGCAAGTGCAGCTGCGCCTGGATTCGGCTTTCTGCCTGGATTTCAATTTCACGCAACTGCTGACGCAGACGGATCACGTTGTCGGTCAGTTCGAGCAGCGATGCTTTCAGCGCGCGCATCTCGATTTCCACGCGGCCACGGGCAATGGCCATTTCACCGGCTTCATTGATGAGCTCATCGATCATCTCGGCGCGAACGCGCAACTGGGCCCGCTGGCTGCCGGCATCAACAAATTCGGCCAGTGGGCCAAGGCCGGCTTCGGCCAGCACGGGTTGTGGCTGTGCCGCAGCGGCTGACGGCGCGGTAGCGGCCGGGGCATCTTCAGAAACAGTCTCGCCGCGACTGATTCGCTGCAAGCCATCGAACATCTCCAGCGCGCGATCGAAATGACCCTCCAGATCATCGAGAAACGCCGGCACGGGTGCTGCACCCCGACGGGTCGCCTGAATCAGGCGCGACTCGATGCCATGCACCAGCTCGCCCATGCGCATGGCGCCAGCCATGCGGGCACTGCCTTTCAGGGTGTGCAACAGTCGCTGCAGACGCGGGCCGGTTGCCGAATCGTCCGGCAGCGCCCGCCAGGCGCGCAACTCAGTGCCGATCTCGCGCAGCAGATCCGTGCCTTCTTCAAGAAAAAGTGGCAACAGCTGCGGATCAAGATCGTCATGAATGCGCAGCTTGCGCCGCTGATCGACAAAGGGCGTATCCGGCGCGACAGCTTCCGTCGCAACCATGGGTTCCGGGATTGTCGTTGTCGCAATTGTCGGGATGCTCTGTTCTGTTTCTGCGGGTGGAACCGCTGCGGATTGCGCTTCCAACGCTTCCAGCACTTCCAATTCGGCCACCAGCCCGGCAGCGTCTTCGGGCAAACGATGGGCGGCAAACGCATCGATCATTTCCTGCAATGCGGCGATGCAGCGCGCGAACAAGATCGATTGCTGCGCATCCGGCACCACGGCCGCATCGGCAAAACGCTCCAGCGCATATTCCAGTGCCTTGCCCAACCGATTCACCGCGCGCACGCCCACCGTGCCGGAAACACCCCCCAGCGTATGACTGGCCCGCAGTATCTCGCGTGACGGCGGGGCTTGCCGCAGTGCATCCTGCTCGGCAAGCAGCACATCCAAATGGCCGCGCACCTCCGTCAGATAAATGTCATACACCGCCGGTGACAAGGTCAGCTCGCCGATTGTCAGCATGTCTGCACTGCCTTCGGCATCTGCTGCAGAAGCAACCGCAGGCGCAGCAACTTCAGCGGATTGTTCTGGCGGCGCAATCGCCACACTTGCCGCAGCACCAGCGGTCGCAACCTCCCCTGCCGCCGGGCACTCCGCAAGTGTTTCATCCCCTGCCATCAGACGTTGGCAATGCTGATGCAGCGCGCCGACCGACGGCGTATCGGCTGTCGGCGGCGGGCTGCCAGCGGCCAGGCAAGCCGTCCATTCACGACACAGCGCATAGGCGGCAGCCAGCATCTGCTGCAGCGCGGGCGATGCTCCGCGTGCCTGTTGCAGCCATTGATTCAAGACCTGCTCGACCGACCAGGCCAATTCGCCCAGATCAGTCAGCCCAACCATGCGACCACTGCCCTTGAGGGTATGGAACGCGCGCCGGACAATGACCAGCGCTTCCTGCGCCTGCGGCTGGGTGGCCATGACCGACAACTGCTCACCGATGGCCGCCAGAACTTCATGCGCTTCTTCGAGAAAGATACCAAGCATTTCGGCATCGATCGTCTGACTGCTGGCTTCAATCAGACGCAAGGCTTCGGCTGAAGGTGAGGCCACCGGCGGCTGTAGCGGCGGCAACTCAACCACGGCCTGCTCGATCAGGGCAATCTGACTGGCCGCCAGCACCGGTACGTCAAGATCATCTGCTGCCAGCGGCGCGTCAAACTCGGGAAGCGCGTCGGGAAGCGCGGAAAGCTCGGCAAGTTGCGGCAGTTCTGCTGGCAGATCAATGGCGGGAAGTTCGGCAGGCTGACTTGCCGGCGGCTGCGGCAACAGCGCATCGAGATCGGCCGCGCCATGCCGCAGTTTGTCGACAAAAAAGCCCAGCGCCGAAAGCTTGCCGGCGACGTCTTCGAAATCTTGCTGCGCCTGTCCTGCCTGCAGATCGCTGTCGGCAAACATCGTTACCTTGCCGGCACATTCACGCAGAACCTCGACAGCCCGTGTTTCGCCCAACATGGCCAGCGCACCTTCGATCTGCTTGAGGGGCAGGGCCAGCGCCGGCAGCTCGGCAACATGCGCGGCAGGATCGCGGAAATAGGCATCGAGTTTCTGTTCGACACCCACCAGGTTGTTGAGAATTTCGCGCACCACCTGGTCGCGCAGCAGACGTTCCTGCGCCTGTCGCGAAATTTCGTCGAGCGGCAGCGCTTCCATGGTCTGCAGGGCAGCCAGCGCCTCGCCACGCAGCAGGGTCGTCAGGCGGCCGGCCATTACATCCACCTGATGCGCGAAATCGACACCCAGCCGGTTGAAGTTTTCCAGGGCGCTATCCACCAGCAACAAGGCGGTGGCAACTTCCAGCGCGACCGGCGCCTCCACTTCCTGTGCTGACTGGCCAACCCGCATGTCGGCCAGGGCTTTGATGCTGGCCAGCAGGCGCGTCAGATCGACCTGCGCCAGTCCTTCGCCCTGCGCCACCAGACGTCCGGCGGCCGACTGGAACTGCGTCAGCGCCGCAGGATAACCACTGGCATAACGGCTCCACTCGTCCTTGGCCGCTTCCAGCGTATCGCGCAACGCCTGCAGCGCCACTGCATTGGCCCGACGGTGAGCTTCATCATCCGTATCCGCGCCGGCTGCGGCCGCCGCCTCGTCATCCAGCAGCTGTTCGGCCAGCTGGTACGCCGCCCGTACGCATTCGATGTGTTCTGTCGTTACCGTGGCAACGGCAACGTGGTACAGCATTTCGCGCAACAGTTTTCTGCTGGCATCCGTCCTGTCCTGTTCGGCCTTGCCATCCAGCAGACGGGCGATCTGCGCATCAATGCGCGCGCACACCCGCTTGACGGTCGCATCGACTTTCAGTCCATCGCTGACCAGCGCATCCAGAAACGCCTGCGCCACCCACCAAAAAGCGCGCTCGGCCGGCAACGACTGGCTCATTTCCACCATTGCCAGCGAATTGCGCATTTCAGTCAGTCCACGCGCCTCACCCTTCAGCCACTTCAGCATCCCCCGCTGAAAGCCCAGGCGGACGGCCTTCAGCCGTGCCGTCAGGGCCGCCGGTGCCAGCGCTGGCGGCTCTTTTTCGCGCCGGGGCGGCAGCCGGTTCAGGTCGGGATAAAACAGATCCGCCGCAGTGGCTGTTCCCCCGCGCAAAGCAGACAGCTCGCGATAGGACGGCAGCAAACGCAAGGGCTGATCCGGCGCACCTGCCAGCAATTCGTCAAGATAGCGGCTGACCAGCGACAAGGCGCGCTGGCAGATGTCATTCGTCTGTCCGCAACAGGGCAGCTCTGCGCTCGTCAGCGCCTGCAGAACCTGCTCGATCGCCGTGACAAACTGAGCAAGCCCTTCCAGACCAATGATCGACAAGGCGCCGCTGACCTGATGCACATGCGCGCGTGCCGCCTGCAGCAAGGCCGGGCTGCTGGCGGCCGGATCGGCTGCCAGAATCGCGGCGTGCTCCTGCAAGGCCTGACTCGCCTGGTTCAAGGCCTGATCGATTTCCCCTTTGACCCAGGTCAGCGGACCCAGATCGAATGTGCCGGAATTATTCATGAGCGGCTGCGATTGTCAGGTTCAAACCTTGAAGCCGGCGACCGAAGCTTTCAGTTCGCCGGCAAGCTGTGAAAGGTCACCAATGGAGCCGGCAGTCTGCTTGGTTCCGGCCGTGGTCTGTTCGGTGATCTGAAGAATTTCCTGCATGTTCTCGGCCACCTGCTTTGCCGACTCGGCCTGCTTTTGCGTATCGTGGGAAATGGTTTCGATCAGCCTGGCCAGGTTGTCGGAAACCTGGGAAATTTCTGACAATGCCTGGCCTGCCGCATCGGACAGCACTGTTCCTTCCACCACGTTGCGCGTCGAGTTTTCCATGGCCTGCACTGCATTGTGGGTATCGGTCTGGATGGTCTTGACGATGGCAGCGATCTGCTTGGTGGCCTCGCCGGAACGCTCGGCCAGGCGCTGCACTTCCTCGGCCACCACGCTGAAACCGCGTCCGGCCTCACCCGCCGAGGCGGCCTGGATCGCCGCATTGAGGGCCAGCACGTTGGTCTGCTCGGTGATGTCGGAAATCAATTCGACGATTTCACCGATTTCCTGCGAAGACTCGCCCAGCCGCTTGATGCGCTTGGAGGTTTCCTGAATCTGCTCGCGAATCTCGTTCATGCCCTTGATCGAGTTGCTCACCGCAGCCGCCCCTTTTTGTGCTGCATCCAGCGAATGCCGGGCGACCCGGGAAGATTCCAGTGCATGACTGGACACCTGGTCCATGGATTGCGCCATGCCCAGCACGGCCTCCCCCGCTGCAGTGATCTTGTGCGACTGCCGATCGGTGGCTTCCAGCAGACGCACCGAAGTTTGCTGTGCATTGTCCGATGCCAACGCCACGCCACCGGCCGTCTCGTTGATGCGCTTGACCAGCACGGACAACTCCTCGACGGTGTAGTTCACCGAGTCGGCAATCGCGCCGGTAATGCTTTCTGTCACCGTCGCGCGCACGGTCAGATCGCCGTCGGCCAGGTCACCCATTTCATTCATCAGCCGCAGGATGGCTTCCTGGGTGGCGTCCTTCTCCGCCTCGGCCTCCCGGCGCTGACGCTCGGCCTCGCGCTGCTGGCGCTCAGCCGCCTGACGGCGCTGTGCCGCGTCTTCGGTATACACCTTGGCCATCAGCAACACCAGAATCACTGCCAGCAAGGTCGTGACGATGGTGGGCGTCAACTGCTTGTTGAGCGAACTGGCTGCCGCTGCCTTGCCGTAGGCATCCAGCAGCTGTGCGGTGGCCGCCCGCAATTGCGCGGCCTCGGCGAGGGCGCTCAGGGCCGCCTGGCGCGCCGCGCTGAATTGCTGTTTTTCCGCCAGCAACGTGCCCAAAGTGACTTGCTGTGAGGCCAGCAGATCTTCCAGTGTTGTCAGATGCTCGCGCAGCGCGCCATCGCGGGCTGCCGCCAGCCGCAGGGTTTCATTGCCTTCGAGCAAGGCCAGCTGCAGGTTGTTGGCAGTTTCGAGATCTTCATCCAGTTGCAGCAGGGCGCGGGGCACCGCGCTACCGGCAGGGCCCTCCGCCGTGTCAGCAGTATCCACCGTGTCAGCCACTGCAAGCGCGGCGGTCGCCAGGTTCATATAGTCGGCATTCCTTGCAATCCGCGTACCCAGCATCAGCAGACGATTGACCGTGGTCAGTTCGCCCGTGCCCGCCAGCCCGTTGCCCGCACGCGCTTTCACCAAGGCTTCGAGCAAGGCCTGGGAGGCCGCATTCTTCTGCCGGGCCTGCGCCAGTATCTGGCCGAGCGCCACCAGCGGCGGCTCCTGGCTGCGCAACACAGCAAGCTGCCGATCGATCCGCGTCCACCGTCGAGCCACTTCATCGAGTAGTGGTCGCACACTGCTGGCGCGTGTCGGCGGCACAACCGCCGTTCCCACATCGCCACCTTGCAGCAGAGCATCAAGCCGGCTGGCGTACTGTCCACGCGCCGCATTCAGTTCGCGGAAGGCAGCCGCATCGCCCTGCACGGCGCGGGGCAGGGCTGTGTCGATACGCTGGGCGAGCATCTGTAACTCACCCGTCGCGCCGACATACGCCGCGCCATGGCCGGCATCACGCACGCTGATCCACAGCGAAAACGCGGCAAAACCGAACAGCAGAATCAGCAGTGCGCCGAGGATCAACAGTTTCCAGAGTGTCGTCAGATGAGCCAGCCACGGTAGTTTTCCGGACAACACGCCCAGACTGCGCGCCGAGCCGCCAAACGCCATGGTCTTGTTTGTTCCCCCTGTGGCAGCGCGTTCTGGCGGACTGATGACGATGGTTTCGGCCAGCGAATCATGGCCGGCATCTGCCGATGTTTTTTTTCTGGCAAAAGGCAGTTTCAGATTGAATGCCATATTTTTTCCTTGCAAACCCGGTTTGCCCCATTCAGCACGCGCCACCTGCCGGCGCACGACTCACTGCATCCCACGCCACATCCAGGAACTGCGGATGCGTCAGCAATACCGACACCCGCAAGTGACGCCACTGTGGTCCCGCCGCTTCCTTTTGATCACGCAAAGCATCCCCCACCCACGGCTGCGCCGCAGCCGTTTCGTCGGCCGGTGCAATACATTCCAGGTCATCCGGATTTTTCAGCCCCAGCGTGCGGGAAACCAGCAAGGCACAGTTGCTGCCATGACGCGTGCCAATCAGCAGCAGACGCGCCTCGTCATTCAACGGCGTTGGCGCGCCACCCTGAAACAGGGAAAAATCAACCACACCATGCAGCACGCCACGTATGTTCACCAGACCCGCAAACCAGGGTTTGGTCAGCGCCACGGGCGTCAGCGGATTCTGTCCGGGCAAGGATGCCAGCGGCACGATTTCGCCCGCATCGGCCAGGCCCAGCAACCAGTGAGCATCCCCAGCCTGAATGCCGAGCAGCGCCCGTGAGTTCTCACCCCGGGCGGCAGAGGTCAGTCGTTCGGCCAGACCGGCCTGGAATTCACGCAAGCTCAGACGCCTTGCCATGCTCTAGCCCGCCCTCATTGCCATGTGTGTTCCACCGCGCCATGCATTGTCATCATCCCGATCCGCTTCAACCCATGCTTGCCAGCTTGGCCAGCAGCTCGATCGGGTCCGCCGGCTTGACCAGGTAATCCTGGGCGCCCTGGCGCATACCCCAGATCTTGTCGGTTGCCTGATCCTTGCTGGTGCACATGATGATGGGGATATGCCGCGTGGCCTCCTCGCGCGCAATGGTGCGCGTGGCTTGAAAACCATTGATGCCGGGCATGACCACATCCATCAGGATCAGATCCGGCAGTTCCTGGCGCGCCAGGGCGATCGCCTGCTCACCGCTGTCGGCCGTCACCACGACATAACCATTGCGTGTCAGCAGATCGGCAAGTATCAGACGCTCGGTTGGCGAATCATCCACCACCATGATTTTCTTGACTGGCATTGTTCCTTTCCTTGACTTGCTTGACTTGCTTGACTTGCAACATCCCGATTCACGCCATCATGCGGGCAGATCATGCCGGCAGCCGGGCATGGTTGACCACCGTCTTCAGCAGCGCATCCTTGGTGAAAGGTTTGGTCAGATATTCATCCGAACCCACCATGCGGCCACGCGCCCGATCGAACAGGCCGTCCTTGGACGACAACATGATCACCGGCGTATGGCTGAAATGCGGGTTTTTCTTGATGAGGGAGCAGGTCTGATAACCATCCAGACGCGGCATCATGATGTCGCAGAAAATCACATCGGGCTGATGATCGGCGATCTTGGCCAGGGCATCGAAGCCGTCTTCGGCCAGCAGCACCTGGCAGCCTGCCTGGAGCAGAAAGATTTCTGCGCTCTTGCGAATGGTGTTCGAATCATCGATCACCATCACCTTGATGCCGTTGAGATTGATACTGCCTGCCTCGCTCACCTGCCTGCCCCCATGTATTCAAATGCATGCAAACTGTCCGAACGCGCATTCTGTGGCCGTCCGGGACGGATTGCAACTGCATAATCCCGTCACCTGCAAACATCTGCAAACTTTTGCGCACTGACAACGGCAGGCAAACCTCAATACGCCGCCCTTGCCCGCAATTGCATCTGCCGCGCCGTCTGCTGCACCTCAAGATAGCGCAGCACATTCTGCCCCAGCAGGGCATCCGTCGTCATCTGCGGCAGCACCAGCACGCGCACATCCGGCACGACAATGCCGCCGATGGCAACCTGCTGGCCGGCCACCTCCTCGGCCAGCGTCTCGCCACCCGCCGTCTGCACCCGCACCGACTGGCCACGCGGCAATGCCAGCTGCCGGGCCGTTGCGGGATTCACCGCGACGCTGCTGGCCCCGGTATCCACCATGAAATTGACCGGATGACCGCCGATCCGCCCGGCCACGTAAAAGTGCCCGTCGCGCGAACGGGGAATGCGCACCTCGTGCGCCCCCGCTTCGACTTGCGCCACCTTGGGCCTGAGCTGATCCCCCAATACCAAGTAGGCAGCCCCCAACAGCGCGCACCAGACAAGGGCAGCAAGAAAATGCTTCTGAGCCAGTGACATGATTGATCCACACAGGAAAATGCGCAGGATAACAAAGGCGACCAGGGAATCCGTCATGAAGAGGCAAGCTAAAATAGGCGTTTCGGCGCCGCCAGGTGCCGGCTCACCTCCTTGGATGCCCCATGCCTCTGGATACCTCTGTCGCCACGCCACCCATCGTCCTCAGTTTTGCCGGCTCCGACCCGACCGGCGGCGCCGGCATCCAGGCCGACATCATGACCCTGAGCGCGCTGGGCTGCCATCCACTCAGCGTCATCACCGCTCTCACCGTGCAGGACAGCACCGGCGTCGACGGCATCCTGCCGATCGAGGCCGACTGGATCGACGATCAGGCGCGCACCTTGCTCGAAGACATCCCCGTCGCCGCTTTCAAACTGGGGATGCTTGGCAGCCTGGAAAATATCGCCGTGATTGCCAGCATCGTCGCCGATTACCCGGACATCCCGCTGATTCTCGACCCGGTGCTGGCTTCGGGCCGGGGCGACCAACTGGTCGATGAAGACATGGTCGATGCGATGATCCAGCTGCTGCTGCCGCAGACCACCATTCTCACACCCAACAGTCTGGAAGCGCGCCGCCTGGCCCAGGACATGGATGAAGATGAGGATGAGGACGGGGATGAAAACGAGGGAACAAAAACAGACGCAGACGACGCCGATCATCCAAACAACAGCACAGACAGCAAGGAAGATACTCGCACGCTGCACGACTGCGCCCGCCGCCTGATCGCCGCCGGCAGCGAGCTGGTACTCATCACCGGCACCCACGAACACACCCACCACGGCCAGGTCAGCAATACGCTCTACGGTCAGCACGGCATGATTCGCCGCGACCAATGGGAGCGCCTGCCCGGCAGTTATCACGGCTCGGGCTGCACCCTGGCTTCGGCGATTGCCGCCAATCTGGCGCACGGCATGGATGTCATCGAAGCCATTCGTGGCGCCCAGGAATACACCTGGCGCACCCTGGCGGCAGGCTTTCGCCCCGGCATGGGTCAGGCCCTGCCCGACCGCTTCTTCTGGGCACGCCATGATGACAGCGATGAGGATGAGAATGATGCCTGACCCCGCAACGGATCGCGTCCAGGCCAGCAAGCGCAGCCAGTTGCGCGGCCTGTACGCCATCACGCCGGAAGACCTGCTGCTGCCGCGCCTGTCTGCCCTGGTGGCAGCGGCCCTGCACGGCGGCGTGCGCCTGCTGCAATATCGCAACAAGACCGCGCCTGCGCCGCTGCGCCGCGCCCAGGCCGCCGAAATGCTGCGTCTGTGCCATGCTCACAACGCTTTGTTGATCGTCAATGACGATCTGCCATTGGCGCTGGAAATCAACGCCGACGGCGTGCATCTGGGACGTGATGATCATGGCGGCGATCTGGCGGCAGCACGCGCTGCCCTCGGACCAAGCAAAATACTTGGCATCAGCTGCTATGCCGATCTGGAGCGTGCGCGGCAAGCTGCCCAGGCCGGCGCGGATTACATCGCCTTTGGCTGCATGTACCCTTCCACCACCAAGCCCGAGGCCAGCCCGGCCAGCCTGACGCTGCTCAATCAGGCGCGGCAGTTCGATCTGCCGGTGGCCGCCATCGGTGGCATCACCCTGGGCAACGCGACCCAGACCATCGCCGCCGGTGCCGACATGCTGGCGGTGATCAGCGATCTGTTCGAGGCGCCCGATATCACGGCGCAAGCCCGCGCCTACACCCATCTCTTTACTTCCTGACGAGGCCCCCATGAGTCGCAATCTGGATCTATTCACCCGCGCCCAACAAACCATCCCCGGCGGCGTCAATTCCCCTGTCCGCGCTTTCGGCTCGGTCGGCGGCACGCCACGTTTCATTCAACGTGGGCAAGGGGCGCGCATCTGGGATAGCGATGACAACAGCTATCTCGACTACGTCGGCTCCTGGGGCCCCATCATCGTTGGCCACGCCCATCCCGACGTAGTGCGCGCCGTGCAGGAAGCCACCGCCCGTGGCCTGTCTTTCGGCGCGCCGACCGCAGCGGAAGTCGAGCTGGCTGAAGAACTGGTGCGTCTGGTACCCAGCATGGACATGGTGCGTCTGGTGTCTTCCGGCACCGAAGCCACCATGAGCGCCATCCGCCTGGCGCGCGGCTTTACCGGGCGCGATACCTTGATCAAATTCGAAGGCTGCTACCACGGCCATTCCGACAGCCTGCTGGTCAAGGCCGGCAGCGGTATGCTGACTTTCGGCAACCCCTCCTCGGCCGGCGTGCCAGCCGATCTGGCCCAGCACACCCTGGTGCTCGACTACAACAATCCGCAACAGCTGCGCGATGCCTTCGCCCGGCACGGTGACCAGATCGCCTGCGTGATCATCGAGCCGGTGGCCGGCAACATGAATCTGATCCGCCCCACCACCGAATTCCTGCAAACCCTGCGCACGCTATGCACCCAGCACGGCAGCGTGCTGATTTTTGACGAAGTGATGACCGGCTTTCGGGTTGGTCTTGGCAGCGCCCAAGGACTGTTCGGCATCACGCCGGATCTATCCACCTTCGGCAAGGTCATCGGTGGCGGCATGCCCCTGGGCGCGTTTGGCGGCCGGCGCGAGATCATGCAGAAAATCGCCCCGCTGGGCCCGGTCTATCAAGCCGGCACACTCTCCGGCAATCCACTGTCGGTGGCCGCCGGTCTGGCCCAGCTCAAGCTGATCCAGGCCCCCGGCTTCTACGAACAACTGAGTGCGACAGCCCAAGCCCTGTGCGCCGGGCTGACCAAAGCCGCCCAGGCTCACCAGGTCGATTTCTGCGCCCAAGCCGTCGGCGGCATGTTCGGTCTGTATTTCCGCCGGGCCATCCCCGGCAACTATGCCGAAGTAATGAGCTGCGACAAGGACGCCTTCAACCGCTTCTTCCACGCCATGCTCGACGCTGGCCACTACCTCGCCCCTTCCGCCTTCGAAGCCGGCTTCGTCTGCGCCGCCCACACCGAAGCCGACATCGCCAGCACCCTCGCCGCCGCCGGGGAAATCTTCGCTCGCAGCACGCGTGGTTAAGACTTGAACTTGAGCCTGCCTGAGCATTGACGCCCCATTACCTCCAACTGCATCGCGACGCCCCGGCCAAACCGCCGTGCGGCGCGCCTTGCAATGGCTGCGGCGTATGCTGTGCGGCAGCGCTCTGCCCGGTCGCGCAAGTGGTTTTCTTCCGCCAGCGCCCGCAACCCCCTTGCCCGGCGCTGCACTGGCAAGTCCAGCAACAACGTTATGTCTGTGGCCTGCTGCGCCAGCCCCGCCATTATCTGCCCTGGCTGCCCGGCTGGCTGGAAGCCCCGGCCCAGCGCCTGTTCCATCGCAGCATCGCCGCCGGGCAAGGTTGTGATTGCGATATCGATATTGAAGTGGCTTGAAATTCAAGCGTTGCGGGCTTGTTGTTCACGATAAACGCTGACCATCGCAAGCACCTGCTGAAGTCCCTCTCGTCACGACAAGGGCATCACTGCGACGCAATGGCACGCCGCATGTATGACGTCATGGGCCACCGCCTGCTCGACCTGGAAACCAGTCTGACCGCCCTGCCTGATGGCCAGCGACCCAGGTGCATCATCTTTGTCGTGATCACCGGCAGCGAAGAAAATCAAAGCCGAAAATTCGGCCGCATTCGTCTCACCCGGATGATCCAGGCCAGGAAACAACTCGGCTGACAGTTCATCTTTCCTTGACCTTGATACGCGCACGCAGGGCATCGACGCGGCCTGATCAGCCATCGCCAGGAAATACCTGACGGATGACATCGACAAAAACCGGAAGATAACTATTACATATTCATAATAATATGGTCACTTGTATCCCTCTGTGCTCAA
>JAHRWT010000036.1 GCA_019105045.1 Sterolibacterium sp.
GCCTTTAATCTCGATTTTCTGTGCATCCATCCGTTCCGTGATGGCAATGGCCGTGTTTCCCGGTTGCTTTGGCTGTTGCAGAGCTACCAGCTGGGTTTAGAGGTCGGTCGCTACATCAGTCTGGAACGCCTCGTCGAACAAAACAAGGACCGCTATTACGAAACCCTGGAGCAAAGTTCTCAGGGCTGGCATGAGGGCAAGCATGATCCCTGGCCATACATCAATTACGTGCTGTCCATCCTGAAGGCCGTCTATCGGGAATTCGTCGAGCGCGTTGGCGAAACTGCGGAACCACGTGGGTCGAAGACCCAGCTGGTGCTTGAAAGCATCGGCAAGATGTCCGGCACTTTTTCACTGGCTGATCTCGAGCGTGCCTGCCCGGGTGTGAGTCGCGACATGATTCGCCGAGTCCTGAATACGCGAAAGGGGCAGACGGTTGACTGCATCGGCCGCGGCCCCGGCGCGCTCTGGCAAAAGAGGTAATTAGCGTGAAAGAGTGTAATAAAGAGGGTAATGCCTCCACAAAGGTCGTTTCCTTCGAGCCCTTCCCGCGCTGGGGAACTTGCCAAATTATATCTAGGTCGATATAGTGCTACGTCTATTCATTCACAACGATGCTGAGGACGATCTGGAGCGGTTATGGGACAGCGAGCCCGCCGCCGCCGCGCAAGTCGCGGTGCTTCTGGAGGAACTGGAAGGTAATCCCGATCTGCTTGACCGCCTTACGCAGCAAGACTTTGGTGCTTACGGACTTGAGGATTTTCACGTTTCAAAGTGGAAAGAACAGCAGCGTAAGGGGCGCAATCTGTGGCGCCTGAAAATTTGGGATTTGGAAGACAAGGGCATCCGTTACCGGATCGTCTATGCGTTCATGCCTCGCCAACAGGACTATTCGGTGCTGGGCATTGTTCCGAGGGAATTCGATTATGACGCAAGCCATGAGATTACCCGCCGCATCGTCGCGGCCTACGAAAACCTTTAACCGGACGGTTGTTGCTCCCGGCGTTACTCCCGATGCGGGCTCCGATGCCCAGTCATGTGTCGTTTTTTCCATCGAGACGCATCCCAAGCTACAACCGCAGGTGCCCGCAAAGCATCGACGCATGGCGGACATCACCAAGAATTGGGAAAAGGATACTGCGCGCCAAGCAGCAATGGCCGAAGCGCGCCAATGGGTTGCGGCTGAGTTTCACGGTACCGATGGCGATACCGTTAGAACCTTGCGTCTGCGTAAAGGATGGTCACAGACCCAACTGGCGGAGGCCATCGGCACCAGCCAGTCTCATGTCGCGCGAATTGAGCGCGGCGACCAAAACCTTGCTATCCAGACTTGCCGTAAACTGGCCGATGTGTTGGCTGTTGATATGAATGTCCTAGACCGGGCTCTGCGCCGGCAGGAAGAATTGACTCTGGCGAAGTCAGCCAAATGAACCGCCACATTCAGACCATATTTTGCGATGACATCCGCCACGAGCTGGGTGGAAAGCTGTCGTTCATCGGCGTTTATACCGGGCACCTTTTTGTGCGCGCATTTCCCGTCACGCTGCCGAAGCTCTGTTTGGCGCTCACCGCGATTACGCCGGCATCCCAGCCGTTTCAAAAGCTAGATTTGCGTATTCTGAAAGACGAAGAGATTTTGGCTGAGGGCAGCCTTGACGAGTCAATGTTGAGTAACGTGGCAGCCGCTGCCGGTGAGGCTGACGGTCCGGATGGAAAAGAAAATCGCGTCCAGGTACTGAATTCTCTGTTTGTCTTCTCGCCCTTCCAGATTGACGCTCCTTGCCGGCTGCGCGTGCGGGCAGTTACGGAATCAGGCGAGCTCAAGGGGCTATCCCTGATGATTGCCGAAGGCCCGGTGGACATCCCCGGCGCTTGACCGCTCCGTCACGACGCTTGCAAACCCCAACCCCGCAAGCACCGCGCCGTCGCTACCGCGTCGCGGACTCCACCACGCCGTCGCGCAAGAAACCGCGTCATGGCTTTGTCGCGTTCGGCCAGCGCCGCACGGTCGCCACCGTCACTTGGATGGAAAAAGGGGAAAAGAAAATGATGAATCGCTGGCGATTTATCCCGTAGCTGCGCATCGTTCATCTGACTATGGAAAGTCGGCGCTGGCGCGACGGCGCATCAGCACCTGCCACGGCAGCCCCTGCAAGCCGCAAGCCGGCGAGCGGCTTTATCGCTGGCCTGCGCGGTGGCGAAGCGGGGCCGATATGAGGGACAATAGCGGCTTTCGTGCATTCGGTTCCAGAGCGTCGGCGCGGGGGTATCAAAAGAAATAGCGGGTATCACGGCTGGATTGCCGGAACCATAGCCATACAGAACAAAAGGATAGCCTTTATATGTTGCTGATGATCGACAATTACGATTCCTTTACCTACAACCTCGTCCAGTATTTCGGCGAGCTGGGGGAGGATGTGCGGGTCTATCGTAACGATGCGATTACGCTGGCAGAGATTGCGGCCTTGAAACCGGCGCGGCTGGTGATTTCGCCAGGGCCTTGTTCGCCGGAACAGGCGGGCATATCGGTGGCGGCGATCAGGGAGTTTTCCGGCAGGATTCCGCTGCTGGGTGTCTGCCTGGGCCATCAGAGCATCGGCGCGGCGTTTGGTGGCCAGATCGTGCATGCCAGGCAATTGATGCACGGCAAGACGTCGCCGGTGCATCATCAGAATGTCGGCGTGTTTCACGGTCTGCCCAATCCGCTGACGGTGACGCGCTACCATTCGCTGGCGATACGCCGCGAAACCCTGCCCGATTGTCTGGAAATCACCGCCTGGACGGAGGATGGCGAAATCATGGGTGTGCGTCACAAGACGCTGGCGGTGGAAGGCGTGCAATTCCATCCTGAATCCATACTGACTGAATCCGGACATGCCATGCTGCAGAATTTTCTCGATCAGACTGCTGCCGGCGCGGACGCGGGAGTGCGTCCATGAACAAGATCACGCCACAACAGGCACTGCAGCGCACCATCGAGCATCGCGAAATTTTCCACGATGAAATGCTGCATCTGATGCGGCAGATCATGCAGGGTGAGGTTTCGCCCCTGATGATCGCGGCCATCCTCACCGGCCTGCGCGTGAAGAAGGAAACCATCGGCGAAATTTCCGCCGCCGCCCAGGTCATGCGCGAACTGGCAATCAAGGTGAACGTGGCAGACAACAGCCATTTCGTCGATATCGTCGGCACGGGCGGTGATGGCGCACAGACGTTCAACATTTCCACCGCCACCATGTTCGTTGCTGCCGCTGCCGGCGCCAAGGTCGCCAAGCACGGCGGGCGCAGCGTTTCTTCCAGCTCGGGCAGTGCCGACGTGCTCGAAGCGCTGGGTGCCAACATCCAGCTGAGTCCGCAGCAGGTCGCCGCATCCATTGCGCAGACCGGCATCGGCTTCATGTTCGCGCCCAATCATCATAGCGCGATGAAAAATGTCGCCGCCGTGCGGCGTGAAATGGGCGTGCGCACACTGTTCAACATCCTCGGCCCGCTGACCAATCCAGCCGATGCGCCGCACACGCTGATGGGCGTCTTTCATCCTGATCTGGTGGGCATTCAGGTGCGCGTCATGCAGCGCCTGGGCGCAAAGCACGTGCTGGTGGTGCATGGCAAGGATGGCATGGACGAAATATCTCTGGGCGCATCGACGCTGGTGGGTGAATTGAAGGATGGCGAAGTGCGCGAGTACGAAATCCACCCCGAGGATTTTGGCCTGACCATGTCCTCCCACCGCCGTATGCGCGTGATGAACGCCGAAGAATCCAAGGAAGTCGTGCTGCGCGTACTGGCCAACAAACCCGGCCCGACCCAGGACATCGTACTGATGAACGCCGGCGCAGCGCTGTATGCCGCAGATATCGCCGACTCCATCCAGAGCGGCATCGCCATGGCGCGGGAAGCCCTGGCCAGCGGCGCGGCACGGGAAAAACTCGATGCCTTTGTCGCCTTCACGCGCAGTTGCGCAACACCTGCCTGAGAAACGGCCTGCTATCCATGAGCTCTCCGCCCGACATCCTGCAAAAAATCCTTGCCGTCAAACACGAGGAAGTTGCCGCCGCGCAAGTGCAAAACTCACTGGCCGCCGTGCAGGCCGCCGCCGCACAGCAGCCGCCGACGCGGGATTTTGTTGGCGCCTTGCGTCGCCGCATTGATGCCGGCCAGCCCGCCATCATTGCCGAAATCAAGAAAGCCAGCCCTTCCAAAGGCGTCATCCGTGCCGACTTTGAGCCAGCCAGCATTGCTGCGGATTACGCAAAACACGGGGCCGCCTGCCTGTCTGTACTCACCGATCGACAGTTTTTTCAGGGCGCTGCGGCCTATCTGCAGCAAGCTCGCGCCGCCTGTGCGTTGCCGGTGCTGCGCAAGGATTTTCTGGTCGATCCGTATCAGGTGTATGAAGCCCGTGCCATGGGCGCAGACGCCATCCTGCTCATCGTCGCCGCGCTGACGCTCACGCAGATGCAGGAAATGGAAGCCATCGCCGCTCAACTGGGCATGGCGGTACTGGTCGAAGCCCACGACGCCGAGGAAACCGCGCGGGCGCTGCAACTCAAGACACCGCTGATCGGTATCAACAACCGCAATCTGCGCAGCTTTGAAGTCAGCCTGCAGACCACGCTGGATCAACTCGCGCAGATTCCCGCCAACCGCCTTCTGGTCACCGAATCCGGCATCCTCGCGCCCGCCGACGTCGCCCTGATGCGCAGCCACCAGGTCAATGCCTTCCTCGTCGGCGAAGCCTTCATGCGCGCGCCCAGCCCGGGCGAGGAGCTGGCGCGGCTGTTTGCCGCCTGAACACAATCGGCAGCGGGCCGCTCATTCGAGAAAGCGCGCCTTCAACGCCTGCTGCCGGCCGTGATCCAGCCCCAGGCCGGCAACCAGATAATTCTCGAAAGAATCGAATTCCTTGTCGATCTCGGCAAACGCGGCCTGCAGATAGCGGGGCTGGGCCTCCAGCAAGGGCTGGATCACCGCGCTATCGGTACGCAACAGAGAAAACACCCGCAGCTTGAGCCGGGACTGTGTGTTCTGTGCCGCCAGAAATTCATTCGTCGCCAGATAGTCCCGCTCAACGACGGCCATCGGCACACCCAGACTGCGCAGCAGCACCGCCGCCGCCAGACCGGTGCGATCCTTGCCCGAGCTGCAGTGAAACAGATGGGCCGCTGCCGGATCGCCATTGAGCAATGAGTGCATCCACGTGCGTATTGCCGGCGTGTAATCGGCAATGATCTGCTGATTGATGCGCACCAGCAGATCATCCAGCTGCAAACCTTCGGTATCCCCCCGCAGCAGGCGCTCGATGAACGCGGGATCTTCTTTCCAGTCCGCGATGCGAATGGGTATGCTGCGCCAACGCTGCTGCAACGCTGGCGAAAGTCTGTCCGGTTTGGCCTGGATCTCGACTGGACTTCTGAAATCAACGATTTGCTGGAGATTCAATCGTTCCAGATAGGCAATATCGCCTTCCGTCAGTCCGTTGAGCGCAGCGGATCGGTACAGCATGCCCCATTTGACCGTGCGCCCATCCGTCGTCGCATAGCCGCCAAGATCCCTGGCGTTCGACGCACCGGCAAGCGGCAGCAAGCGCGCAGATTCACGCGCCTGCGCCGGCAGCTGGCTGGCAATGGGCCGCTTTTCCGGCGCCAGCGACGCAGCACCTTTACTGCACGCTCCCAGACCCAGCATCACGGCCAAGAGCACAATCGATATTAGAGGAGTGCGTGTTTTCATGCAAGATTTGCGTGCGGTGTCATTCATGCGCTGGCGCAGACTTCAGTGATCAGTCGCACGCGTGCGGAACATGCCATGCAGCCGCCTCATCCAGAAAGACGAAGGGCCGCATCTAGCGGCCCTTCCATTTGGTGCATCTTTCTGCGTGTTAGCGTCCAGAGCACATATCCCAGTCGTGTAGCAGGTTCGGATACTAACACAATGTGCTAAAAAGTCATTCCACAGGAGAAAATGACATGAGCACAAAGAGTACAAAGAGTACAAAGAGTACGATGCGTTATCGACTGGCGCTGGATCTGGGCAGCACATCATTGGGTTGGGCCATGATCCGGCTGAAAGACGATCAACCCGTAGCCGTCATCAAGGCGGGAGTGCGGATTTTCAGTGATGGTCGCAATCCCAAGGATGGTTCCTCGCTGGCTGTCACACGCCGTCTGGCTCGCGCCATGCGTCGCCGCCGTGATCGACTGCTCAAGCGCAAAGGCCGGATGCTGCGGCTGCTGCTTGAGCACGGTTTCTTTCCGGCGGATGCCAATCAGCGCAAGGCGCTGGAACAGCTCAATCCCTATGAGTTGCGCGCCAGGGGACTGGATCAGGCGCTGACACCCGCCGAGTTCGCCCGCGCACTGTTCCACATCAACCAGCGTCGTGGCTTCAAGAGTAACCGCAAGACCGACAAGAAAGACAATGACAGCGGCGCACTCAAAACGGCAATCAATGCCTTGCGTCAGCAGCTTGATGCACAGGGCGCAGACGGCAAGGCACGCACGGTCGGTGAATTGCTGTGGCGGCGCATGCAGGCGGGTGAAGGGGTGCGGGCGCGCTATCGTGAACAGCGCGTGGAAAAGGAAGATGGCAAGACGCGCCTCGACAAAAGCTATGATCTTTACATCGACCGCGCCATGGTGGCCGACGAGTTTGATGCGCTCTGGGCCAGGCAGGCCCATCTGAATCCGCAGCAATTCAACGAAACAGCACGGACAGCACTCAAGGACTGTCTGCTGCACCAACGACCGCTGCGCCCGGTCAAACCCGGTCGCTGCACACTCATGCCGGAAAATGAACGTGCCCCGCTGGCCCTGCCCAGCCAGCAACGTTTCCGTATTTATCAGGAAGTGAATCACCTGCGCATTCTGGGTGCAGAGTTGCAGGATGCCTCTTTGAATCGGGTGCAGCGTGATGCCGTGATGGAGGCCTTGGAGCGCCATGGCAAGCGCAGCTTCACACAGATCAAAACGCTGCTCAAACTGCCTGGTACAACACGTTTCAATCTGGAAGATGACAAGCGCCAGGAGCTCAAGGGCAATGCCACCAGCGCTCTGCTTGGCAAGAAGGATTTTTTTGGTACCGCCTGGTTTGATTTCAGTGCCGAGCAGCAGGATGCCATCGTGATGCGCCTGCTCACCGAAGAAAGTGAAGCTGAACTGGTCGGTTGGCTGCAAACCGAATTCGACATCAGCGAAGAACGTGCGGAACGCATCGCCAATGCCAGTCTGGCCGAAGGCTATGGCAGCCTCAGCGCGGCGGC
>JAHRWT010000058.1 GCA_019105045.1 Sterolibacterium sp.
ATCAACCCGCGTACCTTCGATTTTCAGCACACAGAATATCTACTACACACCCAACAAGCACCCACACCTATCGGTTGTCCAGTTTTTAAAGATCTCAATCAACTCCCCTACCTGGAGAGCGCCGCTGAGTGGTCAGCAGCAAGGAAGGCGAATTATACAGACACCGATCGCCAGGTCAACACTTTTGTTAAAGTTTTTTATGATCTTTGTTGTTTTTTTAAGCCGCTCTCGTTAAATCAAGGTGATACGTGCAAATTTGCGTTTGCCAACTTGCAGCACAACCACCTCCCCGGCGCCCAGACGCAGTGTCTTGTCGGATACTTTTTCACTATTCAGCCGCACCCCCCCCTGATCTATCATCCGCAGGGCGTCCGATGTGCTTGCTGTCAGTCCGGCCTGCTTCAGAACCTGCGCGATAGGCAGTCCTGTATCGCCCGCCGTCAGGCTGAGTTCGGGCATATCCTCCGGCTGCGCGCCCCGCTGGAAGCGCGCCTCGAAATCTTCCAGGGCATGGTTGGCAGCTGCTTCGGAATGGAAGCGGGCAACCATCTCTTTTGCCAGCAACACCTTGACATCCCGTGGATTTTTGCCATTTTGTACTGCATTTCGGAGACTGGCGACTTCCTCTGCGCTACGAAATGACAGCAGATCGTAGTAGCGCCACATCAGCTCGTCCGACACCGACATCAGTTTGCCAAAGATTTCAGTGGGTGCTTCGGCAATGCCAACGTAGTTACCAAGCGACTTGGACATTTTGTTGACACCGTCCAGCCCTTCAAGCAAAGGCATCATCAATATGCACTGTGGCGACTGACCGTAATGCTTTTGTAGCTCCCGGCCCACCAGCAGATTGAACTTCTGGTCGGTTCCGCCGAGCTCGACATCGGCCTTCATCGCCACGGAATCATAGCCTTGGCAAAGCGGATAAAGGAATTCGTGAATGGCAATGGGCTGGTTGCTGGCATAACGCTTGGAAAAATCGTCCCGTTCCAGCATGCGCGCCACAGTGTGATGGGCGGCCAGCCGGATCATTCCCGATGCGCCCAGCGGCTCTATCCATTTGGAGTTGAAGCAAATCTCTGTGCGCGCCGGATCCAGTATCTTGAACACCTGCTCCTCATAAGTCCGGGCATTTTCCAGAATCTGTTCGCGGGAAAGCGGCGGACGCGTGGTGTTCTTGCCGGTAGGGTCACCGATCATCCCGGTGAAATCGCCGATCAGGAACATGATCTGGTGACCCAGTTCCTGAAAATGACGCAACTTGTTGAGCAGCACGGTGTGCCCCAGGTGCAGATCAGGTGCGGTCGGGTCAAAGCCCGCCTTGATCCGCAGGGGACGCCCCTGCTGGAGCTTGTCGATCAGTTCGCTTTCCACCAGCAGTTCATCACTGCCACGCTTGATAAGGGCAAGTTGGGACTGGATATCCATTTTTTCAGCTTTGTAACGACCTGGCTAGCGAACGGCCACAGGAATCACCAAGAGTGAGGGTGAGGGTGAGGGTGAGGGTGAGGAAAATGACATTTCCTGCGTATTTTTGTTAGACTGCGCCGATTCGCATCTCAGCCATGTGTCTGATGAACAACATAAAGTCGAAGATTCTAGCGCAACTCGAACGTTTCCGCGTGGTACATCCCGGCCCTTTCTGGGCATCCTTGGGTGTTGCCGGCATTTCCATGTTTGGCATGGTTGCCGCCTTTGGCACCTCTCCCTCCACGGTTGAAATTTCGATTGCCCAGCAAACCGTTGTCGAACAGCTTGCGCCTGCGCCTTTGCTCACCCTGTCGCAGAATGACGAGGTTTTCGTTCGCGAAGACCATGTCCAGCGCGGTGACAGCGTCGCCAGTCTGCTTGCCCGTCTGGATGTGCAGGATGACGAGGCGTTCCGCTTTCTGCGCAGCAACCCAACCACGCAGATCATTTTTCGCCAGTTGCGACCGGGCAAGCAGATCACCGCTCACGTCACCCGTGATGGCAGCCTGCAGACGTTGATCTATCCGCTGAATGCGCCTGAACGTGCCCTGTTCGTCGAGCGCCGTGACGGACAACTGTACGCCAGCGAGCGTGTATTGCCGCTTGAAACTGAAGTCCAGATCAAATCCGGCGAAATCCGCTATTCGCTGTTTGGTGCCACCGATGATGCCGGAATTCCAGACGGCATTGCCACGCAGATGGTTGAAATCTTTGGCGGGGATATCGATTTCCACCGTGGCTTGCAGTCCGGCGACCGTTTTTCGGTTGTATATGAAACCCTCAACCATCAGGGCAAGCTGATCCGCAGCGGGCGCATACTGGCCGCCGAATTCACGAATGCCGGCAAAACCTATCAAGCCGTCTGGTTCGATGGTGAAGGCAACGGCCGTACAGGCAGTTATTACACGCCAGAGGGCAAAAGTCTGCGCAAGGCTTTTCTGCGCTCACCGCTGGAATTTTCCCGGATCAGCTCCAGTTTCACTTCGGCACGCTTCCATCCGGTCAAGCTGGACTGGCGCGCCCACAAAGGTATCGATTACGCCGCGCCCACTGGCACCAAAGTCAAGTCGACAGCAGATGGTACCGTTGAGTTTGTCGGCACCCAGAACGGTTTTGGCCGAGTCATCTTCCTGCGCCACCAGGGTCGCTACACCACCGTATATGCCCATCTTTCCCGCTTTGCGACCGGTCTGCGCAAAGGACAGCGCGTCGCACAAGGCGAGCTCATCGGCTATGTCGGCAGCACGGGGTGGGCTACCGGGCCGCATCTGCACTATGAATTCCGCGTCAATAACGTGCAGCAGAATCCGCTTTCCGTCGCTCTGCCAACCGCCGTACCACTGAACAAGCAGCAACTGGCCCGCTTCCAGGGCACGGCAGCGACACATCTTGCACAACTCAAGCTGGTCGCTCCGAGAAACCTGGCCCTGCTTGACTGAAACCGCACCAACGCAACCTGGGCAAGGAACCATGCGCGCGTCTGAGCTGGTCATAGGTCTGATGACCGGCACCAGCCTGGATGGCATCGATGCTGTCCTGGTTGAGATGGCCTCAGGTCTGCCCGAACTGCTGCAGACCGCCTATCTGCCCTATCCGGCAGCATTGCGCAACACGCTACTGGCCTTGCACGTTGCGAGCAGCAATGAACTGCATCAGGCAGCGCTGCTTGCCCAGCAACTGGCACAACACCAGGCTGAAGCCATCCAACTGCTGCTGGACAAGGCCGCCGTGTCCGCAACGACCATCCGCGCCATTGGTTCTCATGGCCAGACCGTCCGCCATGCGCCGCAGCAGGGCTACACGATACAGCTAAACAACCCCGCCCTGCTGGCCGAACTGAGCGGCATCACGGTTGTTGCCGATTTTCGCAGCCGCGACATTGCCGCTGGCGGCGAAGGCGCGCCTCTGGTGCCCGCCTTTCATGCCGCCCGTTTCGCTCATGCCCGGCTGCATCGGGTCATCCTGAATATCGGTGGCATTGCCAACATCACCGATTTGCCCCCCGGCAAGCCGGTCCGTGGTTTTGATTGCGGCCCGGGCAACATGCTGCTCGATGCCTGGGCAGAGCGCCATCTGGGCCAGCGCTATGACGCCCAGGGCGCCTGGGGAGCGACCGGCACGCGGAATGCCGTCTTGCTCCACCGCTTGCTCGAACATCCATTTTTTCGTCTGTCACCACCCAAAAGCTGTGGCCGAGAGCAGTTCAATCTTGCATGGCTGGACAATCTGCTCGGCCATAGCCATGACCATCATGCGCCTGCCGACATCCAGGCCACCCTGCTGGCACTGACCGCAACCTCGATACAGCGGGCCATCGTCGATCATTGCAGCAATACCGATGAAATCTACGTCTGCGGTGGTGGCGCCCACAACACGGCGCTACTCGCCAGTCTGGGCGAACTGCTGCCACACATCCGCATCCACAGCACCGCCGATCTGGGGCTGCCGCCCGACTGGGTCGAAGCAATGGCGTTTGCCTGGCTGGCCTGGCGCACCTTGCAAGGATTGCCCGGCAATCTGCCGGAAGTCACCGGCGCACGAGGCCCACGCGTACTGGGCGCAATCTACCCGGCCTGAAACACAAAGGCGCTACCTGCCTGCACAGGAAGCGCCTTGGCTCATGCGCTGCCAACAGCCAGCCAGCTAGCCATTGACGACTCACACCATGATCGCATGATCGACCGATGGTCGGCCGATCAGACTCAGGCCGAGAAAGAAGAGCCGCAACCACAGGTCGATTCGGCATTCGGATTCTTGATGACGAACTGCGAACCCTGCAAGCCTTCGGTATAGTCGATTTCAGCACCGACCAGATACTGATAGCTCATCGGGTCCACCAGCAACTGGACACCGCCGCGCTCGACCACGGTATCGTCTTCATTGATGTCTTCTTCGAAAGTGAAACCATACTGGAAGCCCGAGCAGCCACCGCCGCTGACAAACACGCGCAGCTTGAGATCGGGGTTGCCTTCCTCGGCGATCAGATCCTTGACCTTTTCAACCGCGTTGTCGGTAAAGACCATAGGGATCGGCATTTCGGTGGGGGCATTCATGATGAAACTCCTTGAACTGAATGGGTGATGTGACAAACAGCTGTGCAGGTTGATTTTCCGAACACGCCGCCCGTCAAAAAGAAGGGGCGCAAATCTGCACCGTACAAAATTTTCTTCGGCTCACATTGTACTGAACATCGCCCCAGATGGGGTGCAAGTGTTTGAAATCAATACCCATCACGGCAAAACGGGGATTTGCTCCAGGCCAGCATTTTCCGCACAGTCAAACATCAGATTCATGTTCTGCACGGCCTGACCTGCCGCGCCCTTGACCAGGTTGTCGATGACCGACAACACGACCAGCGTATCCCCTCCCTGCGGCCGATGCACCGCAATGCGGCAGGTGTTGGCCGCCCGCACCGAACGGGTTTCCGGATGGCTGCCGGCGGGCAGCACATCAACGAAAGCCTCGTTGGCATAACGTTTTTCAAACAGCGCCTGGAAATCGTCTTCACGCGTAATGCGCGCATACAGCGTGGCATGAATGCCGCGTATCATCGGCACCAGGTGCGGCACGAATGTCAGGCCAACCGCCTGCCCGGCGGCACGCGCCAATCCCTGACAGACTTCGGGATGATGGCGATGTCCCTGGGCGGCGTAAGCCTTGAAATTGTCGCCGGCCTCAGCCAGCAAGGTATGCGTTTCCGCCTTGCGCCCTGCGCCGGAAACGCCCGACTTCACATCGGCGATCAGGTGCGCCGGATCAACACAAGCGGCTTCCACCAGCGGCAGCAGACCCAGCTGTGTCGCGGTGGGATAGCAGCCAGGATTGGCCACCAGCCGCGCACCGCGAATCTGTTCGCGATTGACTTCAGGCAGACCATACACGGCCTCGGCCACCAGCTCCGGGCTGGCGTGCTTCATGCCGTACCATTGTTCCCAGACGGCAATGTCCTTGATGCGAAAATCGGCCGCCAGATCGATCACACGCACGCCCGCATCGAGCAAGGCTGCCGCCTGCTGCATGGCGATGCCATTGGGCGTGGCAAAGAACACCACATCGCAATCGGCCAGCGGCGAACTGACCGGATCGGAAAAACACAGCGAGACACGCCCGCGCAAACTGGGAAACAGATCGGCCACCGGCAAGCCGGCTTCACCACGTGAAGTGATCGCCTTCAACTCGACGTGCGGATGCTGCGCCAGCAAACGCAACAACTCGACACCGGTATAGCCGGTCCCGCCAACAACCCCTACCTTGATCATCTCATTCTCCACACAAACAGCTGTTCATGGTAACGCCGCCGGGTTGCATCCGGCAAGCACTGCACTGCACTGGCCAGAATCGCTACCGAAATCTCGATTCAACGATAAATCGTCGGATCGGCCAGACCGGCTGCCTGGAACCCGGCACGGCGCAACCGGCAGGATTCGCATGCACCGCACGCCCGGCCTCTTTCGTCAGCCTGGTAACAGGACACAGTCAACCCATAATCCACACCCAGCTGGCTACCCTGACGAATGATTGCGGCCTTGCTCAAGTTGATCAATGGCGCATGGATATGCAGAGGCAAGCCTTCGACGGCCGCCTTGGTTGCCAGATTCGCCATGGCTTCGAAAGCCTGGATGAATTCAGGACGGCAATCCGGATAACCTGAATAATCCACCGCATTGACACCAACAAAAATATCGCTGGCGGCAAGGACTTCAGCCCAGGCCAGCGCCAGGGACAGCATGATGGTATTGCGGGCCGGCACATAAGTCACCGGGATGCCTGGCGCCAGGCCACTCGTGGGTACGGCAATGTTCTCATCAGTCAGTGCCGAGCCACCAAAACCAGCCAGATCGAGCTGCAGAATGCGATGCGAGTCCGCGCCCAGACTGCTCGCCACGCGTGCGGCAGCGCTCAGTTCGGCACGATGGCGCTGGCCGTAATCCAGCGACAGGCAATGGCAGGCAAACCCCTGGCTGCGGGCAATCGCCAAAGTCGTTGCCGAATCCAGGCCACCCGACAGCAGGATCACGGCATGTTTTGCAGCGTCCCCGCCTGGCTGCCCGGTCTTGCCCACGGCCGTTTGCAGCGGCCTGGTCGTTGCAGCCGTTTCAGCGACCACGTTCATTTCCCCAAAGTATCTTGTGCAACTGCATCTGAAACCGCACAAGCAGGCGATCCTGCAGTATCCATTCGGCCAGCCGGGCCGGCTCCAGCTGACCGGCAACCGGCGAGAACAGTACCGGGCAGATTTCCGCCAGCCGCCGCGTTTTCAACACCTGGCGGGCCCATTCATAATCCTCCCGTGATGCCAGCACGCATTTGATCTCGTCACGCGGACCGAGCAGTTGCAGATTCTCCCAGCGGTTTTTTGCACATTCGCCCGAGCCGGGCGCCTTGAGATCGACGATACGGGATACCCGCGCATCGACGGCGGCCACATCCAGCGATCCGCTGGTTTCCAGTGATACATCAAAACCCGCCGCGCAAAGCGCCTGCAGCAAGGCCGGACAATCTTTCTGGGCCAGGGGCTCGCCGCCGGTGACACAGACCTGCGCACACGCGAACTGCGCGACACGTTCCAACACCTCGTCGATGGACAGCGCCGTGCCGCCGGTGAATGCGTATTCGCTGTCACACCAGCTACAGCGCAGCGGGCAGCTGGTCAGGCGCACGAAGACCGTGGGCAGGCCGACGCGCGTCGACTCACCTTGTAGCGAATGAAAGATTTCAGAGACCCGCAGCATTGCCAGTGATTTCGTTCTTTCAGCCCACCACGCCGACGCGGCGAAACCAGCGTATCGACCTATTTCTGCAGGCGGGGCCGGGCTGCCTGGGCCGCCGTACTGTTGGGATAGTTCTCGACAATCTGCTCAAGCGTGACGCGGGCACCCTTGATATCACCGCTGTCACGCAAGCTGTTGGCCTTGCCAAGCAAGGCATCGGGCGCCTTGGCATCCGCCGGCCAGGTTGTCGCCACCTTGCCAAACAAAACGGCAGACTTTTGAAACTGACGCTGCTGGTAATAGGCGGAAGCAGCCCAATAATGGGCATTGGGCAGCAGACTGCTGCTGCCGTACTGCCTGATGAATCCCTCGAATGCGGCGGCGGCTTCCTTGTAGCGCGCCGCCTTGAACAAGGTCAGCGCCGCCTCATAGTCGCGCATCTCAGCCGCTGGATCCACTGCGACTGCGGCAACACCTGCGCTGCCGGCTTCGGCCACAGCATTGTCGGCATTGACCGATGGCTCCAGCTTGCGCAAGCGCGTATCGAGGTCGACATAAAAATCCTTTTGCCGCTTCTGTGCCGTATCGAGCTCATAGGCAATGACTTCGACCTGACCGCGCAACCTGGCCAGTTCGGCCTTGAGTTGCTCGATCTGGTTCGCCAGATCGAGCTGGCTGCGCGTGGCATTGCTGGCCGTCGTTGTCACGTCATCAAGCCGCTTGCCGTGTTCGATCAATTCGCTGCGCAGATTCTCGATACGATTGCGCGCCTCGTCATCATCAAACAAACCGGCCTGCGCTGGCAGCACGCAACCCACACCACACACGACAACCAGCAACCGGCACAAGCGTTGCTTCATGTTCAGAACTCGCCGCTATAGAGCATGTCGGCGCGGCGGTTTTCTGCCCAGCATTCCTCGCTCTGCTCGACGCAACGCGGCTTTTCTTCACCCAGACTGACGGCCTCGACCTGATCTTCCTTGCCGCCCAGCAACAGCAGCGATTTCTTCACTGCCTCTGCCCGCTTCTGTCCAAGCGCCAGGTTGTATTCACGGCTGCCGCGCTCATCGGCATTACCCTGTATCAGCACCTTGATCGACTGGTTGACATTGAGAAAGCGGCCATGCGCTTCGAGCAGGGACTTGAATTCGTCCTTGATGACATATTGATCAAAATCGAAATACACACTGCGTTTCGACAGGATGCTTCTTGGATCCTTGAGCTGTGCCAGACCATATTCGCCGATCGGCGAACCGGCGACGACGGGCGCGACTTGCGTGCCTTCAACGGCAACAGGCCCCGGCTGGCGATCTTCAACCGTCGCCGCAGTCTGTTCGGGCGCCGGTGGCTGACTGGAACAAGCAGCAAGAATCAGGGAAACAAGCAGAACGGAAACCATCGAAGCTGACTTGCACATGACAGACTCCTCAAAAATACTCAGTTGGGATACGGACCCCATACCGGCTCGCGCACATCGGCTGCCGGTACGGAGAGTTTTTGCTTGACACGACCATCACTGGAAACTGCCGCCAGCACACCGCGCCCGGCAACTTCGGTGGCATAGATGATCATGCGTCCATTGGGCGAAAAGCTGGGGGATTCATCCTTGAAGGTATCGGTCAGAATCTGCGACTGACGACTGGCCAGATCCATCAGCGCAACCTGAAAACGGCCACTGTTGCGGGTGATGTACGCCATGCTGCGGCCGTCTGGCGACAGACGCGGAGTCACATTGTAAGCGCCTTCGAATGTCACGCGCTGAACCTCGCCGCCCGTTGCCGGAATGCGATAGATCTGCGGGCTGCCGCCACGATCCGAGGTGAAATAGATGTACTGTCCATCCGGCGAAAAACAGGGTTCGGTATCAATGCCATTCGATGTGGCAAGCCGCCGCACGCCACTGCCGTCGGCATTGACGGTGAATAACTGCGAATTGCCTTCTTTCGACAACACCACGGCCAGCCGCTTGCCGTCCGGTGACCAAGCCGGCGCCGAATTCGAGCCTTTGAAATTTGCGGCCACGTGGCGCTTGCTGGTGGCCAGCACATGCACATAGACCACCGGCTTCTTTGCCTCGAAAGACACATAGGCCAGACGCGAACCATCCGGTGACCAGGCCGGCGAGATGATCGGCTCGCGTGAAGACAGGGCCGTCTGCGCATTCATGCCATCCGCATCGGCAATCTGCAGATCGTAGCGTCCGGCGGTCTTCACCACATAGGCGATATGCGTCGAAAAAACCCCTCGTTCGCCGATCAGTTTTTCATAAACATAATCTGCCGTGCGATGCGCCACGGCACGCAGCTGCGCCCTGTTCGACACATAGGACTGGCTACCAAGCACCGCCTGCTTGGGCACATCGAGCAGGCGGAAACGTGTTTCAAGGCGGCCATCCCCGGCTGCTGCGGGCAGCACGCTGCCGCTGACCAGCGCATCGGCGCCGCGCGACCTGAGCTCGGAAAAATCCACCTGACTTGTTTCGTTCAGCGCCGAGGCGCCGGGATCGACCATGCGAAACAGGCCACTGCGCTCCAGATCCGCCCGCACGATTGCGGTCAAAGTCTGGCTGGCCAGGCGTTCTCCCGCGAAATCGGCAATGGCAACCGGCAGACGGTTGGCCCCCGCCCCGGTGATTTCGATGGACAACTGGGCCTGCACAGGCAAGGCCAGGCCCAGCAGCAAAGCGCCGGCAAAGGCGGGAAAATGGCGGTAACACCGCAAAAAACAAGGTGATTTCAGCATCACGAAATTATAGCCTCAGTCTTCCAGAGGATGAAACCGCAACTCCAGATTACGCGCAAACAAGTCGCCCCGCTCAGGCTTTGGCAAAGGGGAGGACTTGCGTATGGCGCGCTCCACCGCCACATCGTATGCAGCATGGCCGCTCGATTTTTTCAGGCGGACATCAAGGATTTCGCCACTGGGAAACTGTATCACCTCGAACACCGCCTCCGGATTTCCCTTGATATCCGGCGGCAGCACGATATTGCCCTTGATGCGGCCGCGAATCCTGCTCACGTAATCGGCCATCGCCTTGCTGCTGGCCAGTCGGGCCTGCTCCATGGCCTGTTTCTTGTTCTGCAGCTCCGCCAGCTCCTGATCCAGCGCACTCGCCGCTTCGACCTTCTGGCGTTCCAGTTGGGTGCGGCGCAACTCCTGTTCAATCTGTTTTTGCAGGGGATCAACCTGCGGCGGCGCAGGGACAGCCGCCGGGGGCTTGGGTTTTTCCTTCTGATCCTCCTTTAGCGCAATATCCGGCCTGGGCAAAGGCGACGGCGGCTTGCTGACCGGTTGCGGCGGCAAAGCAGGCTCGAGCGGACGCTCGGGCACTTTCTTCAGCGCTGGCGGCGCCGGCGCGACCGCCGGCTGCGGCGCGGCACGCACCAGTTCGACTTCAACGGCCTCATTGACCTGGGTTGTCCAGCGCACCCCAAAAAACAGAAAAGCAAAAAGCAGTAGATGAACCGCAAACGTCAATCCCAACGCCAAGCGCCTGCCGCTCCGCGACAGTTCGGCGGCCGGCACGGGATAATCGACGAGAAGAGCGGCCGTCGCGGTCATCGGCAGTTCAGCGTGCGCGACGCCCTGCGGCGGATGAAGCAGATGACGCGGATGTGTCCGAAGCGCCCGGCTGGACCAGCAGACCGATTTTTGTCACCTGGTTTTTCTGCAATTCATCCATGACTTTGAGCACCGCTTCGTAACGCACGTTTTTGTCTCCCGCAATCAGGATCGCCTGCTGCGGATTTCGCTCCTGGGCTTCTTTCAGTCGTGCGACCAGATCGGCCTGGGTAAGTTCCACTGCACTCGCGCCCCCCTTGCTGCGGTCCCGCAGCGCCAGCGTCGCATCGGCGCGTATCACCACCTCCAGTGGTGCGACCGGCGGTGGTGTGGCCTTGGCCACGCTGGGCAGGTCGATGCTGCCGGTCTGGATCATCGGCGCGGTGACCATGAAGATCACCAGCAATACCAGCATCACGTCGATATAGGGCACGACGTTGATCTGATTCATCTGGCGGCGCTGTCTCATCTGCAATCTCGGTTTCAGATTCGGAATTCTGGATTCGTGATTCGGGCTTAAGTTCAGCGCAACTGACGCTGCAGGATGTTGGTGAATTCCTCCATGAAACTTTCGAAACGCACCGACAAACGATCGACGTCGTGGGCATAGCGGTTGTAGGCCACCACGGCGGGAATCGCGGCAAACAGGCCGATGGCGGTGGCCACCAGCGCCTCGGCAATCCCCGGCGCCACGGCCGAGAGCGTGGCAGTACTCATCTGGGCCAGGCCACGGAAGGAATGCATGATGCCCCACACCGTGCCGAACAGGCCGACATACGGCGAAACCGAGCCGACCGAGGCCAGAAAGGACAAGTGCGCATCGAGCGCATCGAGCTCGCGCTGATAGGACGCGCGCATGGCGCGCCGCGCGCCATCGACGATCATCGACGGATCAGCCGATTTCTGCGCATGCAGCTTGGTGAATTCGCGGTAGCCGGCCTCGAAGATATGTTCCAGCGCGCCACCGCCGTGTCGATCATGCAAGGCAGCCTGGTACAGGCTGTTGAGATCACTGCCGCCCCAAAATTCGCGCTCGAAACGCTCGGTCTGACTGCGCGCATCACGCAAGGTGAACCACTTGCGAAAAATCCAGTACCACGACATCAGCGAAACCACGGCCAGCAGCAGCATGATCAGCTTGACCACCAGACTGGCATTGACGATCAGTTCAATGATGGACAGATCCTGAGTGACATTCATTTTTCATTCCAGATTTCAAGATTCGACATTGACTTGGCCAGCCGTCATTTTTCCACCAGCCCCTGAAACAGCCTAAGCAAATCTGCCGGCATGGCGCAGGGCCGCCCTCGCGCCGGATCGACACAGGCGATGCGTATCACGCCGCTGGCCAGGGTTTGCGTCGCGCGCAGCACATGTTGCTCGAAAGTAACCTGGGCACGGCCAACCGCAATCACGCGGCTGGCGATGGTCAGCTGATCATCCAGCCGTGCCGGCTTCAGATAGTCCACCGCCGCCGAGCGGGCAACGAAGGCCACACCTTGCTCTTCCACCATGCGCGATTGCTGAAAGCCCAGCTGACGCAGCCATTCGGTGCGGGCACGCTCCATGAAACGCAGGTAATTGGCGTAATACACCATGCCGGCCGCGTCGGTATCTTCGTAATACACGCGCACCGGTAGCATGAAGCTGACCGCAGCGAAGACATTGTGCGGCACGCTCACGGCCTCATTCCCGCTGATCATCGCCATCCCAGAGCATCGCAGTGTGCGGCTGACCTTGCCCCGGCGCCGTCAGGCCGAAATGCCGCCAGATGGCGGGCGTGGCTACCCGCCCGCGCGGCGTGCGCTGCAGATAGCCCTGCTGGATCAGATAAGGCTCCAGCACATCTTCGATGGTATCGCGCGCCTCGCCAATGGCGGCGGCCAGATTGTCCACGCCGACCGGGCCACCGCCGAATTTTTCCAGCATCGCACCCAGCAGCTTGCGATCCATCACATCCAGACCCAATCCATCCACGTCCAGCATGGTCAGGGCGGCATCGGCCACCTGACGGCTGATCTGGCCATCTGCCTTGACCTCGGCGAAATCGCGCACCCGGCGCAGCAGACGGTTGGCAATGCGTGGCGTGCCACGCGAACGACGCGCCACTTCCAACGCCCCCTCCGGCGCAATCTGCACCTTGAGCAGGCTGGCCGAACGCGTGACGATCCTGGCCAGTTCTTCTGCCGTATAAAACTCCAGCCGCGCAACGATGCCGAAGCGGTCGCGCAGCGGGTTGGTCAACATGCCGGCGCGTGTCGTCGCTCCGACCAGGGTGAACGGCGGCAGATCCAGCTTCACCGAGCGGGCGGCCGGGCCTTCGCCGATCATGATGTCGATCTGGAAATCCTCCAGCGCCGGATACAGAATCTCTTCAACCACCGGTGACAGTCGGTGGATTTCGTCGATGAACAGCACGTCATGCGGTTCAAGATTGGTCAGAATCGCTGCCAGATCGCCCGCCCGCTCCAGCACCGGACCGGAAGTCTGGCGCAGATTGACGCCCATTTCATGCGCCACGATGTGTGCCAGCGTGGTCTTGCCCAGGCCCGGCGGGCCAAACAGCAGGACATGATCCAGGGACTCCTGGCGCTGCCGCGCAGCATGGATGAAGATTTCCAGTTGATCACGAATCTTCTGCTGGCCCACGTACTCATCCAGCATTTTTGGCCGCAGGGCACGCTCCAGTGCCTCTTCCTGGGTCGATGCACTCGCCACGGCAAGCAGACGCTGCTCGTCGCGAGTCGCATCGGCGCCCAGCGAATTGCTGCCCAAGTTGTCTGTTTCAATGACCATAGCCAGCCAGTTTATCCGAGATCACGGAATTCACGCCCGGATCGTGGTGCATACGCCGATGCCACTGCGCCATTTCAGGCTTTGGAAAGCAACTTCAGGGCCTGACGTATCCCTTCGGCAACCGCCACGCCTTCTGGCAGGGTCTTCAGCAGCGGCAGCACTTCGCGCTCGCTGTAGCCCAGGGCCATCAAGGCGTTGAGAATATCGTCCGTCGGCGCGGGCTCGCTCATGCCTGCCGCCGTTGCCAGACTGGACGTCATGGTCTTGGGCAAGCGATCGCGCAACTCCAGCAGCAACCGCTCGGCGGTTTTCTTGCCGATACCCGGCACTTTCACCAGACGTCCGGCCTCCTGCAACGTGATGTCCTGCACCAGCTCCCGCACCGACATGCCGGACAGCACGGCCAGTGCCGTGCGCGCACCGATGCCGCTGACTTTCAGCAGCTGGCGAAAGAGCGCGCGCTCATCCTCGCCGAGAAAACCATAGAGAAACTGGCCATCCTCACGCACCAGCAAATGCGTATGCAGGCTCAGCCGTTCTCCCGTTGCCGGCAGATTGTAGAACGTGCTCATCGGCACATCGACTTCATAGCCCACACCCTGCACATCCAGCAGAATCTGCGGCGGATTCTTCGCGGCCAGCAGCCCCGTCAAACGTCCGATCATGCACTCACTCCCTTCAAACAACTCACAACAAACGCCCGCCCCGCACGCGCCGCCCGGCCGTCATCAGCCTGCCCAGGCCCTGACCGCCATGTGCATGGCAAATCGCGCAGGCCAGCGCATCGGCAGCATCCGCCCCCGGCTCACCGTCCAGCGCCAGCAAGCGACGCACCATGTGGCCGACCTGCGTCTTGGCCGCCTTGCCGTGGCCGACCACCGCCTGCTTGATCTGCAAGGCGGTGTATTCCGCAACGGGCAAACCGGCCAGCACCAGCGCGCTGATCGCCGCACCGCGCGCCTGCCCGAGCAGCAAGGTAGATTGCGGGTTGACATTGACAAACACTTTTTCGACCGCCGCCTGCTGCGGCTGATAGGTCGCGATGATTTCAGCCAGCCCATCAAGGATGATTTTCAGGCGCTGTGGCAAGACTTCGGCCGCCTGACCATCGGCCGTCTCTGCGGCCAGGCCCGTGGTCTTGATGCAGCCACTGCCGATGTAATGCAGTCGGCTGCCTTCCTGTTCGATGATGCCAAAGCCCGTCACGCGCAGACCGGGATCGACGCCAAGGATGCGTATCGACATGGGCGGCAAGCAGCAATCAGACGAACGGTGCGGGCTGGATCAGGATCAACATCGAGCTGATCTCAATCCTCGATCACCGCATTGGCATAGACCTCCTGGACATCATCGAGGGCATCGAGGGCGTCCAACAGCTTCTGCATTTTTACGGCGTCATCCCCCGTAAAAAGGGTTTCCGTCGCCGGTTTCATGGCCACCTCGGCCAGCTCAGACTTAAAGCCGGCCGCCTCCAGCGCCTCTTTCACGGCGACGAAGTCGCCCGGTGACGACAGCACTTCGATGGAGCCGTCCTCATTGCTGATGACATCCTCGGCGCCGGCCTCCAACGCCGCCTCCATCAAGGCGTCTTCATTCACGCCGGGAGCAAAAATCATCTGCCCGCAGTGCTTGAACAAAAAAGCCACCGAGCCATCCGTGCCCAAATTGCCGCCATGCTTGTTGAACGCATGACGCACATCGGCCACCGTGCGCACCTTGTTGTCGGTCAGACAATCGACAATCACCGCCGCGCCATTGATGCCATAGCCCTCATAGCGGATTTCCTCGTAATTGACGCCTTCCAGCTCGCCCGTGCCGCGCTTGATGGCATTCTTGATGTTGTCGGCCGGCATGTTTTCCGCCTTGGCCCGTTCCACCGCCAGACGCAAGCGCGGGTTGAAATTCACATCACCGCCGGCACTTTTCGCGGCTACGGTGATCTCCTTGATCAGCTTGGTGAAAACCTTGCCACGCTTGGCGTCCTGTCGCCCTTTGCGGTGCTGGATGTTGGCCCACTTGGAATGACCTGCCATGATCGCGATCCCTTTCTTGCCCTGTGACTGAATACTGCGTACCGGGTTGCCGCTACCACCTGATGACCAGCCGGCGCATGACCGTTGATTCTACTCCCTGGCGATGCCGGCTGGCCTGCCGCGCTCAATGGCCACGACACTGAGCGGTTGCTAGAATCCACATCCACCCGCAAGCGAAAGAACGCGCCATGACTGAACCGCTGTACATTGCCAAATCCGTTGATAGCGACCTGTATCCCGTGCTGTTGCCGCAAATGGCCAACCGGCACGGCCTGATTCCGGCGCAACCGGCACAGGCAAGACCGTGACCCTGCAATCGCTGGCCGAACGGTTTGCCTATTACGGCGTGCCGGTATTCATGGCCGATGTCAAAGGCGATCTTTCCGGCATTGCCGCGGCCGGCACGCTGACGCCCAAGCTGGAAAAACGGATCAAGGACCTCGAACTGGATGGCTATGCGCCTTTCGCCAACAGCACCGTCTTCTGGGATGTCTTCGGCAACAACGGCATTCCCGTACGGGCAACGATTTCCGACATGGGCCCTTTACTGCTGGCGCGCCTGCTGCGTCTCAATGAGACACAGAGTGGTGTACTGCAACTGGTCTTCCGCATTGCCGACGACCAGGGCCTGCTGTTGCTGGACCTGAAGGATCTGCGCACCATGGTGCAGTTTGTCGGCGATAACGCCAAGAACTTCACCACCGAATACGGCAATGTCTCGACCGCTTCGATTGGCGCCATCCAGCGCGGGCTGCTGACCCTGGAAGAACAGGGTGGCAATCTTTTCTTTGGCGAACCCATGCTCGACATCCACGACCTGATGCAGGTTGATGCCAACGGGCGGGGCATCGTCAATGTGCTGCGCGCCGAAAAACTGATCAACGCCCCCGCCCTGTACTCGACCTTCCTGCTCTGGTTGTTGGCTGAACTGTTCGAGCAACTGCCTGAAGCCGGCGATCTGGACAAACCACGGCTGGTGTTCTTTTTTGATGAAGCCCATCTTCTGTTTTCCGATGCGCCGCAGGCATTGACCGACAAGGTCGAGCAGGTCGTGCGACTGATTCGCTCCAAAGGCGTCGGGGTCTATTTCGTCACCCAGAATCCACTCGATGTGCCGGACAAAATCCTTGGTCAGCTGGGCAATCGCGTTCAGCACGCCTTGCGCGCCTTCACACCACGCGACCAGAAAGCCGTGCAGTCGGCAGCCCAGACCATGCGACCGAATCCCAAGTTCGACGTCGCCGCTGTCATCAGCGAACTGGGGGTAGGTGAAGCGCTGGTATCCTTTCTGGACGGAAAAGGCCGTCCCAGCGTGACCGAACGCGCCCTGATCTTTCCGCCGGCCTCGCGTCTTGGCCCACTCACCGACGAAGAACTTCGCGCCGAACTGACCCGCACACCGCTCCACGACAAGTATGCGGAAACCGTGGATCGGACATCCGCTTACGAAATCCTGCGCGGACACGCGCCACAGACCGCCGCCGTACCTGCCAGACCCGGCCGGCCGGGCGCCATTCCGCCGCCCGCGCAGCCTGCCGGCAGGACAGCAACCAGCGGCACGGCCCGTCCCCCCGCAGCTGCCCAGAACACCGCCGCAGGTGGCGGCATCGGCGGCATGTTGGGCGGTATGCTAGGTGGCACCACCGGCCCGCGCGGCGGGCATCGCGAAGGCGTCATCGAAGCGGCCGCCAAAAGCGCGGCACGCGGCGTGGCTGGCACCATTGGCCGCGAATTCGGCAAGCAGATCCTGCGTGGCGTTTTGGGTTCGATACTGGGTAGCAAGCGCTGAGCTTGCCGTCTTGCTGCCTTGTCGATGCGTGCGCCGGCTACACGGCTACACGGCTAAAGCACCAGCAGGCGCTCGGCCGCCAGCAGCAGCAAGACCACGCAAACGAAAATCAGCGCATATTTGGCCACCCGTCCGGCAAGGCGCAAATAACGACGGTCGCGGGTCAGCAGATAGGCAAGGATGCCGCTCCCGATGGTGATTGTGGTCAGCAGGCCAACGATGCGGAGCAGCAGCATCGCCCGACCGCTCAGGCCGCCTGTGGGTAGAGATGCGCCACCCCGTGGGGCGCTTCCTCGACCCGCTCGTAGCTGACGAACTCCCAGGCGCTGGCATCCGCCAGCAAGGCGCGCAGCAATTGATTGTTGAGCGCATGGCCGGATTTGTGCGCCGTGAAAGCGGCCAGCAGGGGATGACCGACAATGTAGAGATCACCGATGGCATCAAGCAATTTGTGCTTGGCGAATTCGTCGGCAAAACGCAGACCGTCGGCATTCAATACCCGGTATTCATCCATGACGATGGCGTTTTCCAGGCTGCCACCCAGCGCCAGTCCCTGATCGCGCATGAACTCGACATCCTGGGTGAAGCCAAAGGTACGCGCCCGGGCGACTTCGCGCACATAGGAATTATCGGCAAAATCGATGCTGACCTGGGTGCCGGTACGCGCAACGGCGGGATGCTTGAAGTCAATCGAAAAGCTGAGACGATAACCGTCGTAAGGATCGAGGCGCGCCCATTTATCGCCCTCTCTCACTTCAACCGGCTTCTTCACTCGCAAGAAACGCTTGGCCGCCTTCTGCTCTTCGATGCCTGCCGATTGCAGCAGAAACACGAAGGGGGCCGCGCTGCCATCCATGATCGGCAGCTCGGCGGCATCGACATCGATGTAGAGATTGTCGATGCCCAGCCCGGCCAGGGCAGACATCAGATGCTCTATGGTGCCAATCTTTGCCCCTCCCACTTCCAGGCAGGATGCCATGCGCGTATCACCCACCATCAGCGGATCGACTTTTAGATCAACCGGCTCGGGCAGGTCAACACGCCGAAAGACGATGCCGGTATCCGGTGCCGCCGGGCGCAGAACGATGGTCACCTTGGCACCACTGTGCAGTCCCACGCCAGTGGCACGGACCAGGGTTTTCAAGGTGCGCTGTTTGAGCATGACAGGAATGGCAGAAGAAGGGCAGTAAAAATGGCGACAAACCTGCACAACCAGGCCAGAATGCTGCAACAGGCGCCATGTCAGGAGGCGAATTCTAACATGGCACCCGGCGGCATCTACTGGCCCTGAGCCGGATCAATCCGCGTTTTTGCGCAAGAAAGTCGGGATGTCATAACCGCTGATGCCATTGTTGCGCATCTCGTCCACCACCGCATTGCGCGCGGTGCGACCCGACTGGAATACCGGCGGCAGTCCGTCCAGATCCTGGCTTGCCAGCGTGGCCACTTCGAAAGGCCGGTCGTCGGTACCCGTGCGCAGCGTCTGCACCATGCTGATCTCCGGCTTGGGCTGGCGTTTGGCCATGGCGCCCAGACCGGTGGCCACTACCGTGACACGCAGGTTGTCTTCCATGGTTTCTTCGCAGGCTGCACCAAAAATGATGGTGGCATCTGGCGCCGCATAATTGCGGATCGTGTTCATCGCCTCCTTCACCTCCTTCATGCCCAGCGACTTGCTGGCGGTGATATTGACCAACACCCCCTTGGCGCCGGACAGCTCGATGCCTTCCAGCAGCGGGCTAGCCACCGCGCGCTCGGCAGCAATCCGCGCCCGGTCGACGCCCGAAGCCGTGGCCGAACCCATCATGGCCTTGCCCATTTCACCCATGACCGTGCGCACGTCCTCGAAGTCCACGTTGACCAGCCCCGGTACGTTGATGATTTCGGCAATGCCGCCGACGGCATTTTTCAGCACGTCATCCGCCGATTTGAATGCATCGACCATACTGACGTCCTCACCGAGAACTTCCATCAGTTTCTCGTTGAGGATGACAATCAATGAATCGACATTCTGGGTCAGTTCGGCCAGCCCCTGTTCGGCCAGTGACATGCGACGGCCTTCATACTCAAACGGCTTGGTGACCACGGCCACGGTCAGAATGCCCAGCTCCCGCGCCACCTCGGCAACGATCGGCGCCGCGCCGGTCCCCGTACCGCCACCCATGCCGGCAGTGACGAACACCATGTGTGCGCCTTGCAGCATTTCGGCAATGCGCTCCCGCTCCGACAGTGCCAGATCGCGGGCCTTTTCAGGCTTGCCACCCGCCCCCAGGCCCGGCCCAAGCTGCAGGCAGTAGGGCGCTGACGAATTGTTCAGCGCCTGGGCGTCGGTGTTCACGCAAATGAACTCGACGCCCTGCACACCCTCCCGGATCATGTGTTCGACGGCATTGCCGCCCGCGCCCCCGACACCGATCACCTTGATCACGGTGCCATTGGGGTCTTTGTCAATGATTTCAAACATGCTCGCCTCCTGGTTAGAACAACTGACTTACAAACACTCAATACGCAAACACTTGCCGCCCGACCCGCATCTTGCACAGTCTTGCTGCAAAACCATAAACCGCTCAAAACCACCGGCAGACCCACCCTGCGCCTTGCCGGATTCAGAAATTCTGTTCAAACCACGCCCTCATGCGCGCCAGCACTTGCGTAAAGGACTTTGGCCCCTGCGCCTTGAGTCCGCGCTTCTTCTGCGCCAATCCTTCCTGCAACAGACCCATCGCCGTCGAATAACGTGGGCTGCGCACCACTTCCTTGAGATTGCCTTCGTAGACCGGCGTCCCCTGCTTGACGGTATTGTGGAAAATCTCCTCACCCAACTGCACCATGCCCGGCATCGCCGACGCCCCTCCCGTCAGCACAATGCCGGCACGCAGCAAACGCTCATAGCCGCTCTTGCGCAGCTCGTCTTCGACTTTCGTGAAGATTTCCTCGACGCGCGGCTGAATCACGCTGGCAAGCGTCTGCCGCGACAGCTTGGTCGCCGGGCGATCGCCCACGCCGGGCACTTCGAGCATTTCTTCGGCATCCGCCATCTGCTGCAAGGCATAGCCATAGCGAATCTTGATTTCCTCAGCATCCTGGGTCGACGTGCGCAAAGCGATGGCAATATCGTTGGTGATCTGCTCGCCGGCAATCGGAATCACCGCCGTGTGGCGAATCGCGCCCTGCGAAAAAATCGCCACATCGGTTGTGCCGCCGCCGATATCGACCAGACAAACGCCCACTTCCTTTTCATCGTCGGTCAGCACGGCATAGCCGGAAGCCAGCGGTTGCAGCACCAGATCGATGACTTCCAGACCGCATCGATGCACGCATTTGACGATGTTCTGCACCGAAGTCACCGCCCCGGTAACGATATGCACGCGCACTTCGAGACGGCGTGCATCCATGCCGATCGGTTCCTTGACGCCATCCTGGCCATCGACGATGAATTCCTGCACCAGCGTATGCAACAGCTTGTCATCGGCTGAAATCGGCGTGGCCTCGGCCGCTTCGATGGCACGCTGCACATCGAATTGGGTGACTTCCTTGTCACGCACCACCGCCATACCATCAGAATCCTTGCTCTTGATGTGGCTGCCAGCAATCCCGGTATAGACATCCCTGACCTTGGCATTGGCCATCAGCTCGACTTCCTGGATGGCCCGCGAAATGGCATTGACCGTCGCCTCGATGTTGACCACGACGCCTTTTTTCAGCCCTTTCGACTCATGACTGCCCACGCCCAGCACGGACAACTGGCCGTTATCGGCCAACTCGGCGACGATGGCGACGATCTTCGATGTACCGATGTCCAGTCCGACGATCAGTTCCCTGTTTTCCTTGCTCATGTATTGCCTTTACCTGAAACCGATGCAACGCCCTGGACAACGTCCTGAGCGACAATTTTTCTTGCCTTCTCCTGATGGGGCGCACGCATATGCACGGCGAAACCGCTGGGATAACGCATGTCGATGGCCGCGATCTGCGATTCCAGTCGCGCCTGTACCGCAGCGTAAGTCCCAACGAAACGCTCGAACCGCTCCTCTATGGAATGACTGTCCTGGTCGCGCCCCAACTCCAGCAGCAAGCCATCATCGAGCTTCAGCTGCCAGGCCTGGCGCGGCGAAAGCAGCACCGTGCGGGCTGTACGACCGAGCGGCGAGAGCATTTTGTTGAAGCCGGCATAGTGCGCGAGAATCTGCGGCGCACTGCCTTCCGGACCGCCGAACAGCGGCAACCTCTGCTGGCTGCCGGCCAGTACCGCGTTGAACACTTCGCCTTGCTGATTCACCAGGCGCATTTCGCCGCTGCTCTGCCGCCAGCGGGCAACCGCAACATGCTCCTCGACCTCGATTTCCAGCGTATCTGGCCAATAACGCCGCACCGAAGCCTTGCGTACCCAGGGCAGTTTTTCAAACGAGCGGCGGATGCCATCCAGGTCAACGGTAAAGAAATTCCCGCCCAACGAATGCTGAACGGCGTACTCGACCTGGGTTTGCGTGACCTGGTCGATCGGACTATTCACCACCACCTGCTTCAGCGGAAACAACGGCAGACGCACAACGGCCAGCAGCAAGGCATAGCTCAGGGCCAGAATGCCAAACAGCAGCAAGGTATCGGCAACGATATTCATCAGCGGCGGCCGGTCCCAGAAGCCCTCCATCGCCGGACGCGGCTTGCGCCGCCGCTCGACACGCGGGCGCGCGGCCGCAGCCGCCTTGCGGGCGGCGGGCCTCAACCGGGAAAGATCGACCAGCCTAGTCAACACGAGCCTCCGCCAGTATCTGCAGAATCAGTTCACCAAAATCCAGACCTGCTGCGCGGGCAGCCATAGGCACCAGGGAATGATCGGTCATGCCCGGCGCGGTATTCACTTCCAGAAAATAGGGATTGCCCTGGCGATCGAGCATCAGATCGACCCGCCCCCAGCCACGACCGCCCAGCACACTGAAGGCTTGCAGTGCCAGCACACCGAGCGCCTGTTCCTGCTCGGCTGGCAAACCACAGGGGCACAGATATTGAGTGGCATCGCTCAGATACTTGGCGTCGTAATCGTAATACTCGCCCGCAGGTACGATGCGGATCATGGGCAACACCTGCAACCTGCCGGCGCGCTCGATGATGGCAAGGGTATATTCGCCGGCATCGACGAACCGCTCGGCCAGCACCAGCGGATCATATTGCGCAGCCGTGGCATAGGCCGCCGCCAACCCGCCAGGAGTCTTGACCTTGCTGATGCCGATGCTCGAACCTTCATTGGCCGGCTTGACGAATATCGGCAATCCCAGCCGGCGTTCAACTGCAGCAAAATCGCTGTCTGCATCGAGCAGTACATAATCAGGCACCGGGATACCCGCGGCCTGCCAGACCAGTTTGGTTCGCCATTTGTCCATGGCCAGTGCAGAGGCCAGCACACCGCTGCCGGTATAGGGAATCTTCAGCCACTCCAGGGCACCCTGCAGCTTGCCATCCTCGCCACCCTGCCCATGCAGCGCGATGAAAACCCGCTGATAGCCTTCGCTGCGCAGCAGTGACAGCGGCTTGTCGCTTGGATCGAAGGCATGTGCATCCACCCCCGCTGCCCGCAGGGCGGCGAGCACAGCCACGCCGCTTTTCAGCGACACTTCGCGCTCGGCCGAATCGCCACCGAACATGACGGCAACCTTGCCAAAATCATGCTCACGCCTAACCTGCTGTTTCAAGTTTTTCTCCCACGATGCGCACTTCCGGAACCAGCTCGATGTCGAATTTTTCTCTGACTGTCGCCTGAATCTGACCGACTAGCATTTCTATCTCAGTTGCACTGGCCCTGTTCTCTGGATTAACGACAAAATTGGCGTGCATTTCCGAAACTCGCGCACCGCCGATGGCATGACCTTTCAAACCGGCCGCCTCGATCAAACGGGCGGCATGGTCCCCCGGCGGATTGCGGAATACCGAACCGGCATTCGGCTGACTCAGCGGCTGGGTGGCAATCCGCCGCTCCAGCAACTGTTTGATCCGTGCGCGCGCCGTCGCGCTGTCGCCCGCCGGAAAACGCAACCAGGCGGCGGCAAACCATTCATCGCTGGCGGCGCGCAGAGCAACATGGCGATAGGCCACGGCAAACTCGTCCGGCCCGCGTTCATGACATCGTCCCTGGCGATCGACCATCAGCACGCGCACCACATGCTGCCAGGTTTCACCGCCATGACAGCCCGCATTCATGGCCAGGGCGCCGCCCAGACTCCCCGGAATGCCCGCCAGGAATTCGCCTGCGGCACACCCCTGATTGGCGACAAAGCGCGCCAGCTTGGGACTGGCCACACCGGCTTCGGCATACACCAGACCATCCTCCTGCATACACAAACGGTTCAGACTGCCGTGAGTGAAGATCACCGTGCCATTGAAGCCGCCGTCACGCACCAGCAGATTGGAACCCAGACCGACGAACAGCACGGGCTCACCGGCTTGCAACGTCGCCAGAAAGGCACACAGATCCGCCAGATCTGCCGGAAAATACGCGCGGGCCGCAGGGCCGCCAGCCCGCCAGGAAACGTGCCGCGCCATCGGCTCATCAAGACGCAAGACGCCCCGCAAGACAGGCGGCGCTGCGTCTTGCGGATCGGTTACTTGAGGGTCAGCCTGCGCGCTCATCATTCAAACCGTACCACTGGCCACCTTGCCGGCGACCTGACCAATCGAGCCGGCCCCCATGGTAATCACCACATCGCCATCACGCGCGGCATCGAAGATGGCTTGCGGCATGGCGGCAATGTCATCGACAAAAACCGGCTCGACCTTGCCGGCCACCCGCACTGCCCGCGTCAGACTGCGCCCATCGGCGGCCACGATGGGCACTTCGCCTGCGGCATAGACTTCGCTCAACAGCAAGGCATCGAAACCTGACAACACCTTGACGAAATCCTCGAAGCAGTCTCGCGTGCGCGTATAACGATGCGGCTGGAAAGCCAACAGCAGGCGGCGCTCCGGGAAAGCGCCGCGCGCAGCCGACAGAACGGCAGCCACTTCGGTGGGATGGTGGCCGTAGTCATCGATCAAGGTGAACTGGCCACCGCCGGCGGCTGCCGGTACGGCAATCTCGCCATGACGCTGGAAGCGCCGGCCAACCCCCTTGAATTCAGCCAGCGCCCTGAGAACGGCCGCATCATCGATACCGATCTCGCTGGCCACGGCAATTGCTGCCAGTGCGTTCAGTACATTGTGGCGACCGGGAATATTCAGCACCACCGCCATGCGCTGCGTGCTGCCATTGACCCGCACACAATCAAAGTGCATCTGGCTGCCCACGGCACGGATGTTTTCGGCCCAGATATTGACCCCCGAAGCGGCATCAAAACCATAGGTAATGATTTGCTTGCTCAACTGCGGCAAGATTTCGCGCACATTGGCATCATCCACGCAGAGCACGGCCATGCCATAAAAAGGCAGCCGCTGCAGAAAATCGATGAAGGCCTGCCGCAACCGGCCAAGGTCATGGTCGTAAGTTTCCATGTGATCGGCATCGATGTTGGTGACCACCGAAATCACTGGCGACAGGCAGAGGAAGGAGGCATCCGATTCGTCCGCCTCGGCCACCAGAAAATCGCCCTGGCCAAGCTGGGCGTTGGCATCGGCCGCATTCAGCTTGCCGCCGATGACGAACGTCGGGTCCAGCCCACCTTCAGCCAGGATGCTGGCGATCAGGCTGGTGGTAGTGGTCTTGCCATGCGAGCCGGCTACGGCAATGCCCTGCTTGAAACGCATCAGCTCGGCCAGCATTTGCGCGCGCGGCACCACCGGAATCTTGCGCTCACGCGCCGCCAGCACTTCCGGATTGTCGGTCTTGATGGCCGTCGACACCACCACGGCATCGGCCGTCGCCACGTTTTCTGCGGCATGGCCCTGCACCACCTGCACGCCCAGCCCGCTCAAGCGCCGGGTGGCGGCATTCACACCGAGATCCGAGCCGCTGACCTCGAAACCTTGGGTCGCCAGCACTTCGGCAATGCCGCTCATGCCCACGCCACCGATGCCGACAAAATGTATACGCCTGACCTTGTGTTTCATTGTCCCAGCTCCCTGCATGTCTGCACCACACTTGCCGTTGCCTCCGGCCGCGCCAAGCGTCGCGCCTGCTCGGCCATCTGCCGCAACGCTTCGCGCGGTGTGCCCAGCAACTCGGCCAATCTGGCCGCCGTCAGTTCGCTTTGCGGCAGCAGCACCGCCGCGCCGGCATCGGCCAGAAAACGCGCATTGCTGGTTTGGTGGTCATCCACCGCGTAAGGAAAAGGCACCAGGATGCTGGCCACACCGGCGGCTGCCAGTTCGGCAATGGTGAGCGCGCCGGCGCGACAGATCACCAGATCGGCCTGGGCATAGGCGCTTGCCATGTCCTGAATGAAGGCCCGGCAATCCGCCTGCACGCCAGCCTGCGCATAGGCTGCGCGCAGTGCCTCGATATTTCGCTCACCCGCCTGATGAATCACCTGCGGCCGCTCACCGGCATCCAACAAGGCCAAGGCCGCCGGCAGGATGTGATTGAGTGCCACCGCGCCAAGACTGCCGCCGATCACCAACACGCGCAGCGGCTCACCGGCATCTGCCCGTTGCTGATAGCGCAATGCCGGGGGCGGCAGGGCAGCAATCTCGACACGCACGGGATTACCGACCCAGACGGCTTTTTTCAGCACCTGCGGAAAACCGCTGAGCACCCGATCTGCCACACCGGCCAGTACACGATTGGCCAGACCAGCCACGGAATTCTGTTCATGAACGACCAGCGGGATGCCTTTCAGCACGGCCATCATGCCCGCCGGAAAACTGACGAATCCCCCCAGACCAATCACCACGTCCGGCTTCACTTCACCCAGTCGGCGCCAGGCGCCCGCAAAGCCCCGCAGCAGATTGAACGGCAGCAACAATTTGCGCAACCAACCCTTGCCACGCAAGGCATCGAAGCGCAGTTCAGCCATCTCGAAACCATGCGCCGGCACCAGTCGTGCCTCCATGCCCTGCGGATTACCCAGCCAGACCACCCGCCAGCCCGCCGCCCGCATGGCTTCGGCCACCGCCAGTCCCGGGAAGATATGCCCCCCCGTGCCGCCTGCCATGACCAGCAGTGTCTTGCTCATGCCCGCCCTCCACGCATCAGCAGCCGGTTTTCGTAATCGATGCGCAAGAGGATTGCCAGCGTCACGCAGTTGGCAAAAATCCCCGAACCGCCAAAACTCATCAACGGCAAAGTCAAGCCTTTGGTAGGCAAGAGGCCCATGTTCACCCCCATGTTGATGAAGGACTGCACGCCGATCCAGATGCCGATGCCTTGCGCCACCAGTCCGGAATAGATGCGATCGAGCACCAGCGCCTGGCGACCGATGACGAAAGCGCGCTGCACCAGCAGAGCGAACATGCCGATGACAACAACCACACCGACAAAACCAAGCTCCTCGGCAATCACCGCCAGCAGAAAATCTGTATGGGCCTCAGGCAGATAGAACAGTTTTTCGACACTGGCTCCCAGCCCAACGCCGAACCATTCGCCCCGACCAAAGGCAATCAAGGCGTGCGATAGCTGATAGCCCTTGCCAAAAGCATCCTGCCAGGGATCCATGAAACCGAAGATGCGTTCTCGCCGGTAGGGGGAAACCCAGATCAGCACGACAAATCCGACCAGCAACACCAGCACCAGCGCACTGAAAATGCGCACATTGATGCCACCCAGAAACAGGATCCCCATGGCGATGGCAATGATCACCACGAAAGCGCCGAAGTCTGGTTCGCGCAGCAACAGAAAACCCACCAGCAGCATGACCGCTGCCATCGGCACGAAGCCACGCATGAAAGACCCCATGTCGGCCAGCTTGCGCGAGGTGTAATCCGCCGCATAGAGAACGGCGAACAGCTTCATCAATTCAGAAGGCTGGAGATTGACCACACCCAGCGGCAGCCAGCGCTGCGAGCCATTCACCGAACGTCCGACATGTGGAATCAGCACCAGCACCAACAGGGCGATTCCCCCCAGAAACAGCCAGGGCGCCACTTTCTGCCAGAAGCGTAACGGCATCTGGAAAACCACTGCCGCAGAGATCAGGCCGACGGCCAGAAACACCGCATGACGAATCAAAAAATAGACCGACTGGTGACCAGTGAATTTGCTGCCTTCCGCCGTGGCAATCGAGGCCGAATAGACCATGACCAACCCCAGCATCAACAGCGCCAGCGCAGGCCAGAGCAGCAACGGATCGTACTCCTGCTGACCAGCGCGCTGCCGCGACACGGTGAGCGTCATGCAGCACCTCCGTTTGTGGCCAACGCCTGCACGGCTGCGATGAAAACCTCGGCTCGGTGCGCATAGTTGCGGTACATGTCAAAACTGGCACATGCCGGCGAAAGCAACACGGCATCACCCGGCTGCGCTGCCGCGCTGGCCAGCCGCACCGCCTCGTCCATATCCGCAGCCTGGATCAGACTTGTGCGGCCAGCTTGCAAGACGACCTCGATCAGCGAGGCATCGCGGCCGAGCAGCACCACGGCGCGCGCATGTTGCGCCACCGCCGGCGCCAGCGGCGAGAAATCCTGTCCTTTGCCATCGCCGCCGGCAATCAGCACGGTCTTGCCTCCCGCTGCCGGCAAGCCTCCCTGCAGCGCGGCAACGGTTGCGCCGACGTTGGTGCCTTTGGAGTCATCGTAGTAGCGCACGCCCTTGATTTCTGCAACGAACTCGACCCGATGCGGCAGACCGCGAAATCCCAGCAAACCGTCAAGCAGCCGCGCCATGGGCAGACCCAGCGCATGACACAGGGCCAGTGCCGCCAACGCATTGGCCGCATTGTGCAGTCCCGGCAACGGCAGGCGCGACAGGGGCAGCAGGAAACTGTCACCCTGCACCAACCAGGGATCATTGTCCTGCGGATCGGAAGACCGGCTGCGCAAACCGAAATCTTCCAGCATACCCGGCGCATCCAGGCCAAAACCAAGCAGCCAGCGGCCATCGCGGGCCATGCGCTTGACACGCGCATCCTGACGATTGAGCACCTGCACGCCGTCACCATCGAAAATCCGCGCTTTTACGCTGGCGTATTCATCCAGATCGATATAACGATCCAGATGATCGTCGCTGATGTTCAGCACGGCCGCCACATCTGCATACAGGGTATCGAGAGTTTCCAGCTGAAAACTCGATAGCTCCAGCACCCAGATTTCCGGCAGCTTGCCACTGTCCAGACGATTCATCAGCGCATCCAGAGCAGCCGGTGAAATGTTGCCAGCCAGCTCGGTATCGCGCCCCGCCGCCCGGCACAGATGCGCGGTCAGCGTCGCTGTCGTCGTTTTGCCATTGGTGCCGGTGATGGCAATGAGGCGGCATTGATGGCGCACACCCAGCTCTCGCAGGGCTTGGGCAAACAATTCGATTTCACCCACGACCCGGATACCACGCGCACGCGCCTCGAAGACCACCATCTGCCCTGGCGAGACACCCGGTGACAGCGCCAGCACATCGATATCCGCCAGCAAGCGCTTGTCAAAGGCACCGGCAACGAACTCAGCCTCGGGCCAGGCGGCCTGCAGTTGTGCCAGGCCCGGCGGCGTTGTCCGGGTATCGGCCACGCGCACGCGCGCACCCTGGCGCAAGCACCAGCGCGCCATGGCCAGCCCGGATTCACCCAGGCCCAGGATCAACACGTGTGTGCCCTGTAGTTTCATTTCCCGTCTCTGCTCAACGGATCTTCAATGTGGATAGACCAAACAGCACCAGCATGATGGTGATGATCCAGAAACGCACCACCACCTGGGTTTCCTTCCAGCCACTCAGTTCAAAATGGTGATGCAGCGGCGCCATGCGGAAAATTCGTTTGCCACCACTGATCTTGAAATACGCCACCTGCAGCATCACGGAAACCGTTTCCGCGACAAAGATGCCACCCATGATGAAGAGCACGATTTCCTGACGCACGATGATGGCCACCGTACCCAAGGCCGCCCCCAGCGCCAACGCGCCGACATCACCCATGAAGACTTCGGCCGGATGGGTGTTGAACCAGAGGAAACCCAGCCCGGCACCGGCCAACGCGGCGCAGAACACCGCCAGCTCACCCACGCCCGGGATATACGGCAACAGCAGATATTTGGCGATCACAGCATGACCGGTGACATAGGCAAACACGCCCAAGGCCGTGCCGACCATGACCGTCGGCATGATGGCCAGACCATCCAGACCATCGGTCAGGTTCACCGCATTGCTGGAGCCAACAATGACGAAATAACTGAGAATCATGAAACCGAACACGCCCAGTGGATAGCTGACCGACTTGAAGAAGGGCACAATCAGCGCCGCATTTTGCGGCAGCTGCATGGTGAAACCGCTTTGCACCCAGGCAAAGAACAGTTCCATCAACTGCTCATTGCCACGCACCGAGACAGCAAACCCCAGGCAGATGGCGGCAAACACCGCAATGAAGGATTGCCAGAAATACTTGCTGCGCGCCGACAGGCCTTTGGGATTGCGATGCACCACCTTGCGCCAGTCATCGACCCAGCCGATGGCGCCAAAACCCAAGGTGACCAGCAAAGTGATCCAGACAAACCGATTCGACAAATCCACCCACAGCAAGGTGGACGCCGTCAGTGCCAACAGGATCAACACGCCCCCCATGGTCGGCGTACCGGCTTTGACCAAGTGGCTTTGCGGCCCGTCATCGCGCACCGACTGGCCGATTTTCTTGGCCGCCAGCCAGCGAATCACCCCCGGCCCGATGGCAAATGAAATCACCAGTGCCGTCATGGCCGCCAGCACGGCGCGCAAAGTGATGTAGTTGAAAACGTTGAAGGCGCGGATGTCCTGCGCCAGCCATTTCGCCAGTTCAAGCAACATACTGACCTCCTGCGATGTAGCGGCAACACGCTGCCGCCATCTGCTGATATCCGTTGATTCGTAAACTTGTGCGCATGGTCAGATGATTCATGAGTCTGTGCTTTCAGTTCGTCTTGCTTTCGATGGCATCGGCAATCCGCTCCATCTTCATGAACCGTGAACCCTTGACGAGCACGGTAACCTGCTTGTCCAGCAAGGGCCGCAGCGCTTCAACAAGACTGGCATGTGTGCGGAAATGCTGACCGCCTTCACCAAAATTGCGCACCGCCACGGCGCTATATTCGCCCAGCCCCAGCAGCTGATCGATACCCATGCTCTTGGCATAGCCGCCGATCTCGTCATGAAACTGCCCGGCCTGGCTGCCGACTTCACCCATGTCGCCCATCACCAATATCCGCCGACCAGGCAGATTGGCCAGCACCTCGATGGCTGCGCGCATGGAATCTGGATTGGCGTTGTAACTGTCGTCAATCAGCAAGGCGCCGCCCTGCGCTGCCCTGCGTTGCAACCGGCCAGCCACGCCGGCATAGGACTGCAAGCCATCCACCACGGCTTCCAGGCTCGCGCCGGCCGCCAGCGTCGTCGCCGCCGCCGCCAGCGCATTGCGCGCGTTGTGCCCGCCAGGCACCTGCAACTCGATGGTTGCCGACATCGATGTCAGCGATGATGGCGACCGCAGTATTTCCAAATGCAGCTGGCCGCCAAAATGCCGTGGCTGATAACTGGCGCGAAGGGCGTCTGCTGCAAGCGCCGTCGGAAACGGCGCAGCGCCCAATGAAAAGCCGACCAGCCGAGCCACACCGGCCGCTCGCGCCATCTCGCACCACAACTCGGCATGGCTGTCATCGGCATTGATCACGGCGCAGCCAGCCGACTGCAGACCATTGAAAATTTCGCCTTTGGCGCGCGCCACACCGGTCAAACTGCCCAAGCCTTCGAGATGGGCGCGCTGGGCATTATTCACCAGTGCCACCGTCGGTGCGGCCAGGCGTGTCAGATAATCGATTTCACCGGCATGATTCATGCCCATTTCCAGCACGGCCGCCCGGTGATTTTCCCGCAGGCGCAACAGCATCAGCGGCAGCCCGATGTCATTGTTGAGATTGCCGGCAGTCGCCAGCACCGCCGTTTGTGGATCATCGCCATTGCGCGCGGCCTGCGCGCGCAGGATTGCCGCGCACATTTCCTTGACCGTGGTCTTGCCATTGCTGCCGGTGATGCCGATCAGCGGCAATGTGAATCGCTGACGCCAGCTGGCGGCCAGCCGCCCCAGCGCCAGACGCGTGTCGTTGACCACGATCAATGGCAGATTGACCAGTGACTTTTCCTGCTGCTGCAACCAGTCTGCATCGACCAGCGCCGCTGTCGCGCCATCCTGGGCAAGCACGTTGCGCACGAAATCATGACCATCGAAATGCTCGCCACGCAAGGCGATGAACAGTTCACCCGGCTGAATATGGCGCGTATCCGTACTGACGCCTGTGATCTGCTGCACGGCCAGACCGGCATCATGCAAGCGCCCGTCACAGCCCTGGGCGACTTCACGCAAAGTCATCATGTGCGCGCGCTTCACGGCTCGGCCCGCCATGCAGACAACGCTTGCTGCGCCTGTGCCAGATCGGAAAAAGGCAGTCGCTCGCCAGCAATTTCCTGATAACTTTCATGTCCCTTGCCGGCAATCAGCAACACATCCTGAGGCTGCATATTGCGCACGACAGAAGCAATCGCCGCACTGCGATCCATCTCGCTGCGCGCTGCACGAGTCATGCCATCGAGAATGTTGTTGATGATGCGCTGCGGATCCTCGCCACGTGGATTGTCGCTGGTGACCACCACTTCGTCGGCCAGACGCTCGGCCACCCGTCCCATCAATGGTCGCTTGCCGCTGTCGCGCTCACCACCGCAACCAAACACGCACAGCAAGCGCCCGGCGCGAGCCGTTGCCACTTCGCGCAAGGTCAGCAACACTTGCTCCAGCGCATCCGGAGTGTGCGCGTAATCAACCACCAGCAAGGGCGCTTCGCTCGCCGTGGCGGCATTGACGATCTGCAGCCGGCCAGGCGGCGGTGTTAATTGTCGGCAACACGCAGCCGCTTCTGCTGGCGGCACGCCGGCAGCCAGCAGGGCCGCCAATACTGCCAGCAGATTGCTGGCATTGAAACGACCCAGCAATGCCGCATTGACCAGCAACGCCGGCATATCATCCACTGCGCTGGACAGATTGAAGCTGAAGCCCTGGCCGCCGACCTGCAGGTCACGAGCAATCAGCAGCTGATCAACGCTGGCGGCATGGGGACAATCTTCGTCAAGCGTGTAGCCAATACGCCGCACGCCACGACCGGCAAGATTCTCGGCCAGCGCGCTACCCAGCGGATCATCCAGATTGAAAATCGCATGGCGAATGCCCGGCAGCTCGAACAGACGCGCCTTGGCAGCGCCATAGTTGAGGATATTGCCGTGATATTCGAGATGATCGCGCGTCAGGTTGGTGAAGATCGCAGTATCGAAATGCACACCATCCACACGCTGCTGATCCAGACCAATCGAGGAAACTTCCATGGCACAGGCCGTGGCCCCGGCATCGCGCAGCCCAGCCAGCGTCGCATGCACACTGATGACATCCGGCGTGGTATTGAGGCTATCGACCAGTGCCCCCGGCAGGCCATTGCCCAGCGTACCGATGACGCCGCAACGACGACCGAGCATGTTCAATGCCTGCACGATCCATTGACTGACCGTGGTCTTGCCATTGGTACCGGTGATGCCGCAGACCCACATTTGTGCCGAAGGCTGGCCATGGACCGCATTGGCCAGGGCGCCCAGCACGGCCTGCAAACCCGCAACAGGCACATTCGGCACTCTCAACACATTATCCAGCAGCGCCGCGCAGTCCCGCGCATCCGCGTTTTCCCAGATCACGCCGGCCGCACCCTGCTGCACGGCAGCTTCGATATGATCGCGTCCATCACCACGAACGCCGGGCAGGGCGACGAACACATCGCCCTGGGTGATGCGCCGCGAATCCGCGCTGATGCCACAGCCGGCAAGACGCACACCCTGGCGTTCCAGCCCAGCAAAAATTTCACTGACACTGACAATCCGACTGCTCACATGCTCTCCTCGACAGCAGGCGCGTCTTTCGTTGCCGTCAATATCGTGGGAATCTCGGCATCCGGCGACACGCCCAGAGTGCGCAGGCTGCCCGCCATGACCTGGGAAAACACCGGCGCGGCCACTTCACCGCCATAGTAACCACCGACCGTGGGTTCATCGACCATCACCGCAACAATCAGCCGCGGATTGGATGCCGGCGCAAAACCGGCAAAAGAAGCGATGTATTTGTTGGTATAGCCCTGCCCGACAATCTTGCGCGCGGTGCCCGTCTTGCCGGCCACGCGATACCCTGACACTTGCGCCTTGAGCGCGGTACCACCGGGCATCACCACGGTTTCCATCATGGCCCGCACTTCACGCGCGGTCTGCGCCGAAAAGACCTGCCGTCCACTGACCGGCGGACGATCCTGACGCTCCAGTGACAGCGGAATCAAGTCACCGTCACGGGCAAATGCCATGTAAGCATGAGCCAGTTGCACCAAGGTCACCGACATGCCATGACCATAGGCCATGGTGGCCTGTTCGATCGGCCGCCAACTGGCGTAAGGGCGCAGCCGTCCGCCCACTTCGCCCGGGAAACCCAGCTTGAGCGGCTTGCCGAAACCCAGATCATCGAACATGGTCCACATATCGGCAGGCCGCATCCCCAGCGCCATTTTTACCGAACCGACGTTGGAGGATTTCTGGATCACCTGCGAGACCGTGAGCAAGCCATAGTCATGCGTGTCATGGATGGTGGCCACGCCGATTTTCAGATAACCCGGCCCTGTCTGAATGGTCGTTTGCGGGCGGAAGCTACCTTTTTCCAGCGCCAGCGCAGCAGTAAAGGGCTTCATGGTGGAGCCCGGCTCGAAGGTATCGGTGAACGCCCGGTTGCGCAGCCGTTCACCACTCAACTGGCTGCGGTTGTTGGGGTTGTAGGTCGGCAGATTGACCAGTGCCAGAATCTCGCCTTTTTTCGCATCGAGCACCACGATGCTGCCCGCGCGCGCCTTGTGTTCGGTCACTGCGCGCAGCAGATTGGCATAGGCCAGATACTGTATCTTGGCATCGATCGACAGGGTGATATCCTGGCCTTCCTGCGGCTTGCGAATGCTTTCCACGTCCTCGACGATCTGCCCGCGCCTATCCTTGATGACGCGGCGGCTGCCCGGCCGGCCGGCCAGCTGTTCCTGAAAAGCCAGCTCGACCCCTTCCTGGCCGACGTCTTCAGCACCGGTAAACCCCAGCAGATGGGCCGTCACTTCAGCGGCCGGGTAATACCGCCGATATTCCCGCTGCTCGTTGATCCCGGGCAGTTTCAAGGCGGCCACTTTTTCTGCTACGTCGGGTGCCACCTGGCGTTTGATGAAAACGAAATCACGTTCGCTGCCCAGCTTGTGATTCAACTCGCGCACATTCATGTCAAGCAGGGACGCCAGTTGTCGCGTCTGTGCCGGCTGCAGTTGCGCATCTTCCGGAATGGCCCAAATCGATTTGACCGGCGTTGACACCGCCAGCGCCTCACCGTGGCGATCCAATATGCGCCCGCGCGTGGCCGACAATTCAATCACCCGAGAATAGCGCGACGCGCCTTTGCCCTGCAGAAAATTGCTTTCCATGATCTGCAGATTGAAAGACCAGCCCACCAGCAGCAGAAAAAGAGCCATCAGCGCCAACAGGACAAAGCGCGAGCGCCACAGCGGCAAGGCAGTGGACAGGATGGGGCTATGCACAAACTTCATGGCGCACCGCCCTGCGGCTCATCTGTCGGCCGGACGCCGACCGCTTCAATCGTCATGGTCTGCCCCGGCACTGGCAAGCGCATCTGCAATTTGTTGCGGGCAATCGACTCGATGCGCGCATGGCTGGCCCAGGTGCTCTGTTCGAGCTGCAACTGCCCCCACTCCACATCCAGGTCGCGCATATGTGCCTGCTCACGCTCGATTTCGGTCACCAGCTTGCGCGCCTGATGGTTGGACGACACCGTGCCCAGGGCACTGAGCACGACAATCAACAGCAAAAAAAGATTCAACCGCAACATGCCGGTTTCCGCTTTTCAGCAATTCGCATCACCGCACTGCGCGCCCGCGAATTGGCGACAATTTCGGCAGCTGCGGGATAAACCGGCTTGCCGACCAGACGCAGGCTGGGCTCTGGCAATTCTGCCGCCCGCACCGGCAGGCGCGCCGGCAACTGCGGCGGCTGCGCCTGCTCGCGCATGAAGCGCTTGACGATGCGATCTTCCAGCGAATGAAAGCTGATCACCACCAGTCGCCCCCCCGGCGCCAGCCGTGCAACGCACTGCGGCAGCGTTAGCGACAGCTCCTCAAGTTCCTGATTGATGTATATCCGTAAAGCCTGGAAGCTGCGGGTCGCCGGGTGCTGGCCCGGCTCGCGCGTACGGACGGCTTTTTCCACGAGCGCGGCAAACTGTCCAGTGGTTGCAATACTGCACTCGGCCCGAGCAGCCACAACCGCCTTTGCAATCGCATGAGCAAACCGTTCTTCGCCATAATCCCTCACCACCCTTTCTATTTCCTGTTGAGAAGCGCTTGCCAACCACGCCGCGGCGGTTTCACCACGGCTCGTATCCATGCGCATGTCGAGCGGCGCATCGAAGCGAAAACTGAAGCCCCGCGCCGCCTCGTCCAGCTGCGGTGATGACACGCCGATATCCAGCAGCACGCCATCGACCTGTTCAATCGCCAACTCATCCAACGTGGCGGCCAACGCACTGAAGGCCGCATGGCGCAACACGAATCGTCCATCCTCTGCGGCCAGCGCCTTGCCGGCCGCAATCGCCGTCGGATCGCGATCCAGCGCAATCAGACGACCCTGCGGCCCCAGTCGGGCGAGAATCTGCCGACTGTGTCCGCCACGACCGAAGGTGGCATCGACATACACACCATCTGCCTTGATCGCCAGCGCCTCGACCGCTTCTTGCAGCAGCACGGTTCGGTGCACCAGCGGCGCACCCGTATTCACAGCGTCAAACTCTCCAGACCGGGCGGCAGCAGCTGGTCGCCCAATGCAAAAATCGCCGCCTGCTGTGCCTGCCAGCCGGCATCGCTCCAGATCTCGAAATGACTGCCCTGGCCAACCAGCCAGACCTGCTTGTCGAGCTGGGCGTAATCACGCAACACCGGCGGCACCAGCAGGCGACCGGCCGCATCCAACTCGCTGTCGGCAGCAAAACCGACCAGCAAGCGGCGCAACATGGCGGACTGGGTTTCAAGACTGGGTGCAGCCAGAATCTTGGCGCGGATCGGCTCCCAGGCCGGGGCTGGATAAAGCAGCAGGCAACGATGGGGATGCGCGGTCAACACCAGCCGGCCTTCACCGAGCGTCTGCAACGCATCACGATGCCGCGCCGGGACGGCCATGCGCCCCTTGGCATCGAGATTCAACGTTGCCGCTCCCTGAAACATGTCTCCCCCGTTCATTTTGCAACCGGCGTCACAAGCAAACCCGATTTTGAAAAGTGATTTATTTTCCCACTTTTCTACCACTTCAACCCACTTCTTCCCACTCTAGTGGAGATTTTTGGGGTGGTCAAGGAAAAATCAGGTTTTTTCTTTCAGGGACAAACACTTAGAGGCAAATCAACAAAGATATTGAGAAAAAAATATTCATATTAATCAATAGACTTGCAGTACGTTTCGAAAGTGAAATATCAGGATAAGGCAACGACACGCAACAAGCCCGGCAACGTAAAACATTGCCGGGCTTGCTCACCCCAAAAAAATGGAAGTCCGCCGATAAGCCGGGTTCTGTCGTGGGCAGTCATTCCTCTGGGCCTGACGTTACCGCCAGGCTCTAGCAGCCTACCCGGAAGCGAGGCGAGCCACCTCATCGCTTCCCTATTTGGCCTTGCCCCGGATGGGGTTTGCCGTGCCGTCCGCATTACTGCGTCCGCGGTGAGCTCTTACCTCACCATTTCACCCTTGCCTGATCTCCTCGCAGAGCCATCGGCGGTATCTTTCTGTTGCACTTTCCGTCGCCTTGGGTCATCGCTTGCGCGATCACTTATAGCGCCCGGCCGTTAGCCGGCATCCTGCTCTATGGGGCCCGGACTTTCCTCCATGAGTGAATACTCACAGCGACTGCCTGGCGAACTTCCGTCTGCGATTGTAGCCCAGGGCAGGCGTGATCAGCTCACTTGTTTCGCCGCATGTTGCCCTGCCCGGCGACCACTGAACAGGCAGTCGGCCAGGGACAAACCGCTGATGTAAGTATGTGCACACAAACCGGCGGCATTGCGACCGGCGGCATAGAGACCGGGAATGACTTGCCCCGGAGCACGCAGCACCTGACCGGTTTCTTCGTCGATTTCCAGCCCGCCCAGAGTCAATGAGGGGCAGGCGAATTTCGAACCGATGCTGATGTCGATGGCATACCAAGGTGCCGTGTTCAGCTCGGCGCGATAGGCGTCAGGCTTCGCGCAAGTGTCGGGCTGGCCCTGCTGGATGCGTTGGTTGTACTCGGCGACGGTCTGTTCCAGCTGGGCCAGCGGCAGGCCTGTTTTTCTTGCCAGTTCGGCCAAGGTCGCCGCTTTCTGGGTGCAGCGGTACATATACATCCAGGCCATGGCTTTTTGTACCAGGACAAAAGCCTTGTCGTTGCGCAATTGCGCCTTGGCGGCCTGCATCTGGGCTTCATCCAGGATCAACCACCCCCGCCCTTGAGGGTCTTTTTCCAGCATGATGTCGGCCACGGTTGCGCCATACAGCGCCTCGTTGCACAGCCGCCGACCTTGCGGGTCCAGCGCAATCGTTTTCAGCCAGGCGTGGGGGGGCGCATAGAAACGCCAGTAGGTCAGCCGCTCCAGCCGCTTGCCAAGAGCGCCCAGACTCAACCCCAAGCGGATACCGCTGCCGTTGCAATCCTCACCCAGCGCATGGGGCGTCAGAGGGGCGTGGCCAGTGGCCTGAGTCACCATGGCACGATTGAAGACGAAACCACCCGCGCTGAGGATCACGCCACGGCGCACGCGCACCCGCTGCTCGCGGTCGAAAATATCAAACAGACCGGCCAGCCAACGAAACGGTGCGCCGGTTCTTGGCAAGCCGATGTTGAGCTTGCTGGCCAGCGTATGCAGCCCCGTGCGCAGCGCATAGAACAAACCACTTTGTGAGCCCAGTCGATAAGCCAAGCCGACCACTTGCTGATTTTTATCCACCAGCAAACGGCTGACACAAGCATATTTCTGCAAGCGGATGCGGCCCTGTCCCGGCTGCTCGCCGCTGCGTTGCATGGCCGCCAGCAGGTTCTGCATCATGGCCGGGCCACCGAAATAACCGCTGCCCTGGGTCACATGCCCCCGCGCTGCCGTCGTGGTCTGGGCGTTGTAGGGTGCGTAAGCCTCATTGCCCGAGTGATAAAGCCCCCAGTAGCCGCCGGGAAAGGAATTCTTTTCCTTGTAGTAACGGCTGCCAAAGCGCACGCCGTGGCCTTCCAGCCATTCCAGATTGGCCACGCTGTCATGGCAGAAACGACGCAAGGTGTCATCCTTGACCACATCGCCCACCTGGATGCGCAGGTATTGATACATGTTGTCCGGGCTGTCTTCGATGCCGGCTTCTTGCTGCTGGCGGGTGCCGCCACCGGCGTAGACCACGCCACCGGACAGCCGCGATGCGCCCCCGGCGGCCAGCCGATCCAGTGCCAACACTTCCGCCCCGTGGGCCGCTGCTTCCAAGGCAGCGCAAGCGCCGGCCATGCCCACCCCGACCACGGCAATATCCGTCTGGGCATCCCATTGATATTGCTCCGGATCATCAATGACCAGAGGCTCGGCAACGGCAACATAGCGATTGGCGGGGGCGTTGAGATCGAATTTCATGGGCAGAAGATGAATCTGGAGACGGGTGATCAATGTAAAAAGCCGGATGTACGATGCTGCCCATCCGGCCCAGTTGATTTCAAGTTTTCAGTGTGGACCATGGCCCAAGCGCTGGTGGCTTACCCTGTCAGCACCTCGGGCAAGGCGATCTGCTGGCCCTGACTGAATTGATAATCGCGGAACACATGCTCGGCCGTCAGCAATTGATAACGACCATCCGCCATTTGGTGTGTAGTGTCCTTGAGACGATAGGTGTAATGGCCGCACGTCCAGCAATCGAAATTGCGCATGTGCGTACACAAACATGTCTTGTCCGGCACCGACAGTGTCTTGGGATTCGGATTGGCTTCCAGCGCTTTGTAGTAAGCCGTGATGTAAGCGCAGTTGCCGCCTTCCAGCAGATAGCCAAAAGCCTCGCAATTGGGGCGAATGCCTGAGCCGATCGCCGGGCAGTGCGCCAACATGCGCATGGGGTAACCCGTCGGTGACAGGGTATTAACCACGATATCTGCTTCGCTGGCCTTGAGGTATTCCTGCTTGACGTTGGCCGGCAAACCACATTCTTCAGTCACCGTCAGGCGCGTCGATATCTGCACAGCCGCCGCGCCATTTTCCAGAAAACCCGTCGCATCGCCACCAGTAAAAATGCCGCCAGCGGCAATCAGCGGAATATTCAGTTCTTCTTTCTTCAGCCAGGCCTGGACTTCCGCGACGATGGTGGCCAGATCATACTGCGCCCAATCCATGCCAAACCCCAGGTGACCGCCCGCCAGCGGGCCTTCCACCACCACATAATCAGGCAGGCGGTTAAGACGTGCCGTCTTGCGCAAAAACAACTGCAAGGCGCGCAGGGAAGAAACGATGATGCCCAGCTTGGCATCACGAAAACGAGGATGATCTTCAATCAAGGCAAAGGAGCCCAGATGCAGACCGGCCGACAGGGTGATGCCTTCAACCCCGACATCCAGCGCCGCCTTGAGACGCACCTGCAGCGTTTCACGCGGTGCGTTCATGGTCAGTTTTTCCATGCAATTGACGAACACCAGACCGGGGCCGCGCTTGGCTTCCATGGTCTTGCCAACATGCAGGCGCTGGGCTTCGGCCAGCTCGCCCAGATCAAACTTGACTTCGGATTTATCTGGATTGGCGACGTTGTATTTGTAATGTTTGAGCTTGTCGCGCACGAAGTGCGTCTTGAAACGCCGGTCGGCCACGGTAGGCACCATGGCATCGGAAATATGGCCGATACCGCCCAGGCGGGCGAACTCCAGCGCCAGCTCGGCGGTGGAAATATCCACACCCATGCCACCCAGCATGAGTGGCACCAGTTCATGTTGGCCGAACTGCAGACGAAAATCATCAACGCGTTTCATTTATATCCTTGTGCCTTGTCATCCCCGGCGACACCGAAGACCAGGCTTGGTGAAGCACGTCACGCGTCCTGGATCACTCAACCCAAAAACACGACTCAAACCTGGGAAGTGTACACCATTTATTCCCTTTGCTTTGCCCCTACGCGCCACAGGGTTTATTCCACCGTCACCGACTTGGCCAGGTTGCGCGGCTTGTCCACGTCCGTACCCTTGACCAACGCCACATGATAGGCAAGCAACTGCAAGGGCACCACGTGCAAGACCGGGGAGAGCAGGCCGTAGTGCTCGGGCAGGCGCAGCACATGCACGCCCGCACTGGCTTCAACCTGACTGTCGGCGTCGGCAAACACATACAGCTCGCCGCCCCGGGCGCGCACTTCCTGCAGATTGGATTTGAGTTTTTCCAGCAGATGATCGTTGGGTGCAACGGAAATCACCGGCATGGCTTCATCAACCAAGGCCAGCGGGCCGTGCTTGAGCTCGCCGGCGGGATAGCCTTCGGCGTGGATGTAGGAAATTTCCTTGAGCTTCAGCGCCCCTTCCAGAGCAATCGGATAATGCCGGCCACGCCCCAGAAAAAGCGCGTGTTCCTTGCCTGCCACATCCCTGGCCCAGGCAGCGATGGCCGGTTCCAGTTCGAGGACGTTCTTGACGGCCAGCGGCAGATGGCGCAGGGCCGCCAGGCAATCGTTCTCGTCATTGGCCGCCAGTCGCCCCTGCAGCTTGGCCAGCGTGGCGGCCAGCACGAACAAGGCTGCCAGCTGAGTAGTGAACGCCTTGGTTGAAGCCACGCCGATTTCCATGCCGGCGCGCGTCAAAAAGCGCAGCGCACATTCACGCACGATGGCCGATTCAGCCACATTGCAAATCGCCAAGGTGCGTGTCATGCCGCGCGCCTTGGCGTGCTTGAGGGCCGCCAGCGTATCTGCCGTTTCCCCCGATTGCGAAATCGCCACCACCAATTGAGCGGGATCAACCACCGAAACACGATAGCGATATTCGCTGGCAACCTCCACCGTGCAGGGAATGCCGGCCAGCTGCTCGATCCAGTAACGCGCCACCAGCCCCGAGTGATAGCTGGTACCGCAGGCGAGTATCAATACCGAACGGGTGCTGGCCAAGACCTCCGGCGCAGCCGTGCCAAAAACATGGGCATTGAACGTTTGCGTATTGGCGCTGCCCAGCATTTCCAGCGTATTCGCCAAAGCCGTGGGCTGCTCGAAAATCTCTTTCTGCATGTAGTGCTGATACTGCCCGAGCTCGACAGCATCGGCCGACAAGGCGCTTTCATGAGCCACACGCTCCACGGTCTGACCAGTGGCATCGATGAGGCGCAGTCCGGCCAGAGTCAATTCCGCCAGATCGCCATCTTCCAGATAAATCATCTGCCGGGTCACTTGCAACAGGGCTGATGCGTCAGAGGCCGCATACAAACCATCCTCGGCCACCCCCAGCAGCAAGGGCGCGCCCTGCCGGGCCAGCACGATGCCCGCCACACCTTCATGCACGACGGCAATGGCGTAAGCACCGATCAAGCGCTGTGTGGCCAGACGCACGGCCTCCAGCAGCGCATGGCCCGCCATGCGCAGCGAGTCGATCAGGTGGGCGATGACTTCGGTATCGGTATCCGAAGTGAACACATAGCCGATATCGGTCAGTTCATTTTTCAGCGCCGTGTGATTCTCGATGATGCCGTTATGCACCACCGCCAGACCACGGGAAATGTGCGGATGGGCGTTGCGCTCCGCAGGTACGCCATGTGTCGCCCAGCGGGTATGGGCGATGCCGATGGCAGCGCTCAGGCCCTCCGCCTGCGCGGCCAGCTCACTGACCCGGCCCACACTGCGCAGCCGCATCAGCTCGGGCTTGAGCACGGCCAGCCCGGCCGAGTCATAGCCGCGATATTCCAGTTTGCGCAGCCCCTCGATCAGGACGGGAACAACATTGTGCCGGGCAAGGGCCGCGACGATTCCACACATTGCAGATTTCCTTCAAAGTATCGGATGCCGATGCGCATCCGTTCATGTTCAAGATGATTCTGGCTTGCTGGCCTTGTTCGGCTTGACCGGCCGCTTCCAGCCGGTGACGGCCACCTGACGTGCCCGTGAAACCGTCAGGGTATCGGCAGCCGCATCCTTGGTCAGCGTCGTGCCCGCCCCCAGCGTGGCCCCTTTATGGATCGTCACCGGTGCGACCAGCTGGGTATCGGAACCGATGAAAACATCATCCTCAATCACCGTGCGATGCTTGTTGGCGCCGTCGTAATTGCACGTGATGGTCCCCGCGCCGATATTCACCCGCTGACCCACTGTGGCATCGCCCACATAGGCCAGATGATTGGCCTTGGACTGGCTGGCGATGCTGCTGTTCTTCACTTCGACAAAATTGCCGATATGCACTTCATCGCCCAGCACCGTTCCCGGGCGCAGACGGGCATAAGGGCCGATCACTGCCTGCTGGCCGATGGTGGCCGATTCCAGATGGCTGAAAGCCGCAATCCGTGTCCCCGCCCCGACCTTGACGTCCTTGAGCACACAATTGGGGCCGATCTCCACCCCATCCGCCAGCTCCACCCGGCCTTCAAACAGACAGTTGGCATCGATCGCCACATCCTGCCCACAGATCAGTTCACCACGCACGTCGATACGCGCCGGATCGCACAGACGCACGCCTTGATCGAGCAGGGCCGCAGCCAGATTACGCTGATGAATGCGTTCCAGTGCCGCCAGCTGGGCCGGGCTGTTGACGCCCTCGGTTTCCCAGGCATCCTGCGGCTGGGTCGAGCTGATCTGCAGACCATCGCGCACCGCCAGCGCCACGATATCGGTCAGATAATATTCACCTTGCACATTCTGATTGCTCAACGTCGGCAGCCAACGCAGCAGGGCTGCGGTATCGGCCAGCAGGATGCCGGTATTGATTTCCGTGATCTGACGCTCGGCATCCGTCGCATCCTTTTCCTCGACGATGCGCTGAACATGACCGGCATGATCGCGCACGATACGGCCATAGCCTTGCGGCTGGGCCAACTGGGCCGTCAGCAAGGCCAGCGCGCTGTTTTCAGCGACGAACACCTCTCGCAAACGCTGCAAAGTGGCGGCGCGAGTCAGCGGCACATCGCCATACAGGATCAGCGTGGCTCGGGTGGGATCGAGATAGGGCAGCGCCTGCAGCACGGCATGACCCGTACCCAGTTGCTGCTCCTGCACCACCCAGGTCAAGCCCAGCTCACTCATCGCTGCCCGCACAGCTTCTCCACCGTGGCCACGCACAATGCAAATACGAGTGGGCTGCAGCGCCTGGGCAGCATCAATGACGTGGCGCAGCAGAGGCTTACCGGCCAGAGTGTGCAGCACCTTGGGCAGAGCGGAGTGCATACGCTTGCCCTGACCAGCAGCGAGAATGACGATATTCATGGACTATGGACAACTCGATAGAAGTTCGTTGCAAGAAATCAGATTTCACCGACGGCAAACAGCCGCCGATGTTCGCGCATGGCGTAGCGATCCGTCATGCCGGCAATGTAATCGGCCACGGCACGCGCCTGGTTTTCATTGGCCATTTGCTGATACTGCAGCGGCAACAGGCCCGGCGTCCCCATGAAGGCGGCAAACAGATCATTGATGATGCGTGCCGCCTTGGTGGTCATGCGCACGACTTTGTAATGCCGGTACAGCTGATCGCGCAAGAAGCGCTGCAAGTCCTGCAGTTCATGGCGCATGGTCGCACTGAACGCCACCAGCGCCGGGGCCTGCTGCACATCGGCCAGGGTTTGCGGTGCGTATTGGACCAGGTTGGCACGGGTGGTTTCTATCAAATCCACCACCTGCGCATTGATCATGCGGCGTATGGTTTCGTGGATGAAGCGCCGCCCCGTCACGCTGGGATATTTCGCCCTGACAGTGGCGGCATGCTGGGCGAAAGCGGCGATGTCATCCAATTGTTCCAGTTGAATCAAGCCGGAACGCAGGCCATCGTCGATATCGTGATTATTGTAGGCAATGGCATCCGCCAGATTGCAGATCTGCGCTTCCAGCGAAGGCCGTTGATCATCAAGAAAACGCTGGGCCACCGCTCCCAGCTCGCGGGCACGGGCTTTGGAGCAGTGCTTGAGGATGCCGGCGCGGGTTTCAAAACACAGGTTCAGACCATCGAAGGCGGCGTAGTTTTCTTCCAGCACATCGACGATGCGCAGGCTTTGCAAATTGTGCTCGAAACCACCGTGTTGGCCAGCCATGCAATCGTTCAAGGCATCCTGACCCGCATGGCCGAACGGCGTATGCCCCAGATCATGGGCCAGAGCGATGGCTTCGGTCAGGTCTTCATTGAGCTGCAGAACGCGGGCGATGCCACGGGCAATCTGGGCGACTTCCAGGCTGTGCGTCAGGCGGGTGCGAAACAGATCACCTTCGTGATTGACGAACACCTGCGTCTTGTATTCCAGCCGCCGAAAAGCCGTGGAATGCACGATGCGGTCGCGATCACGCTGGAACTCGGTACGCGCTTCCGGGGCCGCTTCAGGATGGCAGCGACCACGCGAATTGGCGGCGCTGACGGCATACGGCGCAAGGCGGTCTTCAGTCACAGCAAGCCTCGATGGCAGCAATGATTTCCTCGCGCGGCGCCTCGCCATAAGTCACGGCCTCGCCCAGTTGCCGCAACAAGACCAGGCGCAGCTTGCCGGCGATGACTTTCTTGTCGTGACCCATCAGTTCCAGATAACGCTCCGCCCCCAGTGCCGCGCCGCGCACCGGCAAGGCAGCGCGTTGCAACAGCTGGCTGAGCCGCGCCACCGCCGCCGCATCCAGCCAGCCCAGCCGGTGTGACAGCTCGGCTGCCATCACCATTCCGGCCGCCACCGCTTCGCCATGCAGCCACTGGCCATAGCCCAGACCGGTTTCGATGGCATGGCCAAAGGTATGACCCAGATTGAGCAGCGCCCGCCCGCCTTCCTTGGCGGTTTCCAGCTCATCGGCGGCGACCACTTCGGCCTTGTTCTGGCAGGAACGCTCGATGGCCTGCGCCAGTGCGCTGCCATCGCAGGCCAGCAGCGCATCCATCTGTGCTTCCAGCCAGGCCAGAAACGGCAGATCGCGGATCAAGCCGTATTTGATGACTTCCGCCAGGCCGGCCGACAGCTCGCGCGCCGGCAGGGTTTGCAGGGTATCGGTATCGGCCAGCACCAGTTGCGGCTGCCAGAAAGCGCCGATCATGTTCTTGCCGCGTGGATGGTTGATGCCGGTCTTGCCACCGACTGAGGAATCGACTTGCGCCAGCAAAGTGGTCGGCACCTGAATGAAGGGCACGCCGCGCTGATAGCTGGCAGCGGCAAACCCTGTCAGATCGCCGATCACGCCTCCCCCCAGGGCAATCAAGGTGGTGCTGCGATCACAGCGCTCGGCCAGCAGCTGATCAAAAATCCGGTTGAGCGTTTCCCAGTTCTTGTGCGCCTCGCCATCGGGCAGGATGATTTCCGTGACCTGCACCCCCGCGGCGCGCAAAGGCGCGGCCAGCTTGTCCAGATACAACGGTGCCACGGTCTCGTTGCTGACGATGGCCACACGCGGCGTGCGCAGATGCGGCAGGATCAACTCCGCCTGCGTCAGCAAACCCGGGCCGATGTGGATGGGATAGCTGCGCGCCCCCAGGCGGACATTCAAGCTGCGCATCGGTTGCGAACCTCTTGTTCGATCAATTTCACCATTTGTTGCGAACCGCCCCCCGTACTATCGACCACGATATCGGCCACTTCGCGGTACAACGGATCGCGCTGCTCATACAGCGTCTGCAGACGCGCCAGCGGATCGGCAACTTTCAGCAGCGGCCGGTTGTGATCGTGACGCGTGCGCTCGTGCAACAGGCGCGGCGGCACACACAGATAAACAACCAGACCACTGTTCGTCAAGGCCGCGCGATTAGCCGCAGCAAGCACTGCGCCGCCACCGGTGGCCACCACCAAACCGGTCATGGCTGCAAGCTCGGCAATCACTTGCGCTTCGCGCTGGCGAAAACCGGATTCTCCTTCGATTTCAAAAATCGTCGGAATACTGACACCGGTGCGCGCCACGATTTCATGATCGGAATCGACAAAACGCCGACCCAGCCGTTTGGCAAGCTGGCGCCCGATGGTGGTTTTACCGGCGCCCATAAGGCCGACCAGATAAAGATTGTTTGCGTTCACCCGGTCATTTTAACGTGTAACCCAGAATGACAGACCGCCGCGTGCTGTCTGTCATTCTCCCGGATTTCAGCGTGCCCGCCGACACATGAACAGCTGCGCAGTGCATAATCAACATCCCATCACAGAGTTCCTGGAGTTCTGTCATGACCCTGCGCGCCCTGATTTTCGATGTCGACGGCACGCTCGCCAACACCGAGCGTGACGGACACCGCCCCGCCTTCAACGCCGCCTTTGCCGAAGTCGGCCTGTCCTGGCACTGGGATGAGGCTTTGTATGGCAAGTTGCTGAATGTCGCCGGCGGTCGCGAACGTCTCCGCCATTATGCCGAGCACTACGATACCGCTACATTCCAGCACCCGGATTGCGCGGCATTGCTCGACCGCATTTATGCCATCAAGACCAGAAATTACCAGCGTCTGCTGGCCGCCGGTGCAATCCCCCTGCGCGCCGACATTGGCCAGCTGATTTGCGATGCCCGCACCGAAGGCCTGCGTCTGGCCATTGCATCCAGCTCGACAAACCAGAATATCGTCAACCTGCTGCGCGCCAATCTTGGCCCCCAGGCCGACAGCTGGTTTGACGTCATCGCCACGGGGGATGCGGTTGCGGCAAAGAAGCCCGCGCCCGACATCTACCAATGGACCCTGTCTTCCCTTGACCTGCCGCCACGAGACTGCCTGGCGATAGAAGACTCGGCACACGGCCTGGCCGCCAGCCTGAGCGCGGGGATCCCCACCGTCATCACCATCAGCGACTACACGCTCAACGAAGACTTTGCCGGGGCACGCATGGTGCTGCCACCACACGAACAGATCACTCTGGAGCGTCTGCGCGCCTGGCATACGGACATCGGTTGAAACCGCGCACACCTGCTGTCCATTTTGCCCTTTGACTCCTTTTCGCAAATATGCCTGACGTCAGTCAAAATCTGGAATCTGCCCACACAGCGCCCATCTTCATTCTCGGCAGTGGTCGTTCAGGCACGACGCTGATGCGTTTCATGCTCAACGCCCATCCTGATATCTACATCAGCGAGGAAGTCTGTTATCACTTCTGGCTGCGCAATTCGCAGGGTGACTTTCGCAAACGGCTTTACGCGTTTTTCCATTCCTTTTCCTACGCCTGGCTGCGCATGGACCCACGCGTGGTGCTGGACGGCCTGCCGAAAAACTTCGATCAACAACATGCTGCCCAGATTTATCTGCGCGTTCTGCAGTGCAAGGCCGGGCAATATGGCAAAACCCGTTATGGTGAAAAAGGCCCGCTGCTGATCGAAGACCTCGACCAATTGCTGCAGGAATACCCACAGGCGCGCATCATTCACATGATGCGCGACCCACGGGCCGTGGTGTATTCCCACTACACCATGCCATGGTCAACTTCCAGCTTCATTGGCGCCAATCTCATGGTTCATCACAACATGCGCACGCTGCAGCGTTATCAGGATCGGCTGCTCACAGTCAAACTGGAAGATTTGCTGGCTGCCCCCGAAGCCCAGTTGCGCCGCATACTTGATTACATCGGCGTGCCCTGGAGCGAGCAAGTGCTGCACCACACCGACCACTTGCCGGAAAACGACGGCATCCCCTTCCCCTGGCTGATGGAGGCATCACGCCGGCCCCAGCAGAAAAAACTCAGTTGGCGAGAAGGCATTCCGCCTGTCTGGATTCACTTGACCCAACGCTGGAATCGGGACACCTTTCAACGTTATGGCTATGAGCCTCTGCCACTGGCCTCACCGCCGAGCCTGCTGCAACAAGCCGCTGCCATCCTGATGGATCTGCCATCACTGCTGATGACCGGCCTGCGCTATGTGCGCATGGTGGCGGGCTTTCTGCTGATCCCCAAGACGCGCACGGCCACTTATCAAACCCTGCTGCACAGCCTCAACCCAGCGGCCTGGCAGCGCCAAGGCTGGTCGCCAGAACTACCCGAGCCACCGGCAGTCAATGTGCCTGATGAACTGCTCAAGAAATAACCACCATGATTGCAAAACCCCAGCCACCGACAACTTACCAGGCGATCCTGGCCGCGCCCGGCTTCAATCTGGGTGTTGCCTGCAGCGAAGATGAGATAGTGGAAATCGAATTCCTGCCGCCCGGCCCCGAATTGGCGCCTGCCAATTTGCTGGCTCACGAAACCGTGCGCCAGCTGCGGCTCTGGCTGCAGGATGCGCGATACACCTTCAGCCTGCCATTGGCTGCGGCCGGCACGCCATTCCAGCGCAAGGTCTGGGCGCAGATCAGCGCCATTCCCTGCAGCCAGACGCGCAGTTATGGCGATCTGGCCGCAGCCATTGGCAGCGCTCCGCGCGCCGTAGGGGGCGCTTGCGGCGCCAATCCCTACCCCTTGGTCGTGCCCTGCCATCGCGTCGTGGCCAAAGATGGTGGACTGGGCGGCTTCAATCGCGAGCGCGGTGGTTTTCTGCTGGACGTCAAACGCTGGCTGCTGGCTCACGAAAACCCCGATTCACGATGAGCCACACGGAGCAGCCCACGGCAGCAAACGCCGCCCTGCTTGACCAATTCATCGACACACTCTGGCTGGAAGACGGCCTGGCCAAGAACACCCTGGCCGCCTATCGCAGTGATCTGGCACTGTTCGCCGGTTGGCTGGCGGCACAGCGCAACGATCTGCAGTCCGTTGTCGAAGCCGACATCCGCGCCTACCTGGCCAGTCTGCATCAAGACCCCCAACGCCCGGCACCCAAGCCTGCCAGTCAGCGCCGCCTGCATGCGGCGCTGCGCCGTTTCTATCGTTTTTTGTTGAATCAGGGCCGCATCCAGCATGACCCGATGCTGAACATCGATCAGCCGCGCCTGCCACAACGTCTGCCCAAGACCTTGAGCGAGCGCGATGTCGAAACCCTGTTGGCCGCACCCGACACCGCCACGGCGCTGGGATTGCGCGATCGCGCCATGCTGGAGCTGCTTTACGCCAGTGGTCTGCGCGTCAGTGAATTGGTCAATCTCAAGCTGTTCGAGCTGAGTCTGGACGAAGGTGTTGTCCGCGTGCGTGGCAAGGGCGACAAGATGCGACTGGTTCCCCTGGGCGAAATCGCCGCCAATTGGCTGGCGCAGTATTTGCGGGAATCCCGCCCCATCCTGCTCAAAGGCCGTGCCTGCGACGAAATTTTTGTCACCACACGCAACCCTGCCAAGGTCGATTGTCCGGCCGGCGGCATGAGTCGGCAGATGTTCTGGCTATTGATCAAACGCTACGCACTGCAAGCCGGTATCCACAAACCCATCTCACCACATGTATTGCGCCACGCCTTTGCCACCCATCTGCTCAACCATGGCGCCGACTTGCGCGTGGTACAGTTGCTGCTGGGCCACACCGATATTTCCACGACACAGATCTACACCCACGTCGCCCGTGAACGACTCAAGCAACTGCATGAAAAACATCACCCCCGCGGGTAGGGAGTGCTGCTGTTCAAACCTCGTCCTTGCTGCGCTCGATCTGTACACCCACCCGGCGCATGCCTTTCATGATGCCCAGCTTGGCAATGGAAATCTTCACCCAGGGCGCGCCGAATTCTTCCAGCATCAACTGGATGACGTGTTCCCCCAGCGCTTCCAGCAAATTGAAATGACGCGCGGCAAGCTCCTCGCGAATGCGCTCGATCACCACATCGTAGCGTATGGTGTCGACAATATCGTCATTGCGCGCGGCCGCATCCGGCACGCCAAACGTCAGGCTGATTTCGAGCGTCTGGGCGGCCGCCTGCTCACGCGGAAAGATGCCGACATGCGCCTCGACGCGCAGATCATCGATAAAGATGAAGTCCATGAGTAAATGAATTGGTTAAAATCAACGGGTGCATTCTACTTTTGCACATCTTCTTTTCACAGTCCGGCACAGGGCAAACCCCGTGAAACAGAGTCCGCCTCGATGACATCGCACATCGCCTGACCCTGGTTGCAAGCCGATTGCACGCGCATGATGCTCAATTCCCATCCCGCATCTACATTTCCAACGCGGGTGGATGCCGATGTCTGGAAGTTCTTTCCGGAATTCGAAATGAACGAAGTCACCCGCTGGGAAAAACAATAAACTGCGGCTTTCGTTTGATGGAAATGAGTAGCGCCCACCATGGCTGACGTGCCCACCCCATTGTTGTCACCAGACTTCCTGCCAATCCTCCTGATACTGGCTGGCTACCTGCTCGGCTCGTTGCCCTTCGCCATCATCATCACCCGCCTGTTCGGCATGGCTGATCCGCGCAGCTATGGCTCGGGCAATCCGGGGGCGACCAATGTGCTGCGTTCGGGCAACAAACTGGCCGCCGTGCTGACCTTGCTCGGCGATGCGGCCAAAGGCTGGCTGGCGGTCTGGCTGGCGCAGCATTTCGCCGCTTCGCTTGGCGAGCTCACCATCACGCCCGGCATCATTGCTGCGACCGGTTTTGCCGCATTGCTGGGACATGCCTTTCCGATTTTCATCGGCTTCAAGGGCGGCAAGGGGGTTGCCACCGCCGCAGGCATCTTTCTCGGTTTCAGTGTCTGGCTGGCGCTGGCCTGCGTCGCTGCCTGGCTGACCGTTGCCCTGATCACGCGTTATTCCTCGCTGGCGGCCATCTGTGCCGCGCTGGCCGCACCGCTGTTTGCCTGGTGGCTGCTCGATCTGCCACAAACCGTGGCGCTGGCCGGCATGAGTCTGCTGGTGCTCTGGCGCCATCAACAGAACATCCGCAACCTGCTGGCGGGTACAGAAAGCCGTTTTGGCCGCAAGAAATAGGAAAAAACGGGGAAACCAGGGTCGCTAGCAAAGCGGAGGCAGCGGGCTTTCCATCAGCTCCTGCAAAGGCCAGCGCGGGCGTACGGAAAACACGCCGGAAGTTTCCGCCCTGGCTCCGGCCAGCAAGCGTTGGGCCCCACAAAAGGCAATCATCGCGCCATTGTCGGTGCATAGTTCCAGCTCAGGGTAATACACTCGCACGCCTTGTTGCGCGGCTTCGGTATTGAGCCGTTCGCGCAGGCGCAAGTTGGCACCGACACCGCCCGCCACCACCAGCCGCTGCATGTTCTGGGCGCGCACGGCAGCCAGTGCCTTGGTCACCAGCACTTCGGTAACGGCCTCCTGAAACTCCGCTGCCAGATCGGCACGGCCCGCATCATCCAGTGTCTGCTTGCGCACGGCGGTCAGCACCGCCGTCTTCAAACCGGAAAAACTGAAATCAAAATCACCGCTGTGCAGCATAGGGCGCGGCAGCTTGCAGCGTCCCGGCTGGCCGCGTGCCGCCAGTCGCGCCACCTGCGGCCCACCGGGATAGCCCAGCCCCAGCAGCTTGGCAGTTTTGTCAAAAGCTTCACCAGCGGCATCATCCAGCGATTCACCGAGCAGCGCGTACTCACCCACGCCAGTAACTCGCATCAATTGGGTATGGCCGCCGGAAACCAGCAAGGCAACAAAGGGGAAGTCGGGCGGATCGGCAGACAGCAAGGGCGAGAGCAAATGTCCTTCAAGGTGATGCACCGGCAAGGCGGGGATGCCGCGTGCCAGTGCCAGGGACGCTGCAAAACTGGCACCGACCAGCAACGCCCCGGCCAGCCCCGGGCCGGCGGTATAGGCGATGGCGTCGATATCCTCCAGGCGGGCCTGCGCCTCTGCCAGTACCTTGCGCAACAGTGGAATCAGGCGGCGAACATGGTCGCGCGAGGCCAGCTCGGGCACCACCCCTCCATAGGCTTCATGCATGGCTACCTGACTGTGCACGGCGTGGCCGCGCAAGCCGCGCTCGGTGTCGTACAGCGCAATGCCGGTTTCGTCGCAGGAAGATTCAATGCCAAGAACGATCATCCTGCCATTTTACCTGCCGCCGGGCCGCTGCTCCGACCTTGCACTGCGATGTTTCTACGTTTCAGTCTTTGCCACCCGGACTGTCCAGACCTCCGGCCCGCTCTCCAGGTACACCCAGGTAAATGGTTCCGTGCTTTCGGCCTCGATCTGGTAATACAGCGGCTTGGGATCGTGGTCGTTGATGAAATCAAACGCCTGCCCCGGCTGCAAGGCAGCAAAGGCATTGAAGAAAATATCGTGCCGCGCGGCCGGCTCATGCGCACGCACATCATGCTCGGCGACGATCTGCAGATCCACCTGCGCCGTCGCACGACGCTTCTTGCAGATGTGAGCAACATAATTGCCGGCTTCATTCCGGCGCACCATCCATTCATGCTGATCGGCGAATTTCTGCCGGAAAACGGCAAGGATATCCGCCGGTTCCTCACTGGCGATCAACTCCATGGTATCGCCCTCTTCCATCATGCCGTAGCGGTGGAAAACCACATATTTCAGATCCTCGGCAGCCACCTTGCGCAAGTCCATCAGCGTGGCGATGTCAGTGAACTCACGGCCCCTGGAGGCTTCCAGCCGCGTGACCTTGACTTGCCAGTCGATGCCGCCCCGTTGCAGGTAATCCCAGCTCACCACATCGCCGTGGATGGAACGGAATTCATAATACAGCGGCAGCGGATCGTGATCGTTGATGAAAGTGAAACTTTCGCCCACCGGCAATTCGGCAAACATCTCAAGCAGCATCCTGTGCCGCTCGATAGGCACAAACACGCGGACATCGAGCGGCGCGGCGGCTGAGGCAGGCAGGTGGGTCATGACGACATTCCTTCACACATTCACGGTCAAAGATGTATAAATAATAATTCTTTTGAGCGCAGGGTGCAAACGCAAACCTTGCTGCCGGAAAGCCACCCCACCAAAAAAATGTCGCGCCACACTGGCCTGGCAGAAAAAACATGGTTATAATGGCCAGCTTTCCGCTTCAATTCCTCGATTAGGAAGTCAAGAAACATGCCTGGTATCCGCGTCAAAGAAAACGAGCCGTTCGAAGTTGCCATTCGCCGCTTCAAGCGCACCATCGAAAAGACGGGCGTTCTGACCGAACTGCGCTCGCGCGAGTTTTATGAAAAGCCCACCTCCGAGCGCAAGCGCAAGCACGCTGCCGCCGTCAAGCGCCACCACAAGCGCATCCGCAGCCAGATGCTGCCGCCGAAGCTCTACTGAGCAAAGCTCGTCCAGTTTCACTGCGTTCTTGATTGCCGGCACCGCGCAAGCGCTGCCGGCTTTCGTGTTGCAATTCGATCGAATCGATCGAATCGATCGAATCGTTCGAATCGTTCGATTCGGCTACACACCACACATCCTCTGAATCACCTTCAGGAGCCTGCCGCCATGTCGTTCCCATCCCTCAAGGAGCGCATCACCGAAGACATGAAATCCGCCATGCGGGCGCGGGAACCCGTCCGGCTGGGCACCATCCGCCTGCTGCTGGCCGCCATCAAGCAGAAGGAAGTCGATGAGCGCACCACGCTCGATGACAGCGCCGTGATTGCCGTGATCGACAAAATGCTCAAACAGCGCAAGGACTCCATCGAACAGTATCGCAAGGCTGAGCGCCACGACCTGGCCGATGCCGAGCAGCGCGAAGCCGAGCTGCTGACCACCTACCTGCCACAGGCGCTGTCGGCCAATGAAATCGACGCCATCGTCAACACGGCCATTACCAGCAGCAATGCGCAATCCATGCAGGACATGGGCAAGATCATGGCCATCGTCAAACCCCAACTGGCCGGGCGCGCCGACATGGGCGCGGTGTCCGCACTGATCAAGGCCCGACTGACGGCCTGAGCCTGTTACCGGGCTGACTGGCTAGCTGCCATCGACTGCGGGTCACAATGATTCCCGAAAGCTTCATCCAGGAACTGCTGGCCCGCATCGACGTGGTCGATATCGTCGAGCGCCACGTGCCGCTGAAGAAAACCGGCGCCAACTACAGCGCCTGCTGCCCCTTTCATTCCGAAAAGACGCCTTCCTTCACCGTCAGTCCCAGCAAGCAGTTCTACCACTGCTTCGGCTGTGGCGCGCACGGCAGCGCGATCGGTTTCCTCATGGAATATTCCGGGCTGGGCTTCATTGAAGCCGTCGAAGAGCTTGCCGCCAGTCTGGGGCTGGAAGTACCACGTGAATCACGGGATTCACGTGATTCACAGCGCGGCGACCAGACACGGCAAAACCTGCAGCAGACCGCCTCGCTGACCGAGCACATGGCGCGCGCGGCAAAGTTCTATCTCGAACAACTCAAAGCCAGCCCGCGTGCCATCGACTATCTCAAGCGGCGTGGGCTGACCGGCGAAATCGCCGCGCGCTACGGCCTGGGCTATGCCCCGGATGGCTGGCAGAATCTGGCCGCGCTGTTTGCCGACTACAACCGTTCAGAAGCACTCGCCGAATGCGGCCTGGTCATCGACAACGAGCAAGGACGCCGCTACGACCGCTTCCGCGATCGCATCATGTTTCCCATCCTCGACCAGCGCAACAACATCATCGGTTTCGGTGGCCGCATTCTCGATCAGGGTGAGCCCAAATATCTCAACTCGCCGGAAACCCCCCTGTTCGAAAAAGGTCGCGAACTCTACGGCCTGCCACAGGCACGCAAGGCCATCCGCGAAGCCAATGCGGTGATCGTCGTCGAAGGCTACATGGATGTCGTCGGCCTGGCCCAGCTCGGTGTGACGCATGTCGTGGCCACGCTGGGCACGGCCACCACACCCTTGCATCTGCAAAAACTTTTCCGTCTGGCCGATCGCATCATTTTCTGCTTCGATCGCGATGCCGCCGGCGACAAGGCCGCCTGGCGCGCCATGGAAACCGGCCTGGAACAACTTGCCGACAACAAAAGCATCGAAATCCTGCAAATGCCGGGCAACCAGGATCCGGACGAATTCATCCGCGAACACGGCAAGGCCGCCTTTCTCGATCAAGTCCAGCACGCCACGCGGCTCAGCGAATTCATGATTCACCAACTGACACAGCGCAGCAAACCCTATACCGCCGAAGGCCGCGCCCAGCTGATCCATGCCGCCAAACCCCTGCTGCAACGCGTGAAAGCCCCAGTGCTGCGCGTACAACTAACCAAGGCCATCGCCGATCTTGCCCAGCTCAGTCAGGCCGAAGTAGAGACCGCCTGCGAACTCAGTCCGCTCCACCAGCGACGCAGCGCCCTGCCGCGCATGGCCCAACGGCCAGCCGCCCGCTCCATCGAGCATCAACTGCTGGAAAACATCCTCCACCAGCCTTTGCGCGCCACCCGCCTGCCCCTCGAACTGCTTGTCGGCAACGCGCCGGAAATCGCTGCCCTGCGCGCCATGGTTGCTGCCATTGACCACGGCGCACTGCCGGTTGCCGAGAACTCCGCAGCAGTCGGCATGGGCATGCTGCTCGAATTCTTCCGCGGCAGCGAACATGAGACAACGCTGACCCAATACGTCAGCGCCCTGGCCAGCCAGGACATGGACAACCAAACCGAACAGGCCATGGAAACCGAATTCAATGACGCCCTGGAAAGGCTGCGCCAGGCCCATCTGACCAAGGAAATCGCCCTGCTGACACACAAGGAACGCAATGGCGGTCTGAACAGCGAAGAAAGACAACTGTTTGCCCGCTTGCTGGCCCAGAAAAATGCGGCGACAAAACTTCGGCAGAACAGCTAAGTTAATGTATAATCTCTGGTTTTCCAAAATTCATGCATGGGCGGTGCCGTCCCCGGCACATGCTCATTCCGTGCACCCGGCAGTGAGGACATAAATGGCCAAGGAAACAGCAAAATCCACCAAGACCGCCATCAAGAAACCCGCCGTCAAGGAAAAGGAAAAAGCAGCCCCAAAGGCGGCGGCCAAACCAAAGTCCGCACAAAAACCTGCGCCTGTCGCCGCGCCAAAGCCGGCAAAATCGACGCAGCCGGCCAAGACAGCCAAGACAGCCAAGCCTGCCAAGGCGGCTGCGCCCGCAACTGCCGCAATCGATATCGAAGTCAAAACCACCGTCGCACTGCCCACAACGGAACCCATTGCGACTGTGCCGGCAACAGAAAAAAGCAAAAAATCCGCCAGCAAGCGCAGCAAGGAAAAGCTCATGCTATCCGTACCCTCGGCAGCGCCGCTGGATATGGATGCCCGCCGCACCCGCCTGAAGAGCCTGATCACCCTGGGCAAGGAACGCGGCTATCTGACCTACGCCGAAATCAACGACCACCTGCCCGACGACATGATCGACGCCGAGCAGATCGAGTCGATCATCAGCACCTTCAACGACATGGGTGTGCAGGTCTATGACGAAGCCCCCGATGCCGAAACCCTGCTGCTGACCGAAGCCACACCCGCCGTCGTTGATGCCGCCGAAGTCGAAGAACAGGCCGAACAGGCGCTGTCCACGGTCGATTCCGAATTTGGCCGGACCACCGACCCGGTACGCATGTACATGCGCGAAATGGGCACGGTCGAACTGCTCACCCGCGAAGGCGAAATCGAAATTGCCAAGCGTATCGAAGACGGTCTCAAGCACATGATCATGGCCATCTCGGCCTGCCCGACCACCATTGCTGAAATCATCGACATGGCCGGCAAGGTGGCGCGTGATGAAATCCGCATCGATGAATTGATCGACGGCCTGGTCGACCCGAACGAGCCTGACGACTTCGACGCCATGGCCGACAGCGACGACCTGGGAGGCGACCTGGATGACGACGACGACGGCGGCAGCGCCATCGCCGCAGCCCTCTCAAAGCTCAAGGAAGACGCGCTGGAACGGTTTTCCGTCATCGTGCACCTTTACGAGAAAATGCGCCCCGCGCTGATCAAGAAAGGCTCGCAGGATCGCACCTACATCAAGTTGCGCCAGCAGATCACCACCGAACTGATGACGTTCCGTTTCACCGCCAAAGCCACGGAACGCCTGTGCGACTCGGTGCGCAACATGGTTGACGACATTCGCAAGCACGAACGCAAGATCCTGCACCTGTGCGTGGACAAATCGCACATGCCGCGCCAGCACTTCATCAAGGTTTTCCCCGGCAACGAAACCAACCTGGAATGGCTGAAGCACGAAATTGTTGCCTCGAAAAACTACGGCAGCCAACTGATGCGCGCCGCGCCAGCCATCATCGAAGAGCAGCAGAAACTGATCGAACTGCAAGAGCGCGCCGGCCTGCCACTCAAAGAGCTCAAGGAAATCAACAAGCAGATGACAACCGGCGAAGCCAAGTCACGCCGCGCCAAACGCGAAATGACCGAAGCCAACCTGCGCCTGGTGATTTCCATCGCCAAAAAATACACCAATCGCGGCCTGCAATTCCTCGACCTGATCCAGGAAGGCAACATCGGCCTGATGAAAGCGGTGGACAAGTTCGAATACCGCCGTGGCTACAAATTCTCGACCTACGCCACCTGGTGGATCCGTCAGGCCATCACCCGCTCCATCGCCGACCAGGCGCGCACCATCCGCATCCCGGTGCACATGATCGAAACCATCAACAAGATGAACCGCATCAGCCGCCAGATCCT
>JAHRWT010000059.1 GCA_019105045.1 Sterolibacterium sp.
TAGCAAGCGCCTTTCTGGCAGCCGCGCGGGTTGAAGTCGGGAATGCCCGGCTCGGAGGCTTCGTAAGTGGCGGACTGCTCTTCGCGCACCACCACGCCGTCCTTCACATACAGATCCCATTCGCAGGCCGAACGGCAGTTCGACCAGCCGTGCGAACCTTTGGCGACCTTGTCCCAGGTCCAGCGCTGACGGTAGAGATCCTGCCAATTGCCCAGTTTGGGTGTGGTGCGCGGCCCCAGACCAAAACGGCCGTCGGCCGTCGTGCCCTTGAAATGCTGCAGTGGCGCCCGGCCGCAGCCGAACATGCTGAGAGCCGCGCCGGCGGCACTGGCCATGCCGGCCATGACGAGAAATTTGCGCCGGCTGGCCGAAACAAGCGTGGATGTTGCGAGTATGCCCATGGATCACCTCTGCGGAAAACTTGCCAAACCTGGCGTCGAAGCCAACCCCGCTGGCGCGCAGTTGCGCATGGAACGCTGCCGGCTCGGTTGAGCCGCACAGTCGATTCACAGGGCGGATCGACGGAATCTGGGATTATGCGTAAAACAGGGCGAATTGTACAAGCCCACCTTGCTGAAGGCCGCTTTCAGACTATTACTTTTGCCTAATTTGGGCACTCTTTGCCGCAAGCCCGCATCGGCGACCTGCGCAATCACTGACGCAGGACCATACCGGCCAGCTCATTTCCTGCGCGCCCGGGGGTGCGCCTGGTCGTAGATTTTGGACAGATGTTGAAAATCCAGATGCGTATACACCTGGGTTGTTGCGATACTGGCATGACCCAGCATTTCCTGAACGGCACGCAGATCACTTGAAGATTGCAGCACATGTGAAGCGAACGAGTGGCGCAACATGTGCGGATGCAGCTTGATGCCACTGCCCTGTGCCCAACGGCTCAAACGTTGTTCTATGCTGCGCGGCGCCAGACGTGTGCCACGCAGGCTGACGAAGAGCGCTGTTTCGTCAGCCGCCGCCAGCTCGTGACGACGCGCCAGCCAGGCCTGCAACGCGGCGCACGCCGCACCGCCAACCGGAACGATGCGCGTCTTGCCCCGTTTGCCGGTCACCCGGACTTCACCGGCCACCAGATCCAGCCCACCATCACAATCAAGACCGGCCAGCTCGGCCAGCCGCAAACCCGAAGAATAGAAAAGTTCGAGCAGAGCGTGATCACGCAGGTGCAACAGGGCGGCGTGCGCGCTGTCAACCGCAGCCAGCGGTGGTTGCTCCAGCAGGGCAATGCTCTGCTCGACCGACAGCGTCCTGGGCAAGGCGTGACGTTTCTTCGGTGGCTTGAGGCCAACGCAAGGGTTGCAGTGCAGATTTTCAGCTTCCGCCGCTGTGGTCGACGCGCTGGTGCGCGCCAGCCAGCGATAGAAACTGCGCCAGGCAGACAGGCTGCGGGCGATCGACCGCGGCGCCTGGCCGGCCGCATACAACTGCATGGTACAGCGCCGGATGTCATGAACAGTCAGCGCCCGCAACTCACTGCCCGCATCCACAGCAGTCAACCGCAACAGCAGCGACAGATCACGGCGATACGCGCTCAACGTATGCTGGCTGGCCTGACGTTCATGCGCCTGAGCAGCCAGAAAAGCCGCGATCAATGCCTGGGCGCTTGCCGCGCCGGCAGCATCCTCGCTGGGCGTCTTCATGCCAGGCCGGTTCAGGTTTGCGCCGGTTCCAGCGTGCGCAGCACTGCCGCAGCGGCGCTCTCGCCGATACGCGTCAGATACAGCGTGCCCATTTCCGGATAGAAGCGTTGCAGTTCTTCACTGCCCAACATCAGCAAGCCGATGGTGTGTTCACCTCGCCGGAGCGGAATCAAGGCCGTCGAACGCACGCCACTGGCCAGCCAGGCAAGCGTTTCCAGACCGGCACTCGAACCGCAATACGGCTGTTTGAGTTCGGCGGCAAAACGCTTGGTGTCCTCGTCAGCCGGCGAAAAATCGGTCAGCGCATCCAGACTGCCAACATCCCACAGACGCAGCGCCACATGCGGCACATCGAAAACACCGCCCAGATATTCATGCAGGATGCGAACCACTGCCGGAAAACTGTCTGCGGCAAGCAGCGCCAGGATCATCCGGTGCAGCTTGTCGGAAATGACATCGTTTTCCTGACCAAAGCGGATCAGCTCGGCCAGCTTGGCTTCCAGTTGCTTGTTGCGGTCACGCAAGGCACCCAGCTGGCGCTCGGTGATCGAGACAGCGCGGCCATTGTGCGGATCATTGATGACAATCTGCGCCAGCAGGTCGGCATACAGATTGAAAAAATCAGGATGCGCCTTGAGGTAGGCAGCAACATCATTGGCATCGAGTTCTATCTTCATGGCTCATGTAGGGCACAAAGTGGAAATACTGGAACGAAATGCTAGCCGCCCAAAGCGTGCTGGCTAGCGCCGAGCAAGCCGTCAATCCGGCTTCTTTTTATTGTAGAAGCCGACTTCGCCCGGTGGCCGCGTCTTGAAGCGTTTGTGCAGCCAGAAATATTGTTCGGGCAATTTGAGCACTTCGTTTTCCACATAGGCATTCATGCGCCGGGTATCGGCTTCGATGCTGGAACCGGGAAAATCCGTCCAGGCAGGCTGGATGTCGACCACATAGCCTTGGCCGCCGGGCAGCATCCGGGTGATCACCGGCACCACCACAGCCTGGCCCATGCGCGCCAGGCGCGACAGGCCGGTGATGGTGGCGGCCGGCACGCCGAAGAAAGGCACAAAAATGGTATCGCGCTGGCCGTAATCCATGTCGGGCAGATAATAAAAAGGCCGGCCGGCGCGCATTGCCCGCAGAGCCGGGCGGGTGCCCTGCTGGCGCGACAACAGTTGCGAATTGCCGAAACGCATACGGCCCCGGTACAGCGCAGCGTTGAACAGCAGATTCTTCTGGTTGGCATAAATGCTGACCATATCCTGCTCCAGCGTCAGCCGCGTCCAGCCCATGTCCAGCCCGACGAAATGCGGCACCAGCAAAATGATGGGCTGCCCCGCCTGGGCCGCCAGATGGTGCAGTCCTTCGATGCGCACGATGCGGCGCAGGCGGCTGGGACTGGCCCACCAGAGCAAGCCGCGTTCGATGAAACTGCGGCCAAATACGGAAAAATGACGGCGTACCAAAGCATTGCGCTCGGCTTCGGACAAGTGCGGAAAACACAGCCGCAGATTGGTCTGCGCAATGCGCCGCCGCTTGCCGGCCAACGTGTGCAGCAGCCAGCCCAGCCCACGCCCCAGCGCAGCCTGCACGGACAGCGGCAGAAAATGCAGCAACCACATCAACCCCAGTGCCAAGCGCGTGATCATGACCGGCCCGCCGCTGAATCGCTTGATGTCGATGCGGCAATCACCGGGGCCTGGGCATCCGGCGGCTGCACTCCCGCCGGCACCTTGTAGCGGTTGTAACTCCACAGATATTGTTCCGGGCAGTCCTCGATGAGTTTTTCCAGCGCGGCGTTGAATTGAATCACGCGCGCCTCCAGTGTCTCGGCCAACGGCTCATCGAACTGGCGCACCTTGATGTGATAGCCCGCGCCATAGACCAGGCGTTGCGCATGGATCAGCAAAACCGTGTCCGCGCTTTCGGCCAAACGCGCCGCCAGTGTCATGGTATAGGCCGGCCGGCCAAAGAACGGCGCCCAGACGCCTTCGCCACGTCCCGGCACCTGATCGGGCAGAATGCCCACCGCCTCTTTCCGGCGCAATGCCTTCATCAGATTGCGCACGCCACCCAGATCGGCCGGCGCCAGTTTCAGATGCGCCCCGCGCCCCTGTTCCATCAATGGTTGCAGCCAGGCCAGCTTGGGCGGTCGATAAAGCACCGTGATCGGCTGAAACGCGCCGCAATACTGCGCGGTGATTTCAAAACAGCCCAGATGCGGTGTCAGAAACAGGATGCTGTGCCCGGCCTGCCAGGCCTGCTCGACCAGTTCCCAGCCAGTCGTGCGCACGACCTGGGCCACCACCTGGTTCTGCGGGCGCAGCCAGATATAGGGCAGTTCGAGCAATGCCTTGCCGGTTTCGGCAATGGCGGCCGTGCGCACAGCCACGGCCCAATCACCGGCCTGCGCGGTATGCGCACGCAGATGACGACGGTAGGTGGGCGAAGCCAGATAAACGATCCAGCCAAGCAGTGCACCCAGATTGTGCAGCACGGACAACGGCAGATGAGAGAGCAGACGAAACAGCAGGGTCATAAGGAAAACCAGGCGCAGGAATTGACCGCGAAAGACAAAAGAGGATAGCATTATCGCTTCCGCCGAGTTAATCAGGACAACTTGCAGGGCGGGCCGGGCGCAGATCGTCCGGCAAATGCTGCTAAAGCGTCGCCTGGTCTCCCCCCGGAACCGCAAGCGAAACCGCTCTCCTGCCGAATCCGGGGTTATCAGCGAGTACCAGCACCATGACACAAGATTATCTCTTCTCTTCCGAGTCCGTTTCCGAAGGCCATCCCGACAAGGTGGCCGACCAGATTTCCGATGCCGTCCTGGACGCCATCCTGGCCGAAGACCCGCGCGGCCGGGTGGCCTGCGAGACCCTGGTCTCCACCGGGCTGATCGTCATCTCCGGCGAGATCACCACCTCTGCCCACATCAACTACATGGAAATTGCCCGCGATGTGGTGCGCCGCATCGGTTACGACAATTCCGAAATCGGCTTCGACTACAAGTCCTGCGCGGTGCTGACGGCCCTCAATCGCCAGTCGCCCGACATCGCCCAGGGCGTGAATGAAGGCGAAGGCCTGGATCTGGACCAGGGCGCAGGCGACCAGGGCCTGATGTTCGGCTATGCCTGCGATGAGACCGAAAGCCTCATGCCGCTGCCCATCTATTATGCGCATCGCATCATGCAGCGCCAGGCCGAAGTGCGTAAGGACGGCCGCTTCCCCGGCCTGCGCCCGGATGCCAAAAGCCAGCTCAGCGTGCGCTATGTGGATGGCAAGCCGGTAGCCATCGATACCGTGGTGGTGTCCACCCAGCATGATCCCGGCATTGCCCATGCCCATCTGTCCGAAGCCGTGGTCGAGGAAATCATCAAGCCCGTCCTGCCGCGCGAACTCATCACGCCTGAGACCAAATACCCCATCAATCCCACTGGCCGCTTCGTGGTCGGCGGCCCGCACGGCGATTGCGGCCTGACTGGGCGCAAGATCATCGTCGATACCTATGGCGGCTCGGCCCGTCATGGCGGGGGCGCGTTTTCCGGCAAGGACCCTTCCAAGGTCGACCGCTCGGCCGCCTATGCCGGTCGTTACGTGGCCAAGAACGTGGTTGCCGCCGGCCTGGCCGAACGCTGCGAAGTGCAGATCGCCTACGCCATCGGCGTGGCCAAACCGGTTTCGCTGATGGTCAATACTTTTGGCACCGGCAAGATCAGCGATGAAAAAATTATCGAACTGATCCGCGCTCACTTTGACCTGCGCCCCAAAGGCATCATCCAGGCGCTGGACCTGCTGCGGCCGATCTACAGCAAGACGGCAGCTTATGGCCACTTTGGCCGTGATGAGCCGGAATTCACCTGGGAAGCCACCGACAAGGCGGCCGCACTCAAGGCCGACGCCGGGCTTTGAGCAACGGCCCGCCGACAACAACCATGCTGCTCCGCGACAAAGTCGTCATCATTTCCGGCATCGGCCCGGGGCTGGGTATCAAACTGGCCGTCGAAGCGGCCCGCGAAGGTGCGCGGGCCGTGGTCTGCGCGGCGCGCACGCCAGCCAGGCTCGATGCGGCAGAGGCGGCCATCAAGGCCCTGGGAGCCGTGGCTGAAAACTGCAGCGTGCTCAAACTGCCGACGGATATCAACGATGCCACCCAATGCAACCAGCTGGTGCAGGAAACCGTCGCTCACTATGGACGCATCGATGCGCTGATCAACAGCGCCTATGCCCACGGCAATTTCGATCGGGTCGCCCATAGCGATCTGGATACCTGGCATCAGGCCTTTGAGACCAACGTCATCGGCACGCTGCGGCTGACCCAGGCCGTCATCGCCCAGATGAAGCAGAATCCCGGCAGCAGCGGTGGGGCCATCGTCATGATCAACACCATGGCCACTCGCAAGCCCTATCCTGGCGAGGGGGCCTATGCCGCATCCAAGGCCGCGCAGGAAACCGCAGCACGCTATCTGGCGCAGGAAGTTGGCCGCGACGGCATCCGGGTAAACAGCATCTTCATGGGCTGGATGTGGGGCGTGCCGGTACAGCAGGCCATCGGCATGATGGCGCAGCACCAACAACGCAGCGAAGCCGAAGTACTGGCCGGGATCGAAGCCCATATTCCGCTGGGCAAGATGGTCACCGACGACGACTGCGCCCGCGCTGCCTTGATGCTGGCTTCAGACTATGCCCGCGCCATTACCGGCGCCTGCCTGGATGCCAATGGCGGTGAATACATGCGCTGATGCGCTGATTTTCACCCGCCTGGCAGTCGAGGCGCTACCGGCAAGAACCGTCATTCCCCTGCAGGATCTGCCGTCGGCCACGCGCCAGCGCATTGCCTCAATCCATTCTGCTTTGATACTGCATCCGCCAGGAAACCAGCGCAGCCAGTGCAAAAATGAGGGTGGAAATCAGAAAGGCCTCGGCAAAGACCTGGGCCTGGCTGTCCATGTGGTTGCCACCCAACGCCGTACTGCGCCAGGCGATATAGACGGCGACGGCCGCCACGCCCAACACGCCGCCCAGCTGACGCACATAGCCGATGAACATGGCCGATTGCGCCATCAGCGGGCCATGCAGGCCGCGCATCGCCGCCTGATTGAGGGAAGCAATGATCAGACCGGAGCCGACCCGACCCAGCAGGGTCAGCTCGATGAAATAGTCATAGGCCGCCCGGTTGGCCACCACGGCCATGCCGGCAAATGACAGGGCCAGCATGATCAACCCGGCGAGGACGACCACATAGGGCGAGGATCGATCAGCCAGCCAGCCGGCCAATGGCAGACTGAGCGCCAGGCCGATGCCACCGGGCACCAGGATGGCGCCGGCATGGGTTGCCGTCAGATCCATCACCGTTTGCAGATAAAGCGGAATCAGATAGGTCGAGCCATAGATACCGAAGCCATAGATACTGGAGATGACCAGCCCCATCAGCAGCAGGGGACGGCGGAAGATGGCGATACTGACCAGAGCGCGCGGGCTGTGCTTGGCGTGATGGAGAAAGGCGACCAGCGTGCCGCTGGCCAGCAGCAATTCGATGTAGAGCAGGAAATTGCCTTCATCAGCCCCCTGAAAATGGGTGATGCAACCCAGAAAGGCCAGGGTCATGATGGACAGCAGCAACATGCCGCTCCAGTCGAATTCAGTGGTTTTTTCTTCCGCATGTCCCGGCATGTGACGCCAGCCACCAAACAGCGCCACCAGGCAGAAGGGAATACTGATGTAGAAAACGGCTTCCCAACCGAAATGGTCGATGATGATGCCGCCCAGCGCCGGCGAAACGGCGGGAGCCAGCACGATGGAAAACCCCAGCAAGCCCGATGCCCGCCCCTGCTGGGATGGCGGGAACAGTGACATCACGGCAAAGGTGCCGAGCGGGTAGAGGATGCCGGCGCAAACACCTTGCAGGCTGCGCGCCACCAGCAACAGGTTGAACGTCGGACTGAAACTGCCGGCCAGACTGGAGACCGTCAACAAGGCCACCGCACCCAGAAAGGAGGCGCGCAGGCCGAAACGTTGCAGCAGCCAGGGCGTGGGCAGCATGGCGATGGTGCTGGTGACCATGAAGGAAGTCACCGCCAGCTGAACTTCATCGTTGCCGATGTGGAAATGCGCCATCAGCGCCGGCACGGCGACGTTGAAACTGGTACTGAGAATGACCGCGCCGATGGTGCCAAGCGCAATCACCGCCATCACATACCATTTGTGGCGTTCGCTGTCGGTGGTCGGCATGTTTGCCCGGGACGGTTCTGTCGGCTGCATGAACCCGCCAGTATACCGGCGACCGACTGCCGGTTAGCGTCCTGGCCGTTTGCCTGGCGAGCATTTTTTCGATTTACCCTCATTTATTCCCGTAGTCCCCTCGGACGATTACCTGAGACTCGAATTACGCGAAGCTAGACGATTCCTTTACTGCTTGCGGAGCCCCCCATGAAAGAAGCCGTCATCGTCAGCACTGCGCGTACCGCCATTGGCAAAGCCTATCGCGGCGCATTCAACGATACCGAAGCGCCGGCCCTGGGTGGCCACGTCATCCGCGCCGCCGTCGAACGCGCCCAGATCAATCCGGCGGAAGTCGAGGATGTGATTCTCGGCATCGCCGCCCAGCAGGGCACGCAGGGGTATACCGTGGGCCGTCTGGCGGGTTATGTGGCCGGCCTGCCGCGCGAGGTGCCGGGCATGGCGCTGGATCGCATGTGTTCCTCGGGCATGATCGCCATCGCCGATGCGGCCAAGACCATCATGTGCGGCGAGGCCGACGTGCTGGTGGCCGGCGGCCTGGAAACCATTTCGCTGGTGCAGAACAAATACAAGAACGCCCATCGCTCGGTGTCGAAAGCGGCGGTGGCGGCCGAGCCGGCCGCTTACATCCCGATGATCGAAACCGCCGAGATCGTCTCCGAACGCTACAACATCTCGCGCGCCGCCCAGGACGAATACGCCCTGCAAAGCCAGCAGCGTTACGCTGCCGCCGCTGCGGCCGGCAAGTTCGGCGACGAAATCGTGCCGATGACGGTGGAAAAACAGCTCTTCGACAAGGAAGGCAACCCCACCGAAAAGCAGACCGTGACCCTGGACAGGGACGAAGGCGCGCGTGCCGACACCACGCTGGAAAGCCTCAGCAGCCTGAAAACCGTGTGGAAAGACGGCCGCTGGGTCAAGGAAGGTCAGTTCATCACCGCCGGCAATGCCTCGCAACTGTCCGACGGGGCCTCGGTTTCTGTACTGATGAGTCGCGACATGGCCCAGGAACGCGGCCTGACGCCACTGGGCGCCTATCGCGGCCTGGCCGTGGTTGGCTGCAAGCCTGACGAAATGGGCATCGGCCCGGTGTTCGCCATTCCCAAGCTGCTGCAACGCCACAACCTGAAGGTGTCCGACATCGGCATCTGGGAAATCAACGAGGCTTTTGCCTGCCAGGTCGTGTATTGCCGCGATCAACTGGGCATTCCCAATGATCGCCTCAACGTCAATGGTGGTGCCATCGCCGTCGGCCACCCTTTCGGCATGTCCGGCGCCCGGCTGGTGGCTACCGCGCTGCTCGAAGCACGTCGCCGTGGCGAGCGCTATGCCGTGGTGTCGATGTGCATCGGCGGCGGCATGGGTGCAGCCGGCCTGTTTGAAGTGATCTGATGATCTGATGATCTGAGCTACGCCATCGTTCGACATGGCGCGCCAAAACCGCCCGTTGCCTGAAAGCATCTCAGGCAACGGGCGGTTTTTGTATTCCGTGCCTCGGCGACGCGGCGACGATCTGTCAGCGTTAGCGTTGACGTTGGCGCTGACGCTGTCCAGTCTTGGCAGCCTGTTCGTAAAGCGGCATCACCTGCGGCAGATGGGCTTCGATTTCGCGGATGCGATTGGGGCCGGATGGGTGAGTGGACAGCCACTGCGGCGGGGCGCCCTTGCTGGCCGCACCCATTTTTTGCCAGAGGGTGATGCCGGCACGCGGATCGAAACCGGCGCGGGCAGCCAGATCCAGGCCGACCAGATCGGCATCACTTTCATCATCACGCGAAAAACGCAGATTGACCAGATCGCCACCGACGCGAAAAAGACCGGCGTACTTGCCCTGACCAATGAACTGGCCGAGCAGGTCAGCGCCCAGGCTGGTCAGACTGCTTTTGGCTGCTTGCGCCCGGGCGTGTTCACGCAGGGCGTGGGCGATTTCATGGCCCATCACCATGGCGACTTCATCATCGCTCAGCTGCAATTCATCCAGCAGGCCGCTGAAAAAAGCGATCTTGCCGCCGGGCATACAAAAAGCATTGATCTGTTTCGAGCCGATCAGATTGATTTCCCATTGCCACTGCGCCGCCCGTGGATTGTATTGTGCGGCAAGCGGAATCATGCGACC
>JAHRWT010000085.1 GCA_019105045.1 Sterolibacterium sp.
CAGGGAATACGCGCAACTGGTCACCGATCGGTGCTGTCACGCTCAACCCCGAGCGAGACGCTGTCATCCGTGACCCGCAGGCTGAAAATAAAACACGGTTGGCAGCATGAATCAGGCGACAACTATCTTGACTTGCTCCGAACCTTTGATGTTCAATCCCGTTCATAAACCATCAAAAAGCCCAATATGCAACTTCCCTACCCAATCAAAACTGAAGAATCGCCGAGAGAGATTCTTGCAACAGACTTCAATTCGCCGCCTGGGGGCCTTCCCATCCGTGGCGGGTGGGGTTATTCGCAGGAAGATGCTTGCGTTATTGACAAAAATGATCCCCTCGTTGATCCGTCATTGCCATTTAACGGCGTTGGTGTGGAATATATTTTCGTGGAACAACGGATATACGAGGAAATGATCATCTTTCGTCCAGAGGGAGAGAGATTCTCTGGTATCGAATGGGAGCTTCAAATGAAAAGCACCGTTCGTAAAGAAGGGAGGATCTTCGACAATCTCGTTTTCGAGATTACGGCATTCTCTGACGAGGACTGGGAAGAGCTGAGGGCTGAATTTGAGGAGCCTAACGGCTACGAGCACCCGGCATTCGATAGCGAAGCACACGAGAGGAAGCGGCAAGAGAAGATGGTGAGATTCACAAGGGAATTTTGGTTTGACATCACGAGCTTTTTTGGCTGAGGAAACTCTGCACGAATTCACGGAACTCGACGATGCAAACGAGCTTTTATGAACTCGAATACGCGGGCAAGTCAGGGAAGAAGCAAGCGGTGTGAGTATGAATGTGGGTAGCCAAAAACAAAAAACCCGCAAAGCCTGTGGCGGAGCGGGTTTGCGGGGCGTCTTTGGCGGAGAGGGCGGGATTCGAACCCGCGTTAGGCTTTCACCTAAACACGCTTTCCAGGCGTGCGACTTAAACCACTCATCCACCTCTCCGGATGAAGCCGCGTATTTTAGCAGAAAGCCGCGGGCAGGGTAGGGTTTCGCATCACTTATACGCGTATTGCCGCAATCATATCGGCCGGCCCCTGCGGCTGGGGCGGTCACGATCAATCAGCCGATGCGGCAAAGGCCACCACGTGATTCACATCCAGGCGCACGCCGATGCGCTCACCGATGGCGTGATCTTGGTGCGAGGGCAGGAGCGATAGCAGTTCGACTCCGCTGGCCAGGCGCAGGGTGTACAGAATTTCGGCACCCCGAAAGGCTCTTTGGGTAATTTCGGCGCGTAGCGGGCTGGTCTCGTCCCAAACAACATCATCGGGACGCAACAAGACGTCCAGGGCGGCCTGCCGGGCGCTGTTTAAAGGCTTGTTGGAGCGAATACAGCCCAGCGCCGTCTCCAGATGCTGAGCATCGAGGGCACGCGCCGGCAGGAAGGCACCCTGGCCTATGAAATCGGCCACGAAGCGGTTCGCCGGGCGGTGATAAAGGTTGTAGGCACTATCCCATTGCTGAATACGCCCGGCCTGCATCACACCGATCTCGTCGGCCATGGCGAAGGCCTCATGCTGATCGTGCGTAACCAGCAAGGCCGTCATGCCCTCACGGCGCAGGATCTCGCGCACTTCCTGCGATAAACGCTCGCGTAAATCGACGTCCAGATTGGAAAAGGGCTCATCCAAGAGCAGCAAGCGCGGGCGGGGCGCCAGGGCCCGCGCCAGGGCAATACGCTGCTGCTGGCCACCGGAGAGCTCGTGCGGATATTTGCGCCCCAGGCCGGTGAGCCCCACCGTTTCCAGGAGTTCATCGACACGGCCCTGGCGTAAGGCGGTCGCCTGGCGGCGCAGGCCAAAGGCGATGTTGGCCGCCACGGTCAGGTGGGGAAACAGCGCATAATCCTGAAACACCATGCCCACCGCCCGGCGCTCTGGTGGCAGGCTGAAACAGGGGCTGGCCAGCACTTCACCATTGATGCGAACCTCACCCTCGGTAAGGGGCTCAAAGCCAGCGATGCAACGCAGCAGTGTGGTTTTACCGCACCCCGAGGGTCCCAAAAGACAGGCTATGGCGCCGCTAGTCAGCGTCAGGCTCACGCCATCGACCACGGTTTGACGGCCATAGCGCTGGCGGACATTGCTGAGTTCTAGCGTGGCCATAGAATAAGACGGAGGGTCGGCGGCAGAAGAAAACGCAGACCAAGGGCCTGCGCACGGGTGTGAAATTATAATCCCAGGAATTTAAGCTCACTTACGCTGACACCCTAACGTTCATGTGTAGGAAGCCGACACCCCTGACCCCGCCCCGAGGCGGGGTACTGCCTGGCTCGCTGCGCTCGTCTATTTGACCCGACATGGAATGCTTCTTTCACGCTAACCCTCCCAAAGCCAATTAGGGAAATACTGATTAAGTCCGTTCGCATTGAGCCTGTCGAAATGCGCGCTCGCTAAATCAAGGGCTTCGACAGGCTCAGCCCGAACGGTGGGTATTTATTCAGCGTTTCCTTAGGTCAAATCAGCGCGCGTCCAGGCCTCTGCCCTGCCCTGCTCTTCCAGCCTTTTGCCACTTTTCATGAATTCCGCGCGTCTCCACCCTTTTCTATTGTTTTCCCTCCTGATCGCCCTGTTGGTGGCCATGCCGGTTGTAAGTGTGCTGGGCCATCTGGGACAAAGCGGGGAAAGTGCGACCTGGACTCATCTGGCACAAACAGTGCTGCCCGAGTATCTGAGCAATACCCTGTATCTGTGCTTGGTGGTGGGCTGTGGTGCGATTCTGGTGGGGGTGGCCACGGCTTGGCTGACGGCCATGCATGATTTTCCCGGCCGGCGCTTCTTTGAATGGGCACTGGTCCTGCCCCTGGCCATGCCGGCCTATGTACTGGCCTATCTCTACACCGATCTCTTGCAATTCGTGGGTCCGATACAAACCTGGTTGCGTGAAACCTGGGATTGGAGCCGGGAAGATTATTGGTTTCCCGAGGTGCGGAGTCCCGGCGGGGCGGCCGCCATGTTTATTTGTGTGCTCTACCCCTACATTTATTTGCTGGCGCGCACCGCCTTTCTCGAACGCGCCAGCGGCATGCTGGAGGCCTCGCGCAGCCTGGGTCTAGGCCCTTGGCGCAGCTTCTTCAGCGTCTCACTCCCCCTGGCGCGGCCTGCGGTCGCAGCCGGCGCCGCCTTGGTACTCATGGAGGTTCTGGCCGATTACGGTACGGTGGCCTATTTTGCCGTACCCACCTTCACCACCGGGATCTATCGCGCCTGGTTTTCATTGGGCGACCGCATCGCGGCCGCCCAATTGGCAGCGGCCCTCCTGGGCTTCGTCGTTCTGTTTCTGAGCCTGGAGCGGCTGGCGCGCGGCCGGGCGCGTTTTCATGACACGACCGGGCGCAACCGTCCGGCACCCGGCCGCCGACTCCGTGGAGGCGCTGCGCTGGCGGCCTGGCTCAGCTGTTTTTTGCCGTTTTTAGGTGGTTTTCTCCTGCCGGCCGCCCTGCTGCTGCGTATGGCCTTTACAGAGGGAGACGTAGAGTTTGACCCGCGTTTCATCGGTCTGGCTGGCAATAGCTTTGTTGTCGCCGGCGCAGCCAGCCTGGCTGCGGTCATGCTGGCGCTGTTTCTTGGCTATGGCGCACGGCTCACGCGCGGTCGCCTGACCGCTTTCATTAATCGTTTGGTGGGCCTAGGCTATGCCGTGCCCGGTTCGGTGATCGCCGTTGGCGTCTTGATTCCGGTGACCCGCCTCGACAACTGGCTAGCCGGCCAGTGGGAGGCCTGGTTTGGTGTAAACCCCGGCCTCCTTCTGACAGGTGGCGTGGCCGCCTTGGTGTATGCCTATCTGGTGCGTTTCATGGCCATTGCCTTGCAGACGGTGGAAACCGGGCTTAGCCGCATCACACCTAATATGGACGCGGCGGCACGCAGTCTTGGCTTGGGGCAGCTAGCCACTCTGGGCCGGGTGCATCTACCCATGTTGCGCGGCAGCCTGCTCACGGCCGCCCTGCTGGTCTTCGTCGACACCATGAAGGAACTGCCGGCCACCCTGGTGATGCGGCCGTTCAACTTCGATACCCTGGCGACCCAGACCTATATTCTGGCTTCCGATGAGCGTTTGACCGAGGCCTCGACGGCGGCCCTGGCCATCGTCGCCGTCGGCCTGCTGCCGCTCATCATCCTGGCTCGCCAGATTGCGATCGGACGCAGGGTTTAGACCCGCCCTCAGCGCTTATCTGGCGCCCAATATCCGACGCCCAATGCAACATGCCCGCAGGCTGTCGCCTAGCGGGCATGGATCGGTTTGGGAGGCGCACAAGGGCGCCGTAAATTAACGGAAACCGGCTTAACGGAAACCGGCGCGGTCAAAAATCATCTGTGCCTTGACACGATAATCGGCCAGCTTGCCCACTTCCAAAGTGTCGGCCTTGAACTTGCCCAAGGCATCGAGTGCGGGGTTACTCACCTTGACGCTGGCCACCACCGGCCACTCGTTATTGCCATCGGCAAAATAACGCTGCGCCTCATCGCTGGCCAGGTATTCCAGGAACTTCAGCGCCGCCTCCTTGTGCGGTGCATGTTTCAGCACGCCGCCGCCCGAAACATTGATATGAGTGCCCACGCCCTGCTGGTCGGGCCAAACTACGCTGATGCGTTCAACCACCTTGCGATCCGCCGGCTTAGTCGAGCGCATCAGACGGGCCACGTAATAGCTGTTGGAAATCGCCACATCGCATTCACCGGCCGCCACCGACTTGATTTGATCGGTATCCCCACCCTTGGGCGCACGGGCAAAATTGGCGACCACGCCGCGCGCCCATTCCTCGGCCTTGGCCTCGCCCTGATGGGCGATGATGGAGGCCAGAAGCGAAAGGTTATAGGGATGAGCACCCGAGCGGGAGCACACCTTGCCCTTTAACGCCGGTTTGGCCAGATCCGCATAGCTGCTGACTTCACCTGGCTTGATCGCTCTCTTGCTGACCACCAAGACACGCGCCCGGGTGGAGAAGGAAAACCAATCATCGGTACGCAGGTGAGCTGGAATCCGCGCCTCAAGGATTGTGGACTTCACCGGCGCGAATAGGCCCAGATCATGGGCCACGGCTAGACGCGCGGCATCCACGGTCAGCAAAATATCGGCCGGGCTATTGGCACCCTCGTTGCGGATGCGTTCGAGCAGCTCCTCTTCCTTGCCCTCGATCCGATTGATTTTGATACCCGTCTGCTGGGTGAAGTTGTTATAGAGCGCCTCATCGGTTTGATAGTGGCGGGCCGAATAGAGGTTCAGAACCTTTTCCTCGGCCGCAACAGTCGAAGTGCTAAAAAAAGTCAGGGCAGCAGCGAGTGCGCTAACGGTGGCCAAAAGGCGCGGGGCGTATCGTGTCATGGCGATGGGCTAGAGCTTTGCGTGGATGGGAAAAAGCGAGATGGTAAGACAATTAATACGGCTTGTAAATGCGAACTATTCTCAGAATTGATTTTGTCTCACGCCCTCTTAATGGAAATCCTCAAGGCAGTCTGCAAATGCAAAGATATGTCAGAATCTGATTGCGTAATAGCAATCCGGCAAAAACCTACTGAAAATTGAGGTGCTTCTGACCTGCCCCCTATAGACGCACCAACTGATTGGCAGGAAGTCCGTACCGCAAGCACCAACAAAAAACCCGCCTGAGGCGGGTTTTTTTGCGACAGGCAGGCGGTCAGGTGGTTCAGTTTTTCAGACTGAGGATGTAGTCCACCAGTTGCTCGGCTTCGGCTGGGCTGACGGCGACACGGTCTGCGTCGCGTGGCATTTTTTCGCTGGTGCCCCAGTGATGCATGGCGCCACTGCCGCTGGCCGTACCGCCTTGCACGGTTTTGATGAGACGCTCGCGCGCCGCTGCCTGGCCGGTATAACGGCGGGCAACATCTTCGAATGCCGGACCGCGTTTTTCGCCTTTGACTTCATGGCAGTGAAAACACATCTTGTCCGTCGCCAGCTGTTTCGAGCTGTTCGCGCCGTCATCTGCCAGCGCCGCTGTTCCCAACCCCAACCCCAACCCCAGTCCCAGCCCGATTGCGGTGGCGGTCGCTATCAATCGTATGTTCATGAAGTCTCCTCAAGTGTGGATGGTCGGGATGTTCATTGCCTGCAACGTATCGGTGCAGTCTTTCATTTCCCTCTGGCAGTGTCAAGCATGACGAGGTCGTTTTGCTGCTGGCACCTCAGGCTGCGGCCGGCAGGAAAATCTCCAGCAGGTCGTTGAGAAAACGTTGCCCTTGCTCGGTGGGGGCGATGCGTTCGTGGCTGACGGTCAGCAGGCCACGGCGGCTGGCGGTGAGGAGGGGGTCGGTGATGCTGGCCAGGGGGAGCCCGGTGTGGGTTTCGAATAATTTGGGGTTGAACCCTGCGTTCAGGCGCAGGGCGTTCATCATGAATTCAAAAGGGCGTTCGCGGGCGGGGACGGCTTGGCGGGATTGGAGAAATGGACTGAGGGGGCCGGTTTGAGCTGCGGTGGCTGCGCTGGCGGCGGCCAGATAGTCGCGTGGATGGCGGCGGCGGACTTCGCGCAGGATGCCGTCGGCTGAGGAAATCTTGCTGTGCGCGCCGGCGCCGATGCCCAGGTAATCACCGTAAGTCCAGTAGTTGAGGTTGTGCTGGCAGCGGTGTTGGTCGCGGGCGTAGGCGGAAGTTTCGTAGTGTTCGAAACCGGCGCGGGTCAGCGTGCTGTCGACCATCTCTTGCATGTCGGCGGCCAGATCATCGTCAGGCAGGGGCGGTGGTTGGTGGTGAAAAGCGGTGTTCGGCTCCAGCGTCAGGTGATAGGCCGAGAGGTGCGTGCTGCCGTGGCTGATGGCGGTGCGCAGGTCTTGTTCGGCTTCGGCCAGCGTTTGCCGGGGCAGGGCGTACATCAAATCAAGGTTGATGTTGTCGAAATGGCGCTGGGCCAGTTCGATGGCCTGGCGGGCTTCCGCGCCGCTGTGGATGCGGCCCAGGGCGGTCAGATGGCGGTCGTTGAAGCTCTGGATGCCCAGTGACAGGCGATTGATGCCGGCTTCGCGAAAGGCGGCGAATTTGTCGGCTTCGACCGTGCCGGGATTGGCTTCCAGGGTGATTTCGGCATTGGCCAGCAGCGGCAGGCGGGCGCGCAGGTCGGCCAGCAGTTGGTTCAGGCCGGCCGCTGAAAGCAGGCTGGGCGTGCCGCCGCCGATGAACACGCTGACGATGCGCCGGCCCCAGATCTGCGGCAAGGCGCTTTCCAGATCGCGGATCAGGGCGGCCAGATAGGCGGCTTCGGGAAGCGCTTCCTGATCAAGTGCCTGGTGCGAGTTGAAATCGCAGTAAGGGCATTTGCGCACGCACCAGGGGTAATGAACGTAGAGCGAGAGCGGCGGCAGGCTGCTCAGGCCGGGGTTGGGCTCGTTCGGCGTTGCCGTGCGGGTGTCAAGATGGGCGGCTGCCTGGGCGATCGGGATGGTGGTGCGTGTCATGCGGGGGAGGGCAGACGGGCCAGCAGTTGTCGCATTTGCGCCATGGCCTGACCGCGATGGCTGAGCTGGTTCTTGCGTTCGGCATCCAGCTCGGCGGCGGTCAGGCCGGTGTCGGGTACCAGAAACAGCGGGTCGTAGCCAAAACCGCTGGCGCCGCGTGCGGCGGTGAGAATTTCGCCATGCCACTGGCCTTCGGCAATCAGCGGTTGCGGATCGTCGGCATGGCGCACCAGCACCAGCACGCAGACGTAATGGGCGCGGCGTTGGGCGGGATTTGTCAGGTTGGCCAGGGCTGCCAGTAAATGCTGATTGTTGCGCGCATCACTTTTTGGCTCGCCGGCATAGCGGGCGGAATGCACGCCCGGCGCACCCTGCAGGGCGTGCACACACAGGCCGGAATCATCGGCCAGCGCTGGCAGACCGCTGAGGCGGCTGGCGTGGCGGGCTTTGGCCAGGGCGTTTTCGACGAAGCTGCAATGCGGCTCGTCGGCCTCGCTGATGTTGAGGGCGGCCTGCGGCACGACGTCGATCTTCAGAGGGCTCAACAAGGCCGAAAACTCGCGCAGTTTGCCGGCATTGTTGCTGGCCAGAACAATGCGCTGCATCAGTTTTTCAGCGCGGCGCGCTGTTGTTCGATCAGTTGGCGGATGCCGGCTTCGGCCAGTTGCAGCAGGCTGTCCAGCTCATGGCGCGAGAAAGGCGTGCCTTCGGCCGTGCCCTGCACTTCCACCATGCCGCCGCTGCCGGTCATCACCACGTTCATGTCGGTATCGCAGCTGGAATCTTCCGGGTAATCGAGATCGAGCAGCGGCACGCCATCGACAATGCCCACTGAAATGGCGGCGACGAAATCGCGCAGCGGATTTTCCGTCAGCTTGCCGGCAGCCAGCAGCGTTTGCACGGCATCATGCAAGGCCACGCAAGCGCCGGTGATGGCCGCCGTGCGTGTGCCGCCATCGGCTTGCAAGACATCGCAATCGAGGGTGATCTGCCGCTCGCCCAGCTTTTGCAGATCGGTAATGGCGCGCAGACTGCGGCCAATCAAACGCTGGATTTCCTGGGTGCGCCCGCTTTGCTTGCCTTTGGCTGCCTCACGCGCCGAGCGGGTGTGGGTGGCGCGCGGCAACATGCCGTATTCGGCCGTCACCCAGCCCTGGCCCTTGCCGCGCAAAAAAGGCGGCAGGCTTTCTTCGACACTGGCCGTGCATAGTACCTTGGTATCGCCAAATTCCACCAGCACGCTGCCTTCGGCATGGCGGGTGTAGTGACGGGTCATGCGCACATGGCGCAGTTGATCGGGCTGGCGGCCGGAAGGGCGGCTGGCGGGCGTGTCGGGATTCATGCGGGTTCCAGGGTGTTGAATGGTGAATGGTGAATGGGAAATGGGAAATGGAAAATGGAAAATGGGCGTTTCAGGCGGCAGGTTTGCCGGGAAAACTGGCGTCCGACAGTTTGCTCGGATCGGCAAAACTGCTTTCCCATTGCATGGCCAGCAGGGTCAGGTTGTCGCAATGCCTGCCGGCCAGTTGTTCGGCCTGGTCGAGCAGGTGCGGTACGGCTGTCATCGGTGGCTGGCTGGCCAGGGTGCGAACCAGGGTGTCATCGCTGAAAGGTGACCAGGCGCCATCGGTGCAGAGTGCGATGACATCCCCTTTTTGCAGGAGTGTCTTGCGCGAACACTCGATGTCCGGTGGGTTGGGCCCGCCCAGGCAGCTATAGACCAGGTTGCGCGCGGGATGGTGCACGGCTTCGATGGCATCGATCCGGCCTTGTTCGAGCAGCATCTTGACGTGGGAATGGTCACGCGTCTGCGCCAGCACGGCGGCATCGCGGATCACATAAAGGCGCGAATCGCCAACATGCGCCCAATGTATTGTGTTGTTCTGCACCACGCAGGCCACACAGGTGGTGCGCGGAGCATCCGCCAGCCCCTGGATGCTGGCCTGCTGATTGATGGCCAGATGTGCCTGACTCATCGCGCGCAAAAGAAACTGCAAGGGATCGGCCAGCGTCGTGCGGGCCTGGTTTCTGAAAGACTCACTGAGCGTCTGCACGGCAATCTGCGCGGCCAGCTCACCGTGCAGGTGGCCGCCCATGCCGTCGGCAACCACCATCAGCAAGGCATCGCGGGTATAGGAATAATTCATTCGGTCCTGGTTGCTCTTGCGCTTGCCGATGCGGCTTTCCTGGAATATCGAGAACTTCATGTGTTCTCCTTGCTGCCCGGGCCAGACGAGGTGTTCTGGTTGCTTGCGGCGGGTCGAGATTCGAACCAGGCGGGATCGACCAGATCGAGCAATTCGCCATTGAGCACTTTCTGCAAGGCAAACACGCTTTGTGGACGTTCGGCAATCGGCAACCGCATGCACCAGTCAATCAGTTCCAGCAACTGTAGCGAATAGGTCTTGCGCCAGCGTTGCTGGGCCGGCTCCAGTACTTCACCACGGGCGCGCAAGTCGGCGGCGAGCGGCGTGCTGCCGGACAGGCAGGCGTAGAGGGTCGCCCCCACAGCATAAATGTCGGTCCATGGTCCTTGTGTGGCAGCGGTTTCTGCGGCGTTGCCGGTTTGTTCCGGCGCGGCATAACCGGGTGTGTGTACGCTGCCCAGGCCAGGATCGTTGTCGCCCAGACCCTGACGGGTGGCGCCAAAGTCGAGCAATACGGGATGGCCATCGGCACGCAGATAGATATTGGCCGGCTTGATGTCCAGATGCAGCAGCTTGCGCATGTGAATTTCGCGCAGACCATTGAGCAGGCGAGTGAATACCGTGCGGATGAAGTTTTCGCTGAGCGTGCCGGATTGGTGCTGGATGTGTTCCTGCAAGGTGCGGCCGCGCTCGTAGCGCATCACCAGATAGGCGGTTTCATTGGCGCGGAAGAAGTTCAGCACGCGCACGACATTGGGATGATCGAGCCCGGCCAGTACGCGCCCCTCCTCGAAAAAGCCTTTCATGCCGCGCCGGAAGGCCGCCTGGTGTTTTTCCTCCACCACGGGGACAGGGCTGTCACCTGTGCGGGTAGCCAGACGTGATGGCAGGTATTCCTTGATGGCCACCGCCGCGCCGCTGGCATCTCTGGCCAGATAGACAATGGAAAAACCACCATGCGCGAGCTGGCGCTCGATGCGATAGCCTTCAAGCTGAAAGCCGGGTGGCAAAGGTTGTGTTGGTTGTTGGGACATGGCGCGGGCGTTACACTGTGTCCTGCATTGTCGTAGCCATCAACAGCTGCCGTCAAGCCGTGGACGGCCGTGGTTGGCGCTGGTCGATGAGGGCTGCGCCGCAGCTGACGATTTTTCTGACCTGTCTGGAACAATCACCATGATACATAGCATGACCGGTTTTGCCGCCGTGCAACGCGACCTTGGTCACGTGACGCTCAATCTGGAACTCAAGGGCGTCAACTCACGCTATCTCGACATCAATTTTCGCCTGGGTGAAGAATTGCGTTTTCTCGAAATGCCGCTGCGCGAATTGATTGCCGCCCGCATCGGCCGTGGCAAGCTCGAATGTCGCGGCAGCCTGGGGGCGGTCAGTGGCAGCGCACGCAATCTGGCGCCCAATCCGGAAGTGCTTGCCCAGCTGGCGGCCCTGCAGGATCAGGTACGGCGCATCCTGCCAGGCGCTGCGCCGGTGACGGTCGCCGATATCCTGCGCTGGCCGGGCGTTGTCAGCGAACCCGGACTGCCGCAGCAGGATCTGCAGCGTGAATGCCTGGCGTTGGCAGCACTTGCCATTGACGAATTCCTGGCCACCCGCGCCCGCGAAGGGCACAAGCTGGCGGAAATGATCCGCGCCCGCGCTGCCGGCATCGGCGCGCTGGTCAACCAGGTGACACCGCTGCTACCGCGTGCACTGGCCGATTATCAGACACGTCTGTCTGCCCGTCTGCGCGAAGCCGTCGCTTCGCTCGACGAAGACCGTATCCGCCAGGAAATCGGTGTCTATGCAACACGCATCGATGTCGCCGAAGAGCTGTCCCGTCTGAACACGCATCTGGCCGAACTTGAGCGCATCCTCAACAAAGGCGGCGCCGTTGGCAAGCGTCTGGATTTCCTGATGCAGGAACTCAACCGCGAAGCCAACACCCTTGCCTCCAAATCGGTGTCCACCGATATCAGCAATGCCGCACTGGAAATGAAAATCCTCATCGAACAGATGCGGGAGCAGGTGCAGAATCTGGAATAAAGAATCAGGCCGTCGCACGACGGCGCGCGATCTGCGCTCAGGGCTATTGCGTGCATCGGCTCGTTGGCGAAAGCGATGTCCATGCACCAGCGGCGGCGGTTTTTGATGCGCCAGTGCTGAAGGCGTTACTGACGTTCGGCGGCGGCGAGGCCGGTTTATGTTGTAGAATCCCCCGCGCCGTTGCATTGTCTGCCGGCATCTGCGCCTGTAGCTCAGTTGGATAGAGTACTGCCCTCCGAAGGCAGGGGTCGGACGTTCGAATCGTCTCAGGCGCGCCAATGACCTTGAAGGAGCGGAAGCCATAGGGCTTTGCGTTCCTTTTTCTTTTCCGTCACGAGCCCGAAAGCCGCAATGACTGCGTGCGATTGAAGCGGGCTCTCCTGGGATTTGGCAATGACTATGGTGTATCCGGCAATATCGGTGGTGGATCAGTCGGCCAGCCAGTCGCGCGGCGGCAGAAAATCCGTGTAGAGCCGCGCTTCCGCGCTGCCGGGTTGGGGTTGCCAGTCGTAACGCCAGCGCACCATCGGTGGCAGTGACATCAGGATGGATTCGCTGCGGCCGCCTGACTGCAGGCCGAACAGGGTGCCGCGATCCTGCACCAGGTTGAATTCGACGTAGCGGCCACGCCGATACTCCTGAAAATCACGTTGCTGATCCGTCCAGGGCAGATCGCGCCGCCGCTCGATGAGCGGCAGGTAGGCCGGAATGAAATGTTCGCCGACACTGAAGGCGAGGGCTCGACAGCGTTCGAAGCCGCCATCGTTCAGGTCGTCGAAGAACAGGCCGCCCACGCCGCGCGCTTCCTGACGATGGCGAATGAAGAAATAGTCATCACACCAGGTCTTATAGCGCTGATGCAGTGCGTGGCTGTCAGGACTGGCTTCGAATGGCGCCAGGGCGGCACGGCAGGTGGCGTGAAAGTGGCGCACATCCTCGACCGCCGGGTAGTAGGGAGTCAGATCCATGCCGCCGCCAAACCACCAGTGTGGGGCTTCCCCGGTGGCCGTGTCTGGCCGGCGGGCAAGAAAGCAGCGCACGTTCATGTGGGCTGTCGGACAGTGCGGATTGCGCGGGTGCAGCACCAGCGATACGCCCATGGCTTCGAAGCCGCAGCCGGCCAGTTCCGGATGGGCAGCCGTGGCCGCGGCCGGCAGTTGCGTACCGCGGACATGGGAAAAATTGACACCACCGCGCTCGAATACATGGCCTTCTTCGATCAGTTGCGAGGAGCCATGGCCGCTGCCATCGGGGCGCTGCCAGTCATCAATGCGAAAAGCCTGGCCATCACAGGCGGCCAGCGCAGCGACGATGCGCGTCTGCAGTGCGCGAAAATCGTTGGCCAGACGGTGGCTGTCGATGTGGGTCATCGCTGTGCGGCGGCGGATTTACTTGCGTTGCAGCGCGCGAAAGCCGATGTCGCGGCGGTATTGCATACCGGCAAAGTCGATGCTGCCAACGGCGTCATAGGTACGTTTCTGGGCAGTGCGGATGCTGTCGCCCAGGGCGGTGACGCAGAGCACACGACCACCGTTGGTGAGTACCTGCTCATCCTGCAGGCAGGTGCCGGCGTGAAAGACATGGCAGTCGAGGTCATCGTCCGCAGCATCGGTTTGCGGCGTGCCGAGTCCTTGAATCGGGTCGCCCTTGCGGGGATTGTCCGGGTAGCCGTGAGCGGCCAGCACCACACCCAGCGCCATGCGCCGGTCCCATTCGGCCTCGACCTGATCGAGACGGCCGTCGATGGCCGCATCCACCAGTTCGACGAAATTGCTTTTCAGCCG
>JAHRWT010000028.1 GCA_019105045.1 Sterolibacterium sp.
GCAAGCCCGCAAGGAATTCGCCAACGGCCTGCTCGACCTCGATACCGCCCGGGAGAACAGCAGCGGCAACCGGGATAACATCAGCCTGGCCAGGAATCAGTGGATTTTCTTCGAGAGCGCCATCCGCGACCTGAACAAGGCAGATCGCCGCGAGGACAAGGCCGCCCAGCACGTCGCAACCAGCAGCGAGCGCATCGCACAGGTGCTGGAGCAGACCAGCCTGCAATACGTTCGCGATTACAGCGAAAGTACCCGCACCGCCCGCTGAGCCGTATATCCAGTTCAGAGCTTGTCGATCCGGTACGGGGGATATACGCGATTCCTGCACCATACGGCACGCAGTTGCTTGGTTGATCCGGGCGTTTACCTGGCGTAGATTGCCGTTACGTACATCGAGGTAGCGCAAGGGAGAAAGCAATTGACTGCATCAACAACAATAAGACGAGTGGCAGTCGCGTTATGGATTGGCTTGATTGGTGGCACGGCAATGGCGCAAACCTCGGCTACGGTCCCGCAACTACGCTCAGATGGTGTATCCGAGGAGGCCCGGCGGCATTTGTTGCGTGGTATGGCCGCAGTCGAGATAGCCAAGTCAAGCGACGATCTGATGATCGCGGTGGATGAATTCCAGCGGGCTACGGAAATTGCGCCACGGCTCGCAATGGCCTGGTTCAACCTGGGAAAGGCACAAGGGCTGCTGGGGCGATACGCCGATGCAATTGCCAGTTACCGCCAGTATCTGGTTGTGGCACCCGGCGCCGATGATGCGCAGCGTGTGCGCGACGAAATCATCAAGCTGGAGTTCAGGCAGGAACTCGCTGCCCGCGAAAAAGGCCGCGCAGGAACCTGGGTAAGCCATGATGGTGCGCTCTATCAGCTCACGCTGGATGCCAACCGGATGACATTGAAGACGAACTCCCGACCAGTTCGCGAGGATGAGGTTGTTTCCACCTACTCCTTGGTCGGCAGCGTGCCGATTACGATCTTCTCGCAGGCCGAATATCAGCTGGTGTTGCGCGGCAACCGGTTTGCCGGCACGTGGCATCGCAGCCCGATTCCCGCCGACAAGTGCATGGTGCCGCCGGATACCGCCGATGTGGAAGGCGAGCTCAAGGATCGCGAAAACAAGATGTTGTTGCGTCACGAGCGATCCACCTTCAAGGCAAGCACCCAGATGTCGCTGCTGGGGGATGATGCCTGTGCCGGGGTTGCCAATGTCGGCCGCAAGCCGGTTGAAGTCGTGCTCTTTGGCCCGCTGGGCAAAGGCGGTGTGGCCACCGAGATCACCGGCCTGACACAGTGGTGGGATGGTGGCTTGTCAGCGATCCAGTTTGGCTGGCAGGGACGCATGGGGGTCCGGGTGAAAGAAGGAAGCCCGGCATATGCAGGTGGTTTGCGTGACGAGGACGAATTCCTTTCGATCGACGGTGTGCCGGTCAAGGGCCTTTCGGCAGGTGAGGCCATGTTTCGCCTGCACGGGCCCCTTGGCAGCCCTGTGAAGCTCGACATTCGACGCCAGGGCAGCGCTGAAATCCTGTCCATAATTTTTACGCGCATATAGCCATGCGTTTCGCCGTTGTTCGCATTGTCGCGTTGGCTGCCTGGCTGAGCATGCCGGGCTGGGTAGCAGCTGCCCCAGCAGCATCCGGGCCAGCCATGGACTGCCGTGGATCGGTTACGGCGCTGGCGATGCAGGGTTACAAGTGTTCTTGCAGCGCAGGAAAATTGAGTTGCGGGTCGGCGGGCGCCAAGAGCCATTCGAAGTCGTCTTCCAGTGCGGCCAGCATGAAGGCGGCGATGGTTGGCGGTATTTTGGGCGGCCTGCTTGAATCGATGATGGCCGTTCCGCGCAACAACAGTGCAGGCCAGTACAACACCCTGCTCGAACAGCACCAATTGACAGCCAAGGCCGCCCGCCAGGCTGAACAATGGCGGCAGTCCCAGGATCGGGAGTTTCTCGCCGGCAGGGAAACGCTGGTTGGCTCATTCAAACAGCCTGGCGGAAGCCAGGGGCGAACAGTCGAAGGCAACCTCGATTTCAAGACGCTCGATGGCGAGATGGAAACGCAGGCTGCCAATGCGGAACGCATGTTCGATACGCCGGGTGGCTTGCCCAAACCTGAGGATTCAGGCCTGGTTGCCATTGCCGGAGCGACCCCGTTTTTTGGAGATACGCTGCCGGAGGGGGATCTACGCCTGCTGGTTCACCCCGAGGGGGATCCCAGAATCGTTGACTTGCGCAATGCGGTGGCCTATGTCGCCGACAACCTGAAAAAGGAAACCAGTCGCAGCAACAAACTGCCTCCGGGGCGGGCGATCGGAGAGCCGATCATCGAGCAGCCAGATTGTGCTGGTTTGACGAAGCGGCTCAGTTCGTACACCACGCAGCGCAACAAATTCCACAAGACCATTCTGCTGGCCAAGTCGCAGGTGGATGAATGGCAAACCATGAACCGCACCGCCCTGGTCAATGCCGCCAAGGATGGCGTCGAGTATTTCACCGGCAATCTGCTGGAAAACCTTTCCCATCGCGGCAAGGCTGCCGAGCGCTTGCAGGGAATCTATACGCAGAATGCCTCGAAAATGGCTGGGGAAGGCGTCAATATCCTCGCACTGGAAGGCAAGATCCAGCGCCTGCAACAGATTGCTTCAGCCGGAAAGCTCGCCGGGGTGGGGGGCAGCGTCAATGACTGGCAGACCTTGCTCAAACATGGCACTTCAGCGCTGCTCCTGCAACTCAACGCCTCCAATGATGATCTGAAAGATATTCTCGATGATCCTCTGCTCCAGCAATACATCGAGAGCGAACGACCGGAACTGAAGACGGCCCTGGATATTTCGAAGATTGCGGCAGGCCATCAGGTATTCGGTAAGTGGGTGGCTAAGCGACTTCCGCTGAT
>JAHRWT010000082.1 GCA_019105045.1 Sterolibacterium sp.
ACAGCAACATGGTATCGAACTCCATCATGGCATCGTCAGTCGATAGTACCAGCTTTAATGCCATGCTCAAACGGTGCTTGGCGCTTCCTCCCGTTGCCAGATCGTGCCGGACACAAACACAAAAAAGCCCGCAATGACGCGGGCTTAGCGGCTTTTCATGCCATCAGATGCCTGGCCGTGCCAGACGCGGGATCACTCCCACTCGATCGTTGCCGGAGGCTTTCCGGAGATGTCGTACACCACCCGGTTGATACCGCGCACTTCGTTGATGATGCGATTGCTGACTTTGCCGAGCAGTTCGTGTGGCAGGTGGGCCCAGTGGGCGGTCATGAAGTCCTGGGTCTGCACGGCGCGCAGGGCGGCGACGTATTCGTAGGTGCGGCCATCCCCCATCACGCCCACGCTTTTGACTGGCAGAAAAACGGCGAAAGCCTGGCTGGTGAGTTCGTACCAGTTCTTGCCGGAATTCGGCTCCATGGTGGCGCGCAGCTCTTCGATGAAAATCGCATCGGCGCGGCGCAGGAGGTCGGCGTATTCGGCCTTGACTTCACCGAGGATGCGCACGCCCAGGCCGGGACCGGGGAAAGGATGGCGATAGACCATGTCATGCGGCAGGCCCAGGGCCACGCCCAGTTCGCGCACTTCGTCCTTGAACAGATCGCGCAGCGGTTCGAGCAGCTTGAGATTCAGGGTTTCCGGCAGGCCGCCGACGTTATGATGGCTCTTGATGGCGACGGCCTTGCCGCTCTTGGCACTGGCCGATTCGATCACGTCTGGATAGATCGTGCCCTGGGCCAGCCAGCGGGCTTGCGGCAGCCTGGCGGCTTCGGCCTGAAAAACCTCGACGAACTCACGGCCGATGATCTTGCGTTTTTGCTCCGGGTCGGTGACACCGGCCAGATGACCCATGAATTGGGCCGAAGCATCGACATGGATCACCTTGACGCCCAGGTTGCGGGCGAACGTCTCCATCACCTGCTGGCCTTCGTTCAGCCGCAACAGGCCGTGATCGACAAAAACGCAGGTCAGCTGCGCGCCGATGGCGCGTTGCAGCAGCGCGGCGACCACACTGGAATCGACACCGCCCGAGAGGCCGAGGATGACTTCTTCCGCGCCCACCTGCTCACGGATGCGGGTGATGGCTTCATTGATGTAATCCGGCATGTTCCAGTCGTGGCCGCAGCCGCAGATATCATGCACGAAGCGGCCGATGATCTCGCGGCCTTTGCGGGTGTGGGTGACTTCGGGATGAAACTGCACGCCATAAAAATGACGGCTTTCATCGGCCATGCCGGCAATCGGGCAGGACGGCGTGCTGGCAATCAGTTTGAAACCCGGCGGCAGCTCGACCACCTTGTCGCCGTGACTCATCCAGACATCGAGCAGGCCATGGCCTTCGGCGTTGCGGCGGTCCTCGATTTCGGCAAACAGTTTTGAATGGCCGCGCGCGCGCACTTCGGCATGACCGAATTCGCGCTGTACCGAGCCTTCCACCTTACCGCCCAGCTGCTGGGCCATGGTCTGCATACCGTAGCAGATGCCCAGCACGGGTACGCCCAGCTCAAAAACCGCAGCCGGGGCTTGCCACTGTCCGGCGGCATATACCGAGTTCGGCCCGCCCGACAAAATGATGCCCAGCGGCGCAAACTGGCGAATGAACTCATCGCTGACATCAAAGGGATGCAGCTCACAATAAACCTGCTCCTCGCGCACGCGACGGGCGATGAGCTGGCTGACCTGGGAGCCAAAATCAAGAATGAGGATTTTCTGGTGACTCATGGTGTTCCGTTTCTGACGCTGGATGCTGCCCACCGCAAACCAATGCAATCAGGGCGCTTACGCAGCAGCCCCGCACCCGCATGTACGGCGCATCAAGCAGCATCAATCAATGTGGTAATTGGGCGCTTCCTTGGTGATCTGCACGTCATGCACGTGAGATTCACGGATACCTGCGGCGGTAATCTCGACGAAAGCAGCGCGCGCGCGCATTTCGTCTATCGTGGCACAACCGACATAGCCCATGGACGCGCGCAGGCCACCCATCAGCTGATGGATCACGGCGCCAACCAATCCCTTGTAAGGCACGCGCCCCTCGATGCCTTCGGGTACCAGCTTTTCGATATTTGAATCGCTTTCCTGAAAATAGCGATCCGCAGCGCCTTCCTTCATCGCCCCCAGGCTGCCCATGCCGCGATACGCCTTGTAGGAACGTCCCTGATAGAGCACGGTCTCGCCCGGCGCTTCCTCGGTGCCGGCAAACAGGCCACCGAGCATCACCGCATTGGCGCCGGCAGCGATGGCCTTGGAAATATCGCCCGAATAGCGGATGCCACCATCGGCAATCATCGGCACGCCCGTACCCGCCAGTGCGCTGGAAACATCGTCGATCGCGGTGATCTGCGGCACGCCCACGCCTGCGATGATGCGTGTGGTACAGATCGAGCCGGGGCCAATACCCACCTTGACACCATCCGCGCCATGATCAACCAAGGCGCGCGCGGCATCTGCCGTGGCTATGTTGCCGCCGATCACCTCCACTTGTGGAAAATTCTTCTTGACCCATTGCACCCGCTCAAGCACACCCTGCGAATGACCATGGGCCGTATCGACCACCAGCACATCGGCGCCCGCCTCGGCCAGCAACGCCGCCCTTTCTTCAGTGCCGGCCCCCACGCCGATGGCCGCGCCGACGCGCAGACGGCCATGCATGTCCTTGCAGGCATTGGGATACTCACTGGCTTTGAGGATATCCTTGACCGTGATCAGGCCGCGCAACTCGAAGTCATCATTGATGACCAGCACGCGCTCGATGCGATGCTTGTGCATCAGCGCCTTGGCCTCATCACGCGAAGTGCCTTCCTTGACGGTGATCAGTCGCGCCTGCGGTGTCATGATGTTCTGCACCGGCTGGTCGAGATTGGTTTCGAAACGCAAGTCGCGGTTGGTGACGATGCCAACGACACGCCCTTCTTCGATTACTGGCAGACCGGAAAAACGATGCAGACGGGTCAGGGCCAGAACATCACGCACCAACATGCTCGGCGGCACGGTGATGGGGTCTTTCAGCACACCGGCTTCATGCCGTTTGACCTTGGCAACTTCAGCCGCCTGTACCTTGGGCGAAAGATTCTTGTGGATGATGCCGATACCCCCTTCCTGTGCCAGGGTAATCGCCAGACGGGATTCGGTAACGGTATCCATGGCCGCCGAAACCAGCGGCATACGCAGGCGGATATTGCGAGTCAGCTGGGTATCAAGAGAAACATCGCGCGGCAATATGCTGGAATGCGCGGGAACGAGCAGGACGTCGTCAAACGTCAATGCCTTGTGGAGAACTCGCATCTTCTATCCTTGGTTCCAAAGGGCGGATTATACGTGATCCGCTGCGCGCCAATCAGGCGGACGACATCTACGCCTGCACTTGCACCGGCGCCTCGGTCTGCGCAGCGCCACCGCCTTTTTTCATGGCCTTGCCTTCGGCCACCCGCTGCTTGCGCACTTCCTTGGGATCTGCGATCAATGGCCGGTAGATCTCGACGCGATCGCGATCGCGCAGCATGGTATCAGCCTTGCTGAGTTTGCCGTAAATACCCAGTTTGTTCCTGGTCAGATCGATTTCCGGATACTTGGCCAACAGGCCCGATTGCTCGACAGCCTGTTGCAGACTGCTGCCGCTGGGCAATTGCAACTGCACCAGGTCTTGCTGCTGCGGCAGAGCATAAATGACTTCTACCGTGATGCTTTCCACGCTTGCCATGCTCACCGCACTTTCAAGGTCACCTGCGCTCATCGCCTGTTGTTTCAAAGCCGAAGGAAAGCCGGCATTCTAGCGCAGCGGCCGTAACAGCACAGAGAAACAGCCGGGCGTGTAGGCCATGAGCCCGCGCGCCCGGCTGCCTGTTTCTTGCTTGCTTATTTCTTGACTGGGCAGGTGTTGATACCCAACAAGGTATACAGCGCACAGAAGCCCAACGCACCCGTGGCCAGCGGCAGAATGCCAATCCAGGCCCAGACCGGGCCATCGAACAGAGCGGCCCAGGCGATGAGGGCAACGCCCAGGACTATGCGCAAAACACGATCGAAACCCCCTGCGTTCTTGGTCATGATGATTACTCCCTGGTTGAAAAAAACGGTTGTCAAAAAAATTCAATTCGCCGAATCTGCCGGCCGCCGGGCCACCAGATCGATCAGCGCGGAACGACCACGATGCGCCACGCCCTCGGCCAGATCGTCCTCATACTCACGCAGTTCAATAATTTCAAAATCGGCAAATGCCGCTTGCAGCATTCCGTTGGTGTAAAGATTTTCGATGGCGGAAGGGCCGCCCGTTCGGTATTCAAGCTGTTTTGGGGTATAGCCATGCAGCAGCAGCAAACCGCCGGGCTTGACGGCCTGTTTCATGCCCTGAAACAGCGCCTCCCGCTCAGTCGCCGTTGCAAACTGGATGAACACGCCAAGCACATGATCAAAGCAGGCTTGCGGCCAGGCAAAATCCAGCGCATTCGCTTCGATGAATTCGACATCTACCTGATTCACCCGCGCCAGCTGGCGCGCCTTGCGCAAGGCGACGGTCGACACTTCCAGCGCCGTTACCTGCAGACCTTGCTGCGCCAGCCAGACGCTGTTGCGCCCTTCGCCATCAGCAACCGAAAGCACTGTGTTGCCGGTGGCAAACAACCCGCCATGCACAGCAACGAATCTTGCCGGCGCAATGCCGAAAAGATAATCTTCACCGGCATCGCTGTAACGAGCATTCCAGAAATTGGCGTGATCAGAAGCCAGCATGTGCAAACCTACCTGAAAGCATCACGAAGAATGAACAGCCCGATCCCAGTGACCAGACTGCCAAACAACAGTTTCATCAACTGCGGATCCAGCTCGTGAGAAAGCTGCGCACCGATGCCGCCTCCCAGCAACAGACACAACGCCAGCACGACAGCCGCAACGACATTGACCTGACCATGCCGGTAAAACACAATGACTGCGGCAATCCCCACTGGCGGCAACAACACGGCCAGACTGGTTCCCGCAGCCATTTCGCGGCTATAACCCAGCAGATAGATCAGGGCCGGCACAATCATGATGCCACTGCCAATGCCAAACATGCCCGAAGCCACACCGGCAGCCAGGCCAATAACGATCAGCAGCAGCAAAGTGGGCAAGGCCATGCGTTCATCCTGTTGATCTGCACGAATCCGACGCAAGACGACTTTTCGTATATTAGCATACTCTTAATAAGCTGTTGGATAACATGTATCGCCACAATCACCACACATCGCCGCCAAATCAGGCGGTGCGCCTCTGCACATCGCAGTGTGCCGTAGTGCCCAAAACAACAGCAATCAAAACTTGTCATCCAGAACGGTCTAACCAATAATTCCCCCACCTGATTGTCTGCAAGGGGTTCGCAACGTGTCTCCCGACAAACATCTGCTGACAAATCCGTCACGGCATGTCTGGTCAGGCAATCTACTGCTGGCTCTTGTTCTCTTTGCCTGCTCGGCACCGATTTCAAGCCTGTATTCCCAATTCGGCACGGGACCGATTGCCCTGTTCTGGCCGCTGCCCGGCATTGCCCTGGCAAGCCTGCTGCTGGGCGGCTACCGTTACTGGCCCGGAGTACTGGCTGGCGCGGCACTCAGCTCACTCTGGATCAATGGCGGCTTCACCCCCGCTGTCGTGCTGGTTAGCGCCGGCAGCCTGGCAGAAACCCTCTGCGCCTGCTGGTATCTGTGCCGGCAAACGGGTTTTTCCAATGACTTCGACCGTCTCAAGGATTTTGGCTGGCTGATTGTGGCGGCTGCCTCGTCCTGCCTGCTTGGGCCAACGATCGGTTTGTTTCCGCAATGGCTTGCAGCACCCACCGGGTTGTCCTCCCTGGCCCTGGATTTTCTCAACTGGTGGCAAGGCGATTTTTTCGGCATGCTGTTTTTCACGCCATTGATCCTGGTCTGGCGCAAGCGACCCGGCCTGACCGGGTTGCGCATGCACGCTGCGCAGGCATCGGTTTCAGCGGCGCAGCCTGCCGATTCCTGGCATCTGCTGGAATGGTTGGCCTTTCTGGCTCTGAGCACTCTGGCAGGGCAGATTATCTATTGCGGCTGGTGGGAAGACGTTTTTCTCGCGATTGCCCGCCCTTACTGGTCCATGCTGTTTATCGCCTGGGCCGCTCTGCGCTTTGATCGGCACAGCGTCTTGCTGCTGTTACTCATCAATATCCTGCAGGTACTGAGCGGGGTCAGCCATGGCAAAGGATATTTTGCCATCGAGACAAGCACGGTTGCCTTGCTCAACTTGTCCCTCTATCACATGCTGATCACTCTGGTCGGCATTGCGCTGAGCCTGATCAGCCATGAAAGAAAACTGGCAACCCAGTCCCTGCGTGAGCAGGCTGAACTGTCCGAAAGCATCGTCCAGAGTCTGCCCGGCCTGTTCTACATGCTCGATGACGAAGCCCGCCTGCTGCATGTCAACCAGCGTTTGCTGACAGAAACCGGCTATGAAGCCGGACAGCTGCTGGGTGCTTCGATCGAAAAACTGCTGGCGCCCGAAACCAGCGGGCAGATCATGAACGAACTGCGCGAAGCCGCTCAACGGGGTGAAGCGCAGGGAGAAGCCTTGCTGCTACGCCACGATGGCAAGCCCATGCCCTATTTTTTCTATGCCCGGCATTGCCGACTGGCCGGTCAGCCGCGCCTGCTTGGCCTGGCCTATGACATCAGCCAGCGCGCGCTGATGGAAGAAGCCTTGCGCTCCAGCGAACACTTGCTTCAGTCGGCCATTGGCGCGGCGGGTGATGTCATCTGGGACTGGAATGCCGTAACCAACACAATCGATTACAGCGCGCGCTGGAAGCAGTTGCTCGGCTATACAGAAGACACTTCTGCTGAAGAAATCGGTGCCTGGAATGACCGTATCCATCCGGACGACCGGGCGGCGGTCGAAAGGAACAATGCCGCACTGCTCGATGGCCAAACCGCAACCACCACACTGGAACTGCGCCTGCGCGACCGCAATGGCCAATGGAAATGGACACTTTCACGCGGCATGGTGATGCAGCGCGACGCCCAAGGTCGGCCCTTGCGCATTGCCGGCACACTGACCGACATCAGCCAGCTCAAGGCGCAGCAGCAGAAACTCGAACAGCTCGCCCATTTCGACCCACTGACCGGTGTTCCCAACCGCTTCCTGCTCAACACCCGCTTGCAACAAACGCTTGGTGCCGCCCGGCCACAAGGCCAGCTGATTGCCATCAGTTACATGGATCTGGATGGTTTCAAGGAAATCAATGACACCTACGGCCATGATGTGGGCGATTCCCTGCTGGTGGCGGTAACCCAGCGCCTGCGCCACATACTGCGCGAATGCGACATGCTGGCGCGCATCGGCGGTGATGAATTCGTCATCCTCATGGCTGATCTGGAAGACGAAGCGGCCTGTCGCACATTGTTGCAACGCCTGCTGGCCAGTGTGTGCGCACCGATCCGCCTGAACGAGCTCAAGCTGCAAATCTCGGCCAGTATCGGCGTCACGCTTTATCCCAACGATGCTGCCAGCGCCGAGCAACTGCTGCGTCACGCCGATCAGGCCATGTACCAGGCCAAACAGGCAGGCAAGAACCGCTACTGCATCTATGTCCCGGATGAGGATGCCGATAAAAACCAGGATTTACATGCGCCTCAACCCGCCTCTACCGCTGCGGTATAGGCACGCTTGACAAAGGACTCGACGAAGGTGCCGGCGATGTGATTGAACACCGGACCGATGGCCTTTTCCAGCAGCTTGCTGGAGAACTCATAATGCAGACGGAACTCCACCTTGCAGGCCTGCTCGGTCAACGGCTTGAAATGCCAGCTGCCATCCAGCGTCCTGAACGGGCCTTCGAGCAACTTCATGGTCATTGCCGTGGGATATTCCTTGCGGTTCTCGGTGGCAAAATGTGACTTGATGCCGCGATAACGAATATGTACCCGTGCCATGGTTTTTTCTGCCGTGCGCTCGATCACTTCACTGCCGCCACACCAGGGCAGAAACTTCGGATAGTCCTCGACCGCGTCAACCAGATTGAACATCTGCGCCGCACTACGCTCGATCAGGACAGATTTTTCGATGACGGCCATGCGCTTGGAACACCAGGGAATCAAGTGAGTTGTGCAGCACATGAGAGGCCAGACCCACAAGAGATGCGCCGATGCACCGATGCGCCGTCGCCTGCGGGAAAACCCCGGACTGCTAGAATGGGCGCCATTTTACCGCCTGCGCCGCCATGAGCATTGTCGACAACAGAAAAGCCTTTCACGATTACTTCATCGAGGAACGCCACGAGGCCGGACTGGTGCTGGAAGGCTGGGAAGTCAAGGCAATCCGCGCCGGCCGCGCGCAGATCAAGGAAGCCTACGTGGTCCTGCGCAATGGCGAACTGTTCCTGATCGGCGCCCACATCAGTCCGCTCATTCAGGCCTCAACCCACATCAAGCCCGATCCCACACGCACTCGCAAACTGCTGATGCATGGCGGTGAAATCAGCAAACTGATCGGCAAGGTCGAGCGCGCTGGCTATGCGCTGGTGCCACTGGATCTGCACTACAGCAAAGGCCGCATCAAACTCGGCCTGGGCCTGGCCAAGGGCAAGAAGCAATACGACAAACGCGAAACGGAAAAACAGCGCGACTGGGTACGCGAGAAAAACCGTCTGCTGAAAACGGTCAAGAATTGAAAACCTCTGGCCACCGGCCGACGACCCGCGCATCGTCTGATAAATGACTTGCGACCTGTGACTTGCGGCTTGCCTATTTGCCCGTCTGTTTTCCCCCGCCACGCCCCAGCAGACCACCCAGCGCTTCCTGAATATCGGCCGGCAGCACCAACGTCTTGGCATTGGCTGATTCGCTGAGTTTGCCCAGCGCTACCAGATAACGTTCGCCCAGCATGTAACGCATCGGCGCTTCCTGATCGCCAATGGCGGCGGCCACCCGGCGAATGGCTTCCGCACTGGCTTCGGCCAGTCGCACCTGGGCTTCTGCATCCTGCTTGGCCGCCGCCAGGCGCGCTTCGGCTTCCAGTATGGCCGCCTGCTTGGCGCCTTCGGCCTTGGTCACCATGGCCTTGCGCTCACGCTCGGCGGAAGCCTGGGCTTCCATCGCCAGCACCATGGATGACGTAGGCTTGATGTCCTGGATTTCTACCGATTTCACTGTCAAGCCCCAGTCGATGGCTTCATCGGCAATACTCTCGCGCAGCCGGGCCTTGATCTGGTCGCGACTGGACAGCGCCTCGTCCAGTTCCATGTCGCCAACGATGGAACGCAGCGTGGTCATGATCAGATTGCGGATGGCCTCGGAAAAATCCGTCACGCCATAGACCGCCTTGATCGGGTCGGTAATCTTGATGAAGGCAATCGCATTGACCAAGATCACCGCATTGTCCTTGGTGATCACTTCCTGCTCCTGCACATCGAGAATGATGTCCTTGGTCACCAATTTGTAGGCCACATCATCGATATAGGGAATGATGATATTGAGGCCCGGATGCAGGGTAACGTGGTATTTACCCAGACGCTCAATGATCCATTCCGTACCCTGCGGCACGATGCGCAGTCCCTTGGCCAAGGTCACTGCTGCAAACACCAGCAGGGCAATCACAAAAACGGTACCTGCGCCCATCATCCTCTCCTTCAGGGTTTGCCCACTTTCAACAGACTGCCTTCCACCGCCAGCACCTTGACGCGTTCGCCGGCACACAGGGCCGTATCGGCAATGCACGGCCAAAGTTCGCTGCCCAACATGGGCTTTTGCAGACGCATCTGGCCTTTCTGGAACGGCGCCACATCATGCGTCAGCAGCCCGATCTCGCCAAGCAGACTGGCCTGCGACATGCCGATGCGCGTCTTGTGCGCATCGCGCCTGAACACCTTGAACCAGACCGCCAGCAGACTCAGCGCAACCATCAGCCAGACCAACAGTTGCGTCGTCAGGCCAATGTCCGGCAACAGCGCCAGCAAAAGCGCCACCAACAACGCGCCCAGGCCAAACCAGATCACCACGAACCCCGGCAGCGCCAGTTCGGCGATGACCAGCAGAATGCCGCCGACTGCCCAATGCCACCACTCCAGTTGCATGTTCCCTCCTGTCCGGGTCGATCCATTCGTTGCCCTGTCTGGCACCACCGCGCAATGCAGAAGCGGCGTGAGCCATCGATAGCTCACGCACTCTAACATGCGCAGGGCACATCGCTACAACGTTGAACAGCCACATGCAATCACACGCTGGGGCACACCGCGCAAACTGAAACAACTGGATGCCTCGCGATAAACTGCGCGCATTCTCCATATCCATCGCCAGCCGCGTTCAGCGGAAACATCCATGTTCAGCTACCGCCACGCCTTTCATGCCGGCAATCATGCCGACGTGCTGAAACACTTCGTGCTCAGTCAGCTTATCGGCCACCTGTGTCAAAAAGAAACGCCGTTCTGGTATATCGACACCCACGCCGGGGCGGGCAGATATGCCCTGGACAGTGGCTACGCCCGCCAGTTGAGCGAATACCAGGACGGCATCGGCCGCCTGTGGCAGCGCGATGATCTGCCGGCTGCCCTGGCCGACTATGTTGATGTGGTACGGCAACTGAATCCAGACGGCCAGCTGCATCACTACCCCGGCTCGCCGTGGATAGCGCACAGCCTGCTACGTGAGCAGGACCGCATCAAACTGTTCGAGCTGCACAGCAGCGATCATCCCTTGCTCAAGCAGTTGTTCAACCATGCCGGCCGCCGCGTCCAGGTGCAGGCCAGCGATGGTTACCTGGGCCTGAAGGCACTGCTGCCGCCCGCGCCACGGCGCGCGCTGGTATTGATCGATCCGGCCTATGAGGACAAACAGGAATATCGCAAGGTCGTCGAAGTGCTGCGAGAGGCTCTGCAACGCTTTGCCACCGGGACCTATGCGCTCTGGTATCCGCAACTGGCGCGCACCGAATCGCGCCAGCTACCGGACAGTCTCAAGACATTGCCGTTGCACAGCTGGCTGCATGTCAGCCTGAGCGTGACAACGGCCCCGGCGGCCAAGGGCATGACCGGCAGCGGCCTGTTCGTCATCAATCCACCGTGGACGCTGGCCGCCACGCTGGAAGCCACCCTGCCCTGGCTGACCCGCCTGCTGGCCCGCGACAAAACAGCCCGCTACCTGATTGAACAGGGTGAAGCAAAGACCGACGGCACAACCCCTGCCGCGCGGAAGCGGCCAGCAGCGCCTCCTGCCGGCCGCAAATGAAGCAAATCGCCAACAAACAACCCTCACAACCGTGCAACAAGACAACCCATCCGTGTAGAATACGGCCCCTGCATCACAGCAAGATTTGCTGACTGATGCAGACCACGCGCTCCGCAAACCCTATCGCGTTGAAGCCTCCCGCCCTCTGGTGTCACTCCCGTCATGACAGTCATGACCATGACACCCTCCCGGCGCAAAGCTTTTGTGCCGTTGTGTCGGAATCTCGCAGAATTTTTCCGAAGCTCTGTTCGTTTCTCTGGTTGGCGTAGCACTCTCCCTCTCGCAAGCGAGGTGGCTGACGGCCCGTGCTGTCGCCAGCGCCGCCTGCATGTGCCGTTGCGGGCAGATTGTCCGCAGGCCAACTCCTGACAGAAAGAACGACCATGAACTTCACCGAACTCAATCTCCATCCCGCCCTGCTCCAGGCCATCGCCGACGCGGGCTATAGCGCCGCCACGGCGGTCCAGCAGCAAGCCATTCCCGCCGTTCTCGAAGGGCGCGATCTGCTGGTGTCCTCACAAACCGGTTCGGGCAAGACCGCCGCCTTCATGCTGCCGGCCATCCATCGCCTGGCTGCGGCGCCCAGACAGAACGCCCCTACAGGAAAAACGCCCAACCAGCTGCGCCAATCTGCGGCCAGCCGGGGCCAGCGGCCACGCTTCCAGCCGGCCCAGCCCAAGGTGCTGGTACTGGCCCCCACGCGCGAACTGGCCCTGCAAGTCACCGCCGCCACTGAAAAATACGCTGCCCAGCTGCGCTTCATCAAATCCGTGGCCATCCTCGGCGGCATGCCCTATGTCAAGCAGATGCAGCTGCTGGCGCGCAATCCGCAGATACTCGTCGCCACGCCAGGCCGCCTGATCGACCACATGGAATCCGGCAAGATCGACTGCTCGCAACTTGAAATGCTGGTGCTCGACGAAGCCGATCGCATGCTCGACATGGGCTTCATCGACGATATCGAGCGCATCGTCGCCGCCACGCCGACCACCCGGCAGACGCTGCTGTTCTCGGCCACGCTCGACGGCATGGTCGGCCAGATGGCCCAGCGCATCACCCATGATCCGCTGGTCATCCGCATTGCCGGCGCCACCTCGAAGCACGAAAACATCGCCCAGCGCCTGCACTTCGTCGACGACCTGGCCCACAAGAACCGCCTGCTTGACCATCTGCTGCGCGACATCAGCATCGACCAATGCGTCGTCTTCACCGCCACCAAGCGCGATGCCGATCTGCTCTCCGAGCGCCTCAACCTGTCTGGTTTTGCCGCCGCCGCCCTGCACGGTGACATGCACCAGGGCGCGCGCAACCGCACCCTGCGCGCCGTGCGCAATGGCGAAGTGCGCGTTCTGGTGGCTACCGACGTGGCCGCACGCGGCATTGACGTGCCGACGATTTCCCACGTCTTCAACTACGACCTGCCGAAAAATCCGGAAGATTACGTACACCGTATCGGCCGCACCGGCCGCGCCGGACGCAACGGCCAAGCGATCTCACTAGTCAATCACGGCGAGCGCTTCAACGTACGCAACATCGAGCGATTCACCAAGCAACCGATTCCGGTTGAAGTCATCGTCGGCCATGAGCCGGTACGCGCGCCCGCAAATTTCGACAAGCCGCGCAAAAACAAATGGCAGGGGGACAAAGCCACCCCGGCGGGCAAGCAACCCTGGCAAAAACATGCCGGCAAACCGGCAGGCAAGACCAGAGGCTTTGCTGCCCAGCCGGCCCACGCGCATGGCAGCGACAAACGCGGCAATACCGGCAACAAGGGCAACCCGGGACAACGCCACCAACTGACCGGACGCTGAACCACTCAAACGCTTTCCCGCAGCCTTCAGCCTGATTCGCGTGCGCTCTCCACAGTGCTCTGGTATCCTTCCATCCTTCTCAAAAGCCTCAGGAAACCATTGTATTAACAAGGTTTTTTGATTTATCTGAAATCATTGGAAAACACCATGTCACACCAACACAGCAGCACACAGGAAGACCCACGCAGTTTCAGGAATGAGTTCATGCAGATTCTGAACACTCTGGCCGCCCCGATGTTTCATGAATTCGCCTCGGATGCCATCGGCAACGGTTTCCCGGCCGACAAGCGGGAGGGCGTTGATGCACAGGGCAATCCTTATGCATCTGTGCGCTTCGTCCTCGACCGCACCGCCAATCTGGATCAGGATCCCGGCAACGAATGCGAGCTGGTTTTCAAAGGTCTGCTGGCCGACGAAAAAATCGATATCCACGCCGCCTACGACCAGCGTCCCGGCAAGGAAGCGGCCTATCACGAACAGCTGGAAATCCAGATGATCAATGAAGTCGGTCTGGAAGATCAACTGACCGATTTTCTCTCCGCTGCCATGGCCGCCCGCCGGGGCCAGCCGATTCCGCCGCGCAAACGTGACCAACAGGCGCAAGCCGACCAGGACCTGACCATGGTCAATCGCACCGCCGAACTCATGGCCATGCCGTCGGATCGCCCCCAGGTGATTCCCATCGTCTGGAAAAAACGCGAGAAGAAATAAACGAGCCAAACCAGGATGCCGGACGCAAGCCGCAGGTTTATTCCGCCTGCGCTGCGCCTGTCACCGAGTCTTCAGCCAGCCAGCGGCAGCACCTGCGCCACCAGTCGCACCCAGTAGCCGATACCCAACGGGATGATCTCATCGTTGAAATCGTAATGCGGGCTGTGCAGCATGCAGCTGCCCTGCGCCGGCTCGCCTGCCCTGCCACTCTCGCCACCATTGCCCAGCCAGACATAACAGCCCGGCCGCTCGCGCAGCAGATAGGCAAAGTCTTCCGCCCCCATGCTGGGACGCAGGTCTCGCCGCACCTGCTTGATACCGGGTAGCTGGCTCGCCGCCTGAATACAGGATGCGGCCTCTGCCTCGCTGTTGATGGTGGGGGGATAACCACGCGCATAGTCCAGTTCGATCACCACGCCGTAGGCAGCGGCGATGCCCGCGCAGACCCGCCGCATACCGGATTCCATCAGTTGCTGCTGTTCGACGCTGAAGGTACGCACCGTCCCGCCCAGCTGCGCCTGTTCGGGCAAGACATTGTCCGCATGACCGGCATGAAACCGCGTGACGGAAAGCACGGCCGGCTCCAGCGGGTCGGTATTGCGCCCGACCAGCATCTGCAGGGCCTGCACCAAAGCCGCGCCGGCCAGCACGGTATCGCAGGCCTGATGCGGCATGGCGGCATGACCGCCACGCCCCCGGAGGGTGATATCGAAGCGATCGGCACCGGCCATCACTGGCCCGGCCATGATGGCCATCTCGCCCACCGGCAGGCCGGGCCAATTGTGCAGACCATACACGGCTTCCATCGGAAAACGCTCGAACAATCCCTGCGCCACCATCACGCGCGCCCCACCTTCGTGCTCCTCCGCCGGCTGGAAGATGAAATGCACCGTACCGTCAAAGCAGTCGGCATCATGTACATCACGCAGCGCAACCAGGGCTTCGGCCGCCCCCAGCAGCATCACCGTATGGCCGTCATGGCCGCAGGCATGCATCTGCCCGGGATGGGTGGAACGATGAGCAAAGGCATTGAGTTCTTCGAGTGGCAGCGCATCCATATCGGCTCGCAGACCAATCGCCCGCGGGCTGTTGCCCTGCCGTAGCGTGCCGATCACGCCGGTACCGGCCAGGCCACGTGTCACCTGCAATCCCAGCCGCTGCAGATGGGCGGCAACGATATCGGCAGTGCGCCATTCACCAAACGCCAGTTCCGGATGCGCGTGCAAATCACGACGGATCAGCGCAATCCGCGATGCCAGCGCCGGCAACAAGTCTTCCAGTTTCATGACGCACCCTCCATGCCTCAGGTTCTCATGTGCAAGGGCTCGATTATCAGGCTTTCGGCGCGGATTTTGCCGGCTTGCGCACCCCTCGGACAAGCCCGGAGTTGCCCGCTGCGGATGAGGATGCCGCAGCGGGAGCAATGTCTCCGGTCGCGAACCCCTGATCGACAAGGTGCGCAAAAATCGCCATGGCATCCGTCAGCCGCGTCGAAGCGTGCATACCGTAATGAAACAGTGACACACCCAGTGCCCCGCCAAAGAACGCCGTGATCAGATTCTCTGTACTCAGTTCAGGATTCAATTCGCCGGACTGCTTGGCCTCCTCGAACATTGCGCTCAAGGTCTGGTAAAGACCATTGCTCCGCTTCAGCAACTCTTCCTGCAGCTCTGGATGACGGCGCATTTCTATGGGCACGGCAGCGAGAAATCCGGTCACTGTCAGGTCGCGGTCAGCCGCCGCCGCCGAGGCCATCAGGATACGATCGAAGCGCTCCCGCAAGGTTGTGCATTCTGCCAGCGCACGCAGGTATTCCGGCAGCAGTACGCTCTGTGCATCGAGCAACGTTGCTGCATACAAATCCAGCTTGGACGAAAAATACGAATACAGGGCGGCATGGGTCATGCCCACGGCCCGACCGACATCCTTGAATGTCGTCTGCGCATAGCCTTTTTCGGCAAACTGGCGCCGCGCTGCCAGCAGTATCTGCGCCAGCTTGACCTCCTTGTTGCTGCCGCGCGGCCGACCGACACGGGCAGCATTCCTGTTGTTGGCCGCAGTTCCGGCGAGCCTGTCCGTCATGCCTCTAGACTCCTTGCGGTCAACAACCTGCCACTCAACAACGTGAAAAACAGTGGCGGGCCGTCATGCGCTCAAAGCAGCATCTGCCCCAGCCACCAGGCAATGGCGGCAATCAGCGCGCTGCAGGGAATGGTCAATACCCAGGCCCAGACGATGGCTCCCGCCACGCCCCAGCGCACCTTGCGGGCATCGTTGGTCGAGCCGACACCGACGATCGCGCCCGTGATGGTATGCGTGGTGGATACCGGAATACCCAGGAAAGTCGCCAGAAACAAAGTAATTGCCCCGCCGGTTTCGGCGCAGAAGCCGCCCACCGGTTTGAGCTTGGTGATCCGCTGCCCCATGGTCTTGACGATGCGCCAGCCGCCAAACAGCGTGCCCAGGCCGATCGCCAGATAACAGACGATGATCACCCAGGCCGGCGGCATCGACTCGCCGGCAGCAACGTGGCCGCTGGCAATCAGCAGCATCCAGATGATGCCGATCGTCTTCTGCGCATCATTGCCGCCATGCCCCAGGCTGTAGAGAGACGCCGAAACCAGTTGCAGGCGGCGGAACCAGCGATCGATGCGGCGTGGCGTCGCCCTGACGAACAGCCAGGAAACGAGCAGCATCAGCAGCGAACCCAGCAGAAAACCGAGCAGCGGGGAAACCAGGATGAAAGCCACCGTCTTGCCAATGCCCGACCACACCAGCGCATCGTTGCCCGCCTTGGCCGCGCCGGCGCCGACCAGGCCGCCGATCAGGGCGTGCGAAGAGCTCGACGGAATACCGTAATACCAAGTGATCAGATTCCAGGATATGGCGCCGATCAAGGCCCCAAAAATGACGTAGTGATCGACGATGCCCGGATCGATGGTCCCCTTGCCGATGGTGGCCGCCACCTTGAGCTGGAAGACGAACAGCGCGACAACGTTGAAGAAGGCAGCGAACATCACTGCATGATTCGGTTTCAGCACACCTGTGGAAACCACGGTGGCGATGGAGTTGGCGGCGTCGTGAAAGCCATTCATAAAATCGAACAGCAGTGCCAGAGTCACCAGCACGACAACCACCCAGAGCCCTATTTCCAGCGAATGCATGGCGTACAGTCAGGGAACGGTGAATAAAGAAACAACAAGGAGAAAGACAAGCGCCCAAAGCGCCGAGCGGCAGCAGTGCCCATCAGACGCTTTCAGGAGTTTTCAAGCACGATGCCTTCGACGATGTTGGCAACATCGTTGCAGCGATCGGTCACTGATTCAAGCAGGTCATAAAGCATCTGCAACTTGATGATCTCGCGCACATCATCCTCTTCACGGAACAGCCCGGAAATGGCCGCCCGCATGACGTGATCGGCATCATTTTCGAGCTCGTCGATCTCACGGCAGACCTTGAGTATGGTCTGCGCGTGCTCCATGTTGTGCAGCAAGCCGACCACGATCTTCACCCGTTCGCAGCAGGCCAGGCACAGTTCGGCCAGCCGCCGGGCTTCCGGCGCGATCTTGCGGATGTCGTAGAGCACCAGCGATTCCGCGACATCCTGGATCATGTCGAGGATGTCGTCCATATTGGAAATCAGTTGGTGAATGTTGTCGCGGTCGAAGGGGGTAATGAAGGTCCGGTGCAGCAGCGTGACCGTCTCATGAGTGATCTGGTCAGCGCGCTTCTCGATCGAGTCAATCAGCTTGACGTGATCATCGGCCGTCTGCACGGTATCACCCAGCTTGGACAGCAAGGTTGCCAGCTCAACCGCGCCGGCAACAATCTGCTCGGCGTGAGCATTGAACAACTCGAAAAACTTGCCCTCAGTGGGCATAAAACGTCCGAACATCTTGGTTTCTTTTTGTTACAAAGGTCGGCATATTACCAATTAAAGCAGCCCTTAGGGCAATCGCATTTACCCCCGAGTAGATAGGCCGAGCAAAGAAGCCCGGTAATCGGGGAGGCGCTCAGCCGTTTTGCGTTTGGATCGCAGGCTGCGTTTTGGGTATTGCTTATCCTGACGGAGCAAGGCGAGAGC